>NZ_JBVVOU010000018.1:0-148800 GCF_055807635.1 Bradyrhizobium sp. Kon56 | reverse complement strand
CGGCCAGTCGCCCTCGATCGGACGGGCGAGGAAGGCCTTCACCTTGTCATCGATCTCGCCGCACAGCCGGCTGACCTGGCTCTTGGAGATGCCGGTCATGCCCATCGCCTGCACCAGATCGTCCACCGAGCGGGTCGAGACGCCCTGCACATAGGCTTCCTGCACCACGGCAGTGAGCGCCTTCTCGGCCATGCGGCGCGGCTCCAGGAAGCCAGGGAAGTAGGAGCCTTTGCGCAACTTGGGAATCCGCAGCTCAACCGCACCGGCGCGGGTCTCCCAGATCCGGTCCCGGTAGCCGTTGCGCTGGGCCAGACGTTCGGGGCTCTTCTCGCCGTAGGCCGCCCCCGTCTGGCCTCCCACTTCCAGCTCCATCAGGCGCTGGGCGGCAAAGCCAATCATCTCGCGCAAGAGATCGGCATCAGGGGTCTTCTCCACGAGCGTGCGCAGGTTCATCATGTCGTCGGTCATCGGTGGTTCCTCGGTTGCGTTGGCGTATCGCAACCCGATCCTACCGGAGAACTGCCGGTGACCACCGCAAAGCCGCCCGCCCGCTACGGCGCTGTTTGAAGGCGCGCGTCCGGGCGGCTTTGCTCTACCGAGCTACACCACCACCGGGGACACGACCTTGGTGGCTTGTGACCTCGAGTGAGACCCAACCGAGTCAGCCTGCCGCAAACGGCGTTGCGACTGCACTCGAGATGACCTGCGACCTGCGCGGCGCTCTGTCCCTCGGACCAGAGCTGTTTCAGCTGTGCCAATTCTCTTCTATCCCAGCGCATGGAAGATACTTTGTTGCCAGTTCGGACGTCCGTCACCTCGCGCAATGTAAGTGGTCGAGTGGCAAAGGGGCTGCCTGCCCGAGAAAATGACGATAAGCGGCTGGGTGCCACAGCTGCGAGTACTTGCGGCTTGATGTTGACTACCACAAAGGACGCGTTCGCGCGCCTCCCAATCCTGATAGGGGACTTCGCTCGCCTTTCCATTATTCTTCGTCGACAGTGACCGAACCAAAGTCCGTAGCATGATTTCAGATTCCGGAGCTCGCGCGAAGTCGAGCCATGAACATGCGTGACACATCGTTAGTGCACCACCCAAGCTCGTCGTGTTTCGAGCGAGCTTCCCCGCGAACTCTAGACAGCGCACTCAGCTGATCCAGCAAAAGTGCAGGCCAATGTCAGCGAGACAATCATGACAGCGTTATCGGCAGAAAGCGCCTGCGAGAGCACTGATATCCCGCTGAGCCGCCTTGATGTAAGCGAACCCAAGCGCTTCGAGGATGATACCGTTTGGCCTTATTTCGAGCGGCTGCGAAGGGAAGATCCCGTCCATTATTGCGAAAACAGCCCATACGGACCATATTGGTCGATAACAAAATACCGCGACATCATAGCCGTGGACTCAAATCACACAACATTCTCATCAGAGCGAAGCGTCACAATAGTCGACCCTCCGGAGGAGTATTGGACCCCCAGTTTTATCAAAATGAATCCTCCTCTCCATGCTCAGCAGCGTAAGACTATCAGTCCGATAGCGGCATCGGAGAACTTGGCAAACCTTGAAGGCTTGATCCGCTCGCGGGTTCAGAAGATTTTGGACGGTTTGCCGCGCAACGATACCTTCAACTGGGTCGACAGGGTCTCGATCGAGTTGACGACCCAAATGCTGGCCACGCTGTTCGATTTTCCATTTCAGGATCGGTGGTTGCTGACCTACTGGTCGGACGTAGCTGCCTTGACCCCACAAATGGGCGACCAGATCGACAGCTGGGAAAAGCGAAAGGTGGTGCTGTCGGAGTGCCTGGACTATTTTACGAGGCTTTGGAGCGAACGGATCAATTGTGAGCCGCGCGGTGACCTGATCTCGATGATGGCGCATTCACCGGCGACCCGAAACATGGAGCCCCGCGAGTTCCTGGGGAACCTCATTCTGCTGATTGTTGGAGGTAACGATACTACGCGCAACTCAATTACGGGGGGCGTCTTGTTCATGAGCCAAAATCCATCCGAAATGCGAAAACTCCGGGATGATGCTTCGTTGGTGTCCGGCGCGGTATCCGAGATTATACGATACCAAACGCCCATTGCACACATGCGCCGGACCGCTGTGGACGATTTCACGATAGGCCACAAGCGAATCAGGCGAGGCGACAAAGTTGTGATGTGGTACATCTCTGGCAACCGAGATGACGAGGTCATTGCGAGAGCCAACAGCTTCATCATCGATCGGGAAAATGTACGGCAACATCTCTCTTTCGGATTTGGGATTCATCGCTGCGTGGGTAGGCGCCTTGCCGAGCTGCAGCTGAAAATCCTGTGGGAGGAGATGCTGAATCGATGTTTGGAGGTAAATGTGGTCGGCGAACCGGAGCGAGTTCAATCGAATTTTGTGCACGGTTATTCCGCACTGCCGGTGCAGATCCCAGGTTAGTCTCGGCTGCGGCCGACCTTCAACACTGTCATGCCGTTCAGAGCCGGCGGTTAGGACCAACGACTTTCTGGAGACAGTTCTCTAGGTAAAGTTCACCGGCGTTGCGTGACGGGCTTACGGTTGTTTCGAAGGTTGCGGGCAGAGGCCGCTATCGCGTCGAGGATTTTGGCTGGGCGGCTACGATACTCTTCACGGCCTGCAGGAGCCGTGCCAGCGTTCAAAGTCTCGGGAAGCAGTCCGTCCAGTCGATGAACTGAATGACCAGACGGGCCATACGAGGGGGGCTCACTTCATGTGAAGACGAGGACAAGCAGGCTCGAGCAGAGTAGCGCAAATCCGGCTGCGGTCAGCCCGAGGAAACTGCTGGAGACAAGATCATGACTGCCCATGAACGACCTCTGCGGCGAGGAATAGAGATCGGCAATCGCCGCTCCGCTTCCCTTTCTGGCCAATCTCGGCATTGTTATTCAATGAGCCGCATAATTCCTGCTGGTCTCGGGGCACGGCGCACTTTTCCAGCAAGATCGAGCGACAGTTCGCCGCGTTCCGGCGGGCATCCTCGTTTTGTGCTCTCGTGGTTGCAAACGGATCGCTCCGCCAGAAGCTGAGTAGACCAGAGCATCTTGACAGCAAAACTCACTCAATCGTGCCGTCAGCGTTTGAGCGCTTGCAGGATTGAGCGCCCATCTGAACCGCCGCCGCGAGTTTGGCGGAGGCTCCAAGTCTTGAGAAGGTGGAGCCATGACAAGCAAGACGACGACAAATGTTCACCCGAGCCCGAGCCCGAGGGGTTCGTATAGCTCTGTATCAGGCAACGAGCACAGGTCGCGCTGGACGACGGTGACTTCCATTGCGGCCAAGATTGGCTGCACGCGCAGACCTTGCATGACTGAGTCAAGAAGGTTGAGATCGACAGTGGGCAGCGGGCCGGCGTTCCGACCGAGCTGGCCGAGAAGCCCAAGGCTCTGGAACGGAAGAACGCGAGCTTCGCCAGCCAACGAGATCCTGCGTAAGGCAAGCGCTTATTTTGCGACGGCGGAGCTCGGCCGCCGGTCCAAGCCATGATCGCATCGACGATGATCGTGCGGGGCATGGGGTCGAGCCGATCTGCAAGATGTTGCCGATCGCCCCCTCGACCTGCCGCGGAAGCAGATTATTCCGAAAGGCGGGCGACATGCCACCAGCGATGTTCAGATCTTCGGCAAAGGCGGTCACGGGGCAATAGCTCTCATTGGTAGAGCGCGAAGGGATCGCGCCTCTCAACGTGCAGGGCCAATCGATCCAACAGATTGGACGTCGCCTGGGGCGGGCTGATTCGACAGTCTCGCGTGAACTGCGGCGCAACGGGCGCCCGCGCCGAACCAGAGGGCCGTGGCCGCCCACGTGAGGACCATAGCGCCCGCGTGAGGCTGGGCCGGCGCTCAGGGAAATGCGGTTGGCGAGAGCCCGGAAATCCGAGCCGAACGGGACGTTTCCGTCCTCTTCGCAAGGAGACGATTCGAACGCGGCGGGATCGTTTCGAACGCAAGCGCCGCGCGAATTGCGAAGATACCAAGCCGCGTCAAACAAACCATGAATTCACTTCTGCACGCGAGAGGCTTTTAGCCGCTCGACAAATGTGCGCTATACCGAGTGCAAAGAGGGCACTAGCCTTATCGCATTATCCGTCGAAAGGAGAGATGGAGCGTGAGCGAATTTACGGGAGAGGTTCAAGCGAATATGGGCCTGGTCTTGGATCAGGTCTGTGCGGGACTGCCGAATGGCGGTGACCACGAGAGCCGTCGGTATGTCGCTGAGCAACTGATTCAAGCGGTGCGGGCGGGAAAAACGACTCTGGGGCAGCTGACCTCTGCGGGACGTCGCGCTGTCGTCTATCTGAAGAATGCGCCGAAATCAGCCTAGCAGTCCCTTGTTGCCGGCCCGATCTGCCCTGCGTTCGCTCGCAGGCAACCGCTTACCCGACAGACCTCGTGGCGTTAGGGCACGTTGACGGGTGGCATGGGCGCGGTCGGGCGCGGCATGAACGCGCTTTGGCGGTGGCCGCGTGCCGCCAGCATGATCGCGAAAGCCGTGAGAACGATCAGGAGTCCACGCATATCGACAGATTACGCGGAGAGCTGTATCGCAATTATGAAACGGCTCATAGCCGGTGTGCCGAATCAAAGAAAATGAAGCTGTTGTATCATTCGATGAGGCGAACGGACGCGGTTGGACTGCAAAGCGCCAAAGTCATAGCGCTTGTTCTTGCGGCAAGACGGCAAAGCGATGCCTTTTGTGCCGAAAACGTGCGTACGGGCCTCGTTGGAAGCAGAAATCTGCGGCGGATTTCAATCGTAGGATCAATCGCTGGATGCCTTCGTTCTTGGCCTTCTGTTGGGCTTTCGTCCCCGTCACGAGTTCACCGAACGGGCCGCGGATCATGAGCGTCTAGGCCTCCAAGCTTCTCCTGACCACTTGCGATAGAGACTGACCCACGAGCTGTTCGTAAACGCCAGGATCCGTCGCACCCTCCGTATTGATGAGGAAGACCCGTGCGTCAGGTTCAAGACCAATCAGGCCGCGCAAGGTCGAATCGGCAGCAACTTTCAGCAACCCTGCCAGACCAACCCCGCCACTTTCGCCTGCAACGATAGCCGGATCACCATCCCGGGGATTGGCCAAACGGTTCATAACCGCGACGGCGTCCTCGTCATCGACAATCATAAAAGCGTCGGCTGCGCGCGAAAGGATGCGCCAAGCGACGAGCGAAGGTTCGTAGCACTCGAGCATCGCCATCACTGTCGGCTGCCCATGAGCTACCTTGACACGATGCCCGGTTCGAGCGCTTTCAAACAGGCACGCTGCGCGCGATGGATCGACAACCGTGAAGAACGGGCGATTATCACCTAACAACACCGAAAAATGTCCGGCGACCGCTGCGGCAAGTCCACCGACTCCTGCCTGGACGAAGACGTGGGTCGGAGGTTCGGGCAACTGTCGTAGTGCTTCAGTCAGGAGCGCGGTATATCCCTGCATTACCAGACCAGGAATACGCTCGTAGCCCGGCCAGGACGTGTCAGACACCGTGATCCAGCCGTTCTCTGCGGCAACTCGGGATGCTTCGGCAACGGAGTCATCGTAGTTGCCGCTGACGCGGATCATCTGCGCGCCATGTCGGACGATTGCTGCGCTACGCTGATCGCTGACGCCCGAGTGAATGAATATAGCGCAGTTCGCCCCCACTAGCTGAGCGCCCTGCGCTACGGACCTGCCATGATTGCCGTCCGTGGCGCAGGATACCGTCATCCCCCGTGCTACGGCCTTCACCTCAGGTGCGTGAAGCTCCGAGATGTCGACAGCCCTGCCGAGGCGCGGAGTTGCTGCTTCTAAGACGAGCCGGATCACGGCATAGGAGCCGCCCAAAGCCTTGAAACTGCCAAGGCCGAGCCGGTGACCCTCGTCCTTGACTTGGATCGAGCCCACGCCAATCTCGGTGGCGAGGCCCGGCAATGAAATCAGCGGTGTTTCCTTGTGGCCATTGCGATATCTAAGAAACCGCTCCACCTCGCACGCAGCTTCGCAACTCAGCATGTTGGCATCCGCACCATCCAAAGGCGCCCGGTGGTCAGTGCGATGGTTAAGAAGCAACATGGTTCGAGTTCCCGGGGCGCAGATCTAAGCATCGCGGCGATGCGCTTGTCGAAACACTAGCGGGAATCCCAGCGATGTCACGCCTTCTCGCTAATCCGCAACAAATGGGAGGCCGCTCTCGATGACGACCCTGACGGTGCTCAGGATCGGGCGGGTGATGCCTGATGTTTGAAGATCCGGCGGGAGGGCGTTGCGGACATCGCTCACCCGTTCCGCGCTGCACTCCTCGTTTCGAGCACGAGGAAGGATGACGATTTCTAGGCCGTGGACACGAACTCGGTTTCTCATCACGTATCCAGATCCACCAGCACGAGAGCAAAAGAGGCAGCAGAGGCAAGCGCGTTGGATTGCGGTGGCGGGCCCTGCTCCCGGCCGGTTGATGCGTCCCTTCATGTTCTGCCGGCCCGGACGGCCAAACCGCGGCCGAAGTCGAACCAGCATCGACGCTGGTCGTGATCGCGTTGCACGGTGAAGCAAGGACCTCCGGTGGCAAGGCGTCCTTCGTAGCCGAATGGAGACTCTGCGCGCTATTCGGACGCGGAAGTTCGGCAGCGGTGAACTCGTGCGGCCTGCGAAGAGTAGCGTCGGCCCCAGCCCGCAGATGATGGCGCCTGATGCCTATCGCGCCTTAACGAAGAATGAGGGCCGTTTTGCAAAGCCATCCCTCGTCTTTGGAGCCCAATAGGTCACAATCAGGTCTACGCTCGTGTTGAGTCCGACCGAAATGAGCCAGGACGATGAACTGCATGCTGACACTCCCAGATGGGTCGACGAGTTGCGGGATGAACACGAGAAAGCATGCGGCTGTCTTCGGGTTCAGCGCCTCTACGACGATGCCCTGGCGAAAAGCAGAATACGCATCTGTCGTCTGCAATTCTATCGGATCGACGCTTGCCTCGCGCCACGCCTTGATCCCGAGCCAGATGAGATATAGGCCTCCGGCGATCTTTAGCAAGGTGAACGCTTGTGCGCTTGCGACAACACGGGCAGACAGACCGACGGTGCTGCCGAAAACGTGGACAAGCCCTCCGGTACCCAGGCCAACGCTCGATGCGAGCGCTTCACTTCTGCCGCCAGCAAGCGTCCGGGCCACAATATAGAAGAGACCCGGGCCCGGCGTGACCACCACAAACAATGCCACGGCCAGGAACAAAAAAGAACGTATGCGAGTCGAACATCGCTCAGCCCGTTAATCGTTTCAACTGACGTTCGCGGCGCCAATCTTCGTGCATGATGGCTAGACCCGTTTCACGCCTGAGTGCAATTGGACAAAGCTCAGGACTGCAGCGGCCGTGTGGCTCGCTGCAAAGCCATTTGTAACGCCGCCGGCCGCTGGACGGTTCTGGCTCATTTGCGCTCTTATCGGAAGTGATGGAATGCACAGCCGACGCCTCGCAAGCCTTTGCCGATGAAAGCGGCGGCGCGTGGCTGAGGGACCCAAGGCTTCGCGGTCATGGCTGTCCAACAGTCGGATGACCAGTTTCGGCTGCTCGAAGAAGAAATGCACTTCTTCTCTGAGAGATCTTCCTACTGCCGGGTTGACGGCCTTGACCAAAACCAGAGGACGTCAATCTGGTACAGCAAGAATGCCGCAGACTGGCTCTATGGAATGAACCAGTTCTGGCCTACATCGGTCTCATGAATGCTCCACAGCATAGGCGACCCGAGATGAGCAATGAAAGCGCTCACCTGCACTCTGAAACAGCGATCGGCGCACCGGTTTACAAGACCTGGATGTGCGCGCTCTGCGGGGTTGTTTACAGCGAGCGGGAGGGATGGCCGGACGAGGGCATTCCGCCGGGCACTCGCTGGGAAGACGTCCCCGACGAGTGGATCTGCCCCGATTGCGGTGCAGACAAGAGTGAATTCCAGATGACCGAGGTCTGAACGAAATCCCGTTGATGCTGCGAGCAGCGTGCGCGGCATTCATCAATTGCCAGGGAGCTAGCATGTACGTCCCCCCACATTTCGCCGAGTCGCGCCCCGAGGCGCTTCACGATCTCATCAACAAAAATCCTCTCGGCATCCTCTTTACCAACGGGAAGAGCGGGCTCGACGCAAATCACCTACCTTTCGAGTTGCACGCGAAGGAAGGGCAACAGGGCGTGCTTCATTCACATGTGGCTCGCGCAAATCCCATTTGGCAGGATATCGCTACGGGGAACGAGGTGCTGATCGTATTCCGCGCCGGGGATGCCTACATCGCGCCGAACTGGTATCCCAGCAAGGTCGAGTTCAAGAAGCAGGTCCCGTCCTGGAACTATATGGTGGCTCATGTGTACGGACGCGTGACGATCCGCGACGATGAGCGTTACGTTCGTGGCATGGTCGCGCGGCTGACGCGCATCCATGAGGCGAAGCAGGCCGATCCTTGGAAGATGACTGACAGTCCCAAGGACTACATCGATACGATGCTCAAGATGATCGTCGGAATCGAGATCGAGATCACACGACTCGTTGGCAAGTCGAAGCTTAGTCAGAATAAAGAGGTCCGGGACATTCTCGGTGCAGGGAACGCGCTCAAGGCCCAGGGCAAGGATGTGATCGGCGATGCAATGCTGGCCGCCGCTGTGGCCAAAGCGGAGCAGGCCTGACTCATATCCGACGGAGCGACATGCTCGGAGAAATCGTGGCGCAACGCCCTACTTGTGATCCTCGGGTATGGCGGGGCCCAAGCCCATCGGCGGCCCTGCGCAAGCATGGATAATCTCATTCGCCCTACGATCGTCTGCCGCTGGCGAAAGGTCTGGTTGGAGTCAAAAACTGGAGATCAGTGCGCGTTCTTCCCGGCGCGCTGCGGAGCACCCCAACCCAATGTTCAAGTTCGCGGCGAGCGCCGATTGCTGCGAAAGAGACCTGAGCGCGGCCATCCAGATATTATCTGGCAGTTTCCATCCGTGGGCGCTTGGACAGTTTGGCCTTTCTGTTCGCGCGGACCGATGCCTCAAGGACACCTTTCAGGCGGACTGCGGCCCCCTGCAATTCCGCGACGGAAAAGCCGCCGAAGCCGAGCATTAGACCGAACCGAGCAGGCGCATCTTGGTACATGGGCGAGATCGGTCGCACAACCAGCCCGGCCTTCTGTGCTTGCTCGGCTAGCTTGATGTCGTCGAGGCCGGCAGGAAGCCAAAGCACCAGGTGCATACCTTGGTCGCTTGGTTGGAGCGCTGTCCAGGACGGCAGCTCTGTCTTAATGGCGGAGATCAGGGCGGCGCGCCGTTCTGCGTAAGCGCCCCGGATGCGCCGTATGTGAGCTTCGAAATAGCCCTCGCGCATATATTGCGCGAGCACATATTGATCGGCTGTCGGAGAATGGCGGTCAATAAGAGCACGGGCGCCTGCGAACGCCTCCACCAGCGGAAGGGGAACGATGGCGTATCCGATCCGCATGGAGGAAAAGAGCACTTTGCTCATCGTCCCGAGATAGACGACACGTGTAGGATCGAATCCCTGCAGGGACGGAAATGGATGTCCCGCGTAGCGAAGTTCGCTGTCGTAATCGTCCTCGACAATCCAGGCATTGTTTTGACGGGCCCAGGACAGCAGAGCCGTGCGTCTCGCCATGCTCATCGGCATGCCGAGCGGATATTGATGCGATGGCGTAACGAACGCGACCCGAGCCTTCGAGCATCGGACGAGGCCTTCGTGGACGTCGATGCCCTGCGCGTCGACGGGAATCCGAGAGGTCTGGACGTTGAAGTTTCCGAGAACCGCGACAATACCGGGATAGGCGGGGTCTTCCGCCCATACTGCGTCTCCGTCCGCAAGAAGAACGGTTGCAGCCAGAAAAAGACCCTGCTGCGTACCCGCCGTGATCACGACCTGGCCGGCCTCGCATTTCACTCCACGGGCTTTACGAACGTAGTCAGTAATCGCGAGCCGCAAATCAGGCAATCCTTTCGGGTCGATGTATCCCGACGGGGCAGCCACGCGCAGCGCTCGGACGCGATTACCGAGACGGCGCCACTTGTCATCCGGGGCGACCGCGCCTGCCGGATGAGCGATTGCAAATGGCATCGTCCCTTGGGGCCGAAGAGTTTGCACGACCTCTGCAAGACGGGCGACGTTCTCCCGCAACACAAGGCCGATCCGCGGCGGCTCGATGAATGCCTCCGGTGGGCTCACGAGTTCGCTGTCGCCATTGACGTTCGCCACGATCGTGCCGCCTCTGGCGCGCGCTTCGAGGTAGCCTTCCGCATGTAGCTGACCAAACGCCTCGATGACCGTACCCCTCGCGAGTTGGAGCGATGCAGCGAGGGTGCGGGTGGACGGCAGCCGTTCGCCCGGCTTCAAGATCCCGTTTGATATCGCCTCGCGAAGTGCCTGCGTGAGTTGTTGTCCGA
The DNA here is from genome assembly GCF_055807635.1 of Bradyrhizobium sp. Kon56. Lineage (NCBI taxonomy): Bacteria > Pseudomonadati > Pseudomonadota > Alphaproteobacteria > Hyphomicrobiales > Nitrobacteraceae > Bradyrhizobium > Bradyrhizobium sp. Kon56. Next base: position 138,400 of record NZ_JBVVOU010000018.1, on the reverse strand, counting down.
CCCGGCCTGCGGTCTTGTCGAGAGAACCCAGCGAGGGAATTGCGATGATGTTTCGGCGCCTTGCCATTGCCGTTCTGGTCTACCTATACGCTCGTACTTTGAAGTCCAGAATAGACCAACTCTGTGAGTCATTGAAAGAAATCGTCACATACCGCTCTACCGCTCGGCTTTGACATCCCAACCCCCGACCAGTGATGGCCTTGCGGGTCAGCTACCATCTCCCCATGACGTAGGTAGGCCGGCCCGAGGGCCGTGGAAGATCGCCTCGTTGAATCAAGGGGCTGAGCATCTTCGTTGTTGAGAGGCTATCCAGTTTCGAAGCCCATCGAAAGTGTGAAATCCATCGGCCGCGTAGCAGCGGACGTCCGGAAGGAAGGCCTGCATCAATTCGGCGAGCGCATGTCCCGGATCGAGGTCCAGCACCCCTGCTGACCGCCAGCTCTGCCAGGGCCTCCAGGGTCGCCGACCAGTCGATGAGGCGCGCGACCTGGCAAGCGAGCTTCACTGTTGCATCGCTTGGGCAGAAGATGCGCTCGCCGTCGCCTCCTGCGAGCAGAATCCGCTGGCTTGCGATCGGCTCACGCCTGCTGGCGTCGAGCGCATCTTGCAACGGTTTGCAGGCGCGCGCGAGCCGTGACGTGTGGGAAGTGATCTCAATGCGTGTCTATATGTTGAACGCGGCTGCGGCGCTCAGGCGCTACATCGATGATCGCCTTGTAGAGATGGATCGGCGAGCATCAGCGATAGCTCGCTGCCAGACCAATAAAGAATGCATGATCTGAGGTTCTCCGCAGGCGCGGACGCCCCGGCGGCCAAGGTTGCTGTTCGGCGCCAAGCAGAGGTTTGCCCTGAACCAAGCTCCAGCCAGACCTGCAGTTCATCGCGAGGAGCGGGCGTGTTCGCCATCGAGTTGCGCCAGCAACCAGTCTGCAAACGCTCGTACGGCCGATCTTTGTCGGCTGGCGCGCGGATAGATGAGACGGTGACCGACGTAACTGATATCGTTCGCGCGTCCCGCCAATGGGGCAACCAATCGCCCATTGGCCAGTTCACGCTCGGCCAGGAGGGTTGATTCCAACGCCACTCCCAATCCCTCCGCAGCGGTCGCAATCGCAAGAAAGCTCCGATCGAACCTCATGCCGTGGAGCGCGGGGGCTTCCAATCCGTTCCCGGCGAACCATTGATGCCACTGCACCTGCTTCACGTCTGAGCGGATGAGCGTCTGATCGAGCAGATCAGCGGCCTTCCTTATCGATTTTGCGAGCGAGGGAGAGCAGAGCGGCGTGACCGTCTCCTCCGGTAGAGGAACAATCTCGACGGCTTCCGCGCGCGGCGGACCGTAGACGATATCGATATCGAAATCATCGTTGCTGAAGCGCGCATAATCCGTGCTTGCGGCCAATCGAACCTCGAGCTTCGGGTAAGCAGCGAGAAACTGCGCAAGCCGTGGCGCCAGCCATTGCGCAGCAAAGCTTGGGGCGGAGTGGACGCGCACCAGTTGCGGTCCGCGCGCGGCGACTTCCTCAAGGCCGCGGCGGAGCTGATCGAACGCCGTCCCGGTGTGACGCATCAGATTTTCGCCGGCTGGCGTGAGCCGCACAGAGCGCGCACTGCGCTCGAACAGAACGGTTCGTAGCGTGGCCTCCAGCTTGCGGATCGCGTGACTGACGGCGCTCGGCGTCAGGTGAAGCTCATTCGCCGCATCGCGAAACGATCCGGTCCGGGCTGCGGCCTCAAAGGCACGAATTGAGGATATCGGGATCATCCGATAAGTGAACCAGATTCATCGATCCGTGACAACTGTGCGTTGGTACGGCAGGCCTCCGCGAGTCATTCCTAATCCAGCAAGGAAAGAATAATTTGCGGGAGGAATTGATGCTGCTCAGCGGTAAGACGGCAATCATTTCGGGCGCGGCTTCGCCGCGCGGGATCGGGCTTGCCACCGCCCGGCGATTCGCCGCCGAGGGCGCTCGGGTGGCCATTCTGGATATCGACGCGGGCGCCGCGGCGGACGCTGCGGCATCGCTTGGAAAGTCCCACATTGGACTGGCGTGCAACGTCGCCGACAAATCGTTCTGCGAACAGGCAGTCGTCCGCGTGATCGAAACCTTCGCACGCATCGATATCCTGATCAACAATGCCGGGATCACCCAGCCGGTCAAGTTCCTGGACATTTCGCCGGCCGATTGGGATCGAATTCAGGACGTCAATCTCAAGGGTATCCTGTTTCTGTCGCAAGCGGTGATCCCGCATATGCGCGCACGAAAGTCCGGATCGATCGCGTGCATGTCGTCCGTCTCGGCCCAGCGCGGTGGTGGCATTTTCGGCGGCCCACACTACTCGGCTGCGAAAGCAGGGGTCCTTGGCCTCGCCAAGGCGATGGCGCGGGAGTTCGGCCCTGATGGGATTCGCGTCAACTGCGTCACGCCCGGCCTGATCGGCACGGATATTACGGCAGGCAAGCTGAACGATGAAATGAGAGCGAAAATTCTGGAAGGCATTCCGCTCAATCGCCTCGGCACGGCAGAAGACGTTGCCGGTATCTACACCTTCCTAGCCTCCGATCTATCTGCCTACGTCACGGGTGCCGTGATCGACGTCAACGGCGGCATGCTTATCCACTGAGCCCAGCGAGATAAGGTCCAGATCGATGGAAACGCCCAGCAATACGCTTATCAACGCGCCCAAGCTAGCGGACCGCGCCTCCAATATCCGCCGCAATGCGCTGCGCATGGGCGAAGTCCAGGGGCAGGGTTATATCGCGCAGGCGCTGGACATATCCGATGTTCTCGCCGTGGCCTACTTCCACGCCATGCGTTACCGGCCTGAAGATCCGTCATGGGACCGCCGGGACCGCTTTCTGCTCTCCAACGGACATTATGCCATCGCACTTTACGCAGCTTTGATCGAAGCGGGAATTGTCCCGGAGGAAGAACTCGAAACCTATGGCAGCGACGAGAGCCGCCTGCCGATGTCGGGCATGGCCTCCTACACGCCCGGAATGGAAATGTCGGGCGGATCGCTTGGCCTCGGGCTGAGCATTGCCGTCGGCATGGGCCTAGGACTTAAGCGCAAGAGATCCGAGGCGCGGGTATACACGTTGTTTTCCGATGGCGAACTCGACGAAGGCTCCGTCTGGGAAGCGATCCAGTCGGCAGGCCACTACAAGCTCGACAATCTGATCGGCATCGTCGACGTCAACAATCAGCAGGCGGATGGTCCTTCCACGCAGGTCATGGCCTTCGTGCCGCTGGTCGACAAGCTTCAGGCCTTCGGCTGGTTCGTGCAGCGGATCGACGGCAACGATCTCGATGCCGTGGTTGCAGCGTTCGACGCCGCCAAATCCCATCCCGAGCCCAAGCCGCGGATGATCGTCGCCGACACTCTGATGGGGAAGGGCGTTCCTTTCCTGGAACAGCGCGAGAAGAGCCATTTCATCCGCGTCGAGCAGTACGAATGGCAGCTCGCGCTTGCCGCGCTCGAAGCCGGGAGGCAGGCATGAAAACCGTCAGATCAGCACCTCAGCCTGGCAAGCCGCGCCTGACCGCCTCCGCCATGATCGCGTCGATCGCGTCCGAGGGACAGAAGACGAAGCCTGCGCCCTTTGGACACGCGCTCGTCGAGCTCGCACGCCACCGCCCTGAGGTGGTTGGCATGACGGCCGACCTCGGCAAGTACACCGACCTGCACATCTTTGCGAAGGAATTTCCGGACCGCTATTACCAGATGGGCATGGCCGAGCAGCTTCTGTTCGGCGCCGCCTCCGGCCTCGCCGCCGAAGGCTTCATGCCATTCGCCACTACTTACGCCGTGTTCGCATCGCGGCGGGCATACGACTTCATACACCAGACAATCGCGGAGGAAGATCGCAACGTGAAGATCGTCTGCGCGCTGCCGGGGCTGACCTCGGGCTATGGCCCGAGCCATCAGGCCGCAGAAGATGTCGCCCTGTTTCGCGCGATGCCAAACATGACCGTCATCGATCCCTGCGATGCCCATGAGATCGAGCAAATGGTGCCAGCCATCGCCGCGCACCGCGGGCCGGTCTACATGCGCTTGCTGCGCGGCCAAGTACCGGTCGTGCTCGACGAATATGACTACAAATTCGAACTCGGCAAGGCCAAACTGATCCGTGACGGGAAGGACGCCCTGGTCATTTCCTCCGGCATCATGACGATGCGTGCGCTCGAGGCCGCGCAAACCTTGAGGGGCGACAGCGTTGATATCGCGGTGCTGCACGTTCCGACCATCAAGCCGCTCGACGCCGAGACGATCTTGCGTGAAGCCGGTAAGTCGGGCCGCCTCGTCGTTGTTGCCGAGAACCATACAACGATTGGCGGTCTCGGCGAGGCGGTTGCTGCACTTCTGATGCGTTCGGGCGTTCATCGGCGTTTCCGCCAGATCGCATTGCCGGACGAATTCCTTGACGCTGGCGCACTTCCGACACTGCACGACCGCTACGGGATTTCCACCGCAGAGGTCGCAAGCCAGATCAAGCAGTGGCTTTAGTGCACCGGCGCTAAGCGCCAATCAAGGAAAGCCCCTTGAGGAGCTACGCCCGCGGTATATTGCGGCGGCGAGCGATGGCTCTTGCCCAAATGCCGGCGATCGAGCGCCGGTGAAGAGCCCGGAAGGCTGCACGCCAGCGCAGCTTGCAGTCGGCAGCAACGTCAATGCAGGATCAGGAGTAAAACATGATTGTCTCGAAGCCCGGAATCATCAGCCGCCGTTCGCTGTTGAGGGCGGCTACGGCCGTACCTCTCTGCAGGATTCTGACCCGTCCGGCGTCTGCCGCCGAGTTCGTCTAGAAGTTCGCGACCGGACAGGATCCGACCCATCCGGTGAATATCGGCGCAAGAGGCGATCGACCGATCCGCGAAGCGACGAGCGGCCGGCTGGAGATCAGGCTGTTTCCGGTCAATCAGCTCGGCTCCGACACCGAACTCCTGCCCCAGGTACGCAGCGGCGGCGTGAGTTCTTCAACCAATCGTCATCGATCCTTGCCACCTGGTGCCGAGCGCGGGCATCGTGAACACCGGCTTCGCATTCGCCGATTACGATAGCGTATGGAAGGCGATGCACGGCAAACTGGGCACCTATGGAATTCCGGTCATTGCCCGTCAGGACGACTGTCAGACCTGCTTCCTTTGCGAGCTTTATTGTCCCGAGGATGCGCTCTGGGTCTCCCCCTTCGCCGATGAGAACAAGCCCGTCCACGTCAGGGCACTCAAGCGAACGGCGCGATGGGCAGCTATCGCCGAGCTGTCGGCTGGACCGACGAGACGCGGGATCGCCGCGGCATCGACCGGAGCTATCTACTCTTTGGTCAATGAGTTGGGCTGCCGCCGCGCCCTGTCCACTTAAGATGCATGCGCTCGCGCGGGTTCGCGGGCTTCGCGGCGACGCTGGCGCCGTGCGCGTCGGCGCTTCGCTCGCTCTGCCGGGAGCGGCAAGGATGGCACTGGTGGCCCGGCCGTTTCCACTAGCACCTTCTCGACCGGTTCGTGTTCGGTCCGGCGCGCCTCCATGGATTCGAGCACGGCTTGTCCCTTCACAGTAATCCTCCAGCCGCCGTTTTGACGCTCAACGAGACCGTCCGAAAAAATGTCGAGCCCGGGCACGCGCGCGGCCAGCCGCTTGGTGCGTTCGGCCCATTCCGGGCCGCTGGTGGCGAGGATTGCCATGTCGCGCTTGAGATCCGCCATCACGGCGAATCCTTCCGGATAACTCACCAGGATTTTCAAGACTGTGACCTGGAAATTCACCCCGGACCCGCCCGATCAACGCCACATCGTCGGCGCTTCTGTCAGCGCTATCCGGCCGATCTGCCGCAGCTCGTCCGGGGTCGTTTCGCCGGTCTTTGCGGCTTCCAGGATCTTGCAGGCCACGTGGGTGCGAGCGCCGGACTCGTCGCGTGGTAGCTTTTCGCAGACCTCGTCGAGCACCGCTCGCAATAGAGCGGTAGTCGCTTGTTCAAACATGGGTGCGACCCTCGGAAAAACCTGATCCTACCGCAAGTCTTTCGATTTGGGGATTCACGAATGTTAACCAATGAGCTCTGCCGCGCTGCACACGACCCGCGCCTACGCCCCTTCCTGAAATCCTGCTCGAAACTGCGCCTCTCAAATCGGCGGGCCGAGTTGCGGCTCAGCCTGCCCCTCACCATGGCGCGAGGACAACGATACTCCGAAGAAGCCGAACCGGCTTTGAAGCGGGCATCTCGCTTTCAAGCAGCGCGATCGAGAAGTGTTCGAGCTCGCTGTGGTTCGAAATCGCGATCGGCATGGACCTGCTGCGCGTGATGATGTCCAAATCGTTGACTTGAGCCTTCAGCGTGACGGTCCGGGCCCGCGCGGTCCTTGTCCTCCCAGTGCCGCCAGACCTTCTCGATCAGCGCGCCCAACTCGGTGGCCATTGCGTCGAAAGCGCTAAAGATCGGTTGAGAACGTGTTCTCCGCACCAACCGACTTCCGGATCCGGTTCGCGCGGACCTCGGGTGATCAATGCCCTCGATATCCAGTAGTATTACGCGCCGGCCTTGCCGAAATTGGCTTGCAGAAGTCGAGCGACTGATTGCGGACCTCGAGGCAGTGTACAGGCCGGTTCGGCGAATCGCGACGAAACGCGGTGGGAACGGCCCGACCAGTTCGACATCACCCGGCGCGTTTCGGGACATATCGGCTTCGGCACCGGGATCCACGGCTGCGTGGGGCAGATGGTCGCGCGGCTCGAAGGCGAAGCCGTGCTGGCCGCCTTGGCGGCGAGCGTCGCATCAATCGAGATAACGGGCGAGCCGGTATACCGCGACAGCAGTGGATTGTGGGCCCTCAGCTCACTGCCGGTACGCGTTACGACGAAATAGCGCTAGCCCGGCCTCTTTGCAGCGGCTGTCATTGCCCGCCAGGACGGCTGACGGACCTGCTTCCTTTGCGAGCTTATCGTCCCGAAAGGTGTTGTCGTGCAAGCCCCGCTGCTTCCTCGACGTAGTTGCTATAGTTCAGCACGCCGCATGGAAGTTCGTTGAGCCGAGAAGGGATCTTGTTCTTGAAAAGGAGCTTCCCAAGGGCCCGAAGGATCAACGATCGCGTTGATAACGTTTGCATCGAAAATCAACGCGGGCCCTCTATCAGCCTTGCGAAATACCATCGTCGTCGTCGTGGCGAACCCCAGGCCGGTCACCAGATCAACGCCGGTGGCGAGCAGCGCATCGCGCTGCAAGTCCGTGCTCTGGCGGTCGGAGTCCGACGACACGCGCATGTAGCCAACCAACATAGGCGGATACGCATCGGAAATAGGTTTCCGTATTGCGGCGCGTGGCGACAGAGTTTTCCGCATGTTTTTTGCGCCACCAGGCGTTTAGTTTAGGACGCCACTACAAGATTCGGTAGTTGGCTAAAGCCACTTTGAGGCCCTAGGGTCCGGCCGCCTTCCCCGCCGATTATCATCGACGAACAGAAGTGAACGCAAGCGCACGTGAAGCCCCGCAGCGCCTGCCGGTCACCTTCCGCCCTTCCATCGCGTAGAGACTGAAGTGTCACCATGTCCGAACAACCCTTGCCGACGCTGCCGATGTGGCGCGTCGATCACATCGAGCCCTCGCCCAAGATGTTGGCGCTACGCGCCAACGGTCCGATCCACCGGGTGCGCTTCCCGTCCGGGCACGAAGGCTGGTGGGTGACAGGCTACGACGAGGCCAAGGCGGTGCTGTCCGACGCGGCGTTCCGGCCCGCGGGAATGCCGCCGGCGGCATTCACCCCGGATTCGGTAATTCTCGGTTCGCCGGGGTGGCTGGTCTCGCACGAGGGGGGCGAGCATGCCCGGTTACGTACGATCGTGGCGCCGGCCTTCAGCAACCGCAGGGTGAAGCTGCTCGCGCAGCAGGTCGAGGCGATCGCCGCGCAGTTGTTCGAGACACTGGCGGCCCAGCCCCAGCCCGCCGACCTGCGGCGCCACCTCTCCTTTCCGCTTCCGGCCATGGTCATCAGCGCGCTGATGGGCGTGCTCTACGAGGATCACGCGTTTTTCGCCGGGCTGTCCGACGAGGTAATGACGCACCAGCATGAAAGCGGCCCGCGCAGCGCGTCGCGCCTGGCCTGGGAAGAACTGCGCGCCTACATCCGCGGAAAGATGCGGGACAAGCGCCAGGATCCGGGCGACAACCTGCTGACGGATTTGCTCGCTGCGGTCGACCAGGGCAAGGCGACCGAGGAAGAGGCGATCGGCCTGGCCGCGGGCATGCTGGTGGCGGGGCACGAGAGCACCGTCGCGCAGATCGAATTCGGCCTGCTGGCCATGTTCCGCCATCCGCAACAGCGCGAACGCCTGGTCGGCGATCCATCCTTGGTGGACAAGGCGGTGGAGGAAATTCTGCGCATGTACCCGCCGGGCGCGGGCTGGGACGGCATCATGCGTTATCCGAGGACCGACGTGATCGTCGCGGGCGTGCATATTCCCGCGGAGAGCAAGGTGCTGGTCGGCCTGTCGGCGACGTCGTTCGATCGGCGCCATTTCAAAGACCCGGAAATCTTCGACATCGGACGCGACGCAAAGCCGCACCTGGCGTTCTCCTATGGGCCGCACTACTGCATCGGCTTGGCGTTGGCCAGGCTGGAACTCAAGGTGGTGTTCGGTTCGATCTTCCAGCGCTTTCCCGCGCTGCGCCTGGCCGTGGCGCCTGAAGAGCTGAAGTTGCGCAAGGAGATCATCACTGGCGGGTTCGAGGAGTTTCCGGTGCTCTGGTGAGGCGCGGACGCCGCTCGGAATCTCGATCTTCTCCGCAATTTGTTGGCGCCTGGCGTGCACCGGTCAGATCAGCCAGCCAACAGGTGACCAAGATGGACGTGCAACAAACCACGGCAGCATGCCGGGACGCCTTCGCAGAACTGGCGTCGCCAGCGTGTATCCACGACCCGTATCCGTTCATGCGGTGGTTGCGCGAGCACGATCCGGTGCATCGCGCGACCTCGGGCCTCTTTCTGTTGAGCCGCCACGCCGACATCTGTTGGGCGCTCAAGGCCACGGGCGATGCATTGCGGGGACCGGCGCCAGGCGAACTTGCGCGCTATTTTCCGCGTGCGGCGACCAGCCTGTCGCTCAATCTGCTGGCGTCCACGCTGGCGATGAAGGACGCACCGACGCATACGCGTCTGCGCCGGCTGATCTCGCGCGATTTCACCATGCGCCAGATCGACGACCTGCGGCCGAGCATCGCGCGCATCGTCGCAGCGCGCCTGGACGGCATGACGCCCGCGCTGGAGCGCGGGGAGGCGGTGGACCTGCATCGGGAATTCGCGCTGGCCTTGCCCATGCTGGTCTTCGCCGAACTGTTCGGCATGCCCCCGGACGACATGTTCGGGCTCGCCGCCGGCATCGGCACCATTCTGGAAGGCCTGAGCCCGCACGCCAGCGATCCCCAGCTCGCCGCGGCGGATGCGGCCAGCGGCAGGGTGCAGGCCTACTTCGGCGACCTCATACAGCGCAAGCGCACCGATCCCTGCCACGACATCGTCTCGATGCTGGTCGGCGCACACGACGACGATGCCGACACATTGTCGGATGCGGAGTTGATCAGCATGCTATGGGGCATGCTGCTGGGCGGTTTCGCCACCACTGCTGCGACCATCGACCATGCGGTCCTGGCGATGCTGGCGTATCCCGAACAGCGGCACTGGTTGCAGGGAGACGCCGTGGGGGTGAAGGCATTCGTCGAAGAAGTCCTGCGCTGCGACGCGCCCGCCATGTTCAGCTCCATTCCGCGTATCGCCCGGCGCGACATCGAGCTGGGCGGCGTGGTGATCCCGAAGGACGCGGACGTGCGCGTGCTGATCGCGGCCGGCAATCGCGACCCGGGCGCCTTCGCCGATCCCGATCGCTTCGATCCCGCGCGGTTCTACGGCACCAGTCCTGGCATGTCGACGGACGGGAAGATCATGCTGAGCTTCGGCCACGGCATCCACTTCTGCCTCGGTGCGCAACTCGCCCGGGTGCAGTTGGCCGAGTGCCTGCCGCGGATCCAGGCGCGCTTCCCCACGCTGGCATTGGCCGAGCAGCCGACCCGGGAGCCCTCCGCATTCCTTAGGACATTCCGCGCGTTGCGGGTGCGGCTGCATGCAAATGGGGGCTGAGATGCGCGTCGAGGTCGACCAGGATCTGTGCGGAACCACCGCGCAGTGCGTGCTGACGCTGCCGGGCATCTTTCGCCAGCGCGAACCGGACGGCGTGGCCGAAGTGTGCGCGGCGACGGTCCCGCAGGCGCTGCACGCCGCCGTGCGGCTCGCGGCCAGCCAGTGCCCGGTGGCCGCCATTCGGGTCATCGAAGGCGACGCTACTGATGACGAGCGCGCCAGCGCCGACCCTGCGCCTTCTCCGGCCGAGGCCGAGCGGCATGCCGCGAAAGACCGAGGACACGATGGGACGGTTTGAAGGCAAGGTGGCCGTAGTGACCGGCGCCGGCGCCGGCATTGGCAAGGCATGCGCGCTTGCCATCGCGCGCGAGGGCGGCAGAGTGGTGGCGGCCGACATTGATGGCTCGGCGGCCATCGCCTGCACCGCGCAGATCGCGGCCGAAGCGGGCCACGCGCTGGCCCTAGCCATGGACATCGCCGATGCGCAGGCCGTGGCAGTGCTGTTCGAGACGGCGGAGCGGCACTTCGGTGGCGTCGAGCTGCTGGTGAACAACGCGAGCGCCATGCATCTGACCCCGCGCGACGGCGCGATCCGCGACCTGGATCTGGCGGTCTGGGATCAGACCATGGCGACCAATCTGCGCGGCACGCTGCTCTGCTGCCGGCAGGCCATCCCACGGATGATCGCCCGCGGCGGTGGCGCGATCGTCAATATGTCGTCATGCCAGGGGCTCAGCGGTGATACCGCGCAGACGGCCTACGCCGCGTCTAAGGCGGCGATGAACATGCTCTCGGCCTCGCTTGCCACCCAGTACGGTCAAGCGCAGATCCGCTGCAACGCGGTTGCGCCGGGTCTCATCATGACCGAGCGTCTCCTCGCCAAGCTGGACGAGTGCAAGCAACGGCATCTGCGCCGGCACCAGCTCCTGCCGCGCATCGGCCGCCCCGAGGACGTGGCTGCGCTGGTGGCGTTTCTGCTCTCCGACGATGCGGCGTTCATCACCGGCCAGGTCGTGTGCATCGACGGCGGCATGCTGGCGCATGTGCCGACGTACGCCGACGGTGGCAACAGCCGCGTCGCGCGGCGTGCCGGCGACACCGCCGAAGCGGCCGCGGCGCCGCGCTGCGGATGAACATGCTGCTCAACCCGCTAAACCGTCGGCACCGGCTGCGGCTCGACATACCGGTCGTGCCCGGCGCTTTCCCCCTGGTCGGGCATCTTCCCGCCATCGTGTGTGACCTGCCGAGCTTGCTGCGGCGCGCGGAACGGACGCTGGGCAGCCACTTTTGGCTGGATTTCGGCCCTGCCGGACACCTGATGACCTGCGTGGATCCGGATGCGTTCGCTCTGCTCCGGCACAAGGACGTGTCCTCGGCGCTGATCGAGGAGATCGCGCCCGAATTGTTTGCCGGAACGTTGGTCGCCCAGGACGGCGGCGCGCACCGGCAGGCGCGCGATGCGATCAAGGCGGCGTTCCTGCCCAAGGGGCTGACCCAGGCCGGCATCGGCGACCTGTTCGCGCCCGTCATCCGAGCGCGGGTGCAGGCGTGGCGCGACCGCCGGGAGGTAACCATCCTGCGCGAAACCGGCGACCTGATGCTCAAGCTCATCTTCAGCCTGATGGGAATCCCCGCGCAGGACCTGCCGGGATGGCATCGCAAGTACCGGCAACTGCTGCAGTTGATCGTCGCGCCCCCGATCGATCTGCCCGGACTGCCCTTGCGGCGCGGCCGCGCCGCCCGCGACTGGATCGACGCGCAGTTGCGCCAGTTCATCCGAGACGCGCGTGCGCATGCCGCGCGTACCGGGTTGATCAAGCACATGGTGAGCGCCTTCGATCGAAGCGACGATGCGCTCTCCGATGACGTCCTGATCGCCAATATCCGCTTGCTGCTGCTTGCCGGTCACGACACCACCGCCTCGACGATGGCCTGGATGGTGGTCGAGCTGGCGCGCCAGCCTATGCTGTGGGACACCCTGGTCGAGGAGGCGCAACGCGTCGGCGCGGTGCCGACCCGGCACGCGGACCTGGCGCAGTGTCCCGTCGCCGAGGCCCTGTTCCGCGAAACGCTGCGCGTGCATCCGACGACCACGCTCCTGCCGCGTCGCGCGCTGCAGGAATTACAACTCGGCCAGCGGCGCATTCCCGCGGGCACCCATCTGTGCATCCCGCTGCTGCATTTCTCGACCTCGGCGCTGCTGCACGAGGCCCCTGATCAGTTCCGCCTGGCGCGGTGGCTGCAACGCAGGGAGCCGATCCGGCCGGTGGACATGCTGCAGTTCGGTACCGGCCCACACGTCTGCATCGGCTACCACCTGGTATGGCTGGAACTGGTGCAGTTCTGCATCGCCTTGGCGCTGACCATGCACAAGGCCGGGGTGCGGCCGCGGTTGCTGAGCGACGGGGAAAAAGGCCGGCGCTATTACCCGACCGCACATCCGTCCATGAAAATCCGCATCGGATTCTCATGAGCTGGCATCGCTTGCGCCGGTGTGGCGAGGCAGCCACGCCGGCAATACCGCGGCGGCTCGCCACTCGCCGTGGCCGTCTCCTGTCAGGTACAAGGACATAAACGACATGCAGACCGGTTACACGCAACACGACGGACGAACTGGTGTTTCCGCGCTCGGCGGATTGGGCGCGCAGGGGCGCGGCGCATCCGGCAGGCTGCTTCCGGAGATCTGGATGCAGGACGGCGCAAAACGGGTCGAACAGGCGCTGGCGCGTCTTCTCTGCGCCGAAAACGACGGTGGGACCGAGCTGATGTCGGCGATGCACTACGCCACCTTGAATGGCGGGAAGCGCACCCGCGCCTTGCTCTGCATGGCTGCCGGCGCATTAGCCGACACGCCGGCGCATATGCTCGACGACGTCGGCGCCGCCATCGAGATGATGCACGCCTGTACCCTGGTCCACGACGACCTGCCCGCGATGGACGACGACGTGCTTCGCCGCGGCCTTCCGACCGTGCATGTCAAGTTCGGCGAAGCCACTGCAATCCTTGTCGGCGATGCGCTGCAGGCGCACGCCTTCCTGACCTTGGCGAGCCTGGATGGGCCGGGCGACAACCGTATCGCGCTCGTGCGCGAACTGGCGCAGGCAGTGTCCGCCGAGGGTGCCGCAGGCGGGCAGGCAGTGGATCTGTCGCTGGTCGGAAAGCACGTCGAGCTGGACAGCATCCTGGCGATGCACCGGATGAAGAGCGGAGCGCTGGTGCGCGCGTCCGTTCGCATGGGCGCGCTATGCGCCATCGCGGACAATGCTGCACACGCTGCGCTGTACTCTGCGCTCGATTGCTATAGCGCCTGTTTCGGCCTGGCATTGCAGGTGGTCGACGACATTCTCGATGCGACAGCAGATACGGCGACGCTGGGCAAGACCCCCGGCAAGGACGCGGCGGCGCAGAAGCCGACCTGCGCGTCGATCATGGGGCTGCAGGCTGCGCGCCAGTTCGCGCTGGATCTGTTGCGCGACGCCGGGGAGGCCATCGCCCCGCTTGGGCCGCGTGCGGAACGGTTGGCGCAGATGCTGCAGCGGGCCAACGCGTATCTGCTCAAGCACACGCCATGCGCATGAGCGCGCCCGTCCGCATGGAGTCGCTCCTGTGCCGCTGCCATCGACCGGCGGCAGCCGTGCATGCTGCACTGTGTCCGAGTCCGCGGCGCCGATCGCAGCGATTGCCCAGCACGGCCGCAGCGCCCGCGGCGGGCTACGCGCAAGCCTATGCGGCGGACCGGCGCCAGGATCGGGGCACCTCGCCGCGCCGGAGCAGGGCGGCCGTCCGGCGCTGCCCATGCGCGGGGCCGCGACGGGCCTGCGGCGACGCGCGCGGCGTCTGCCCGATCCTGGTTCTCGTCAACGGACTGGAGAAGGAGCAGGGCGCGTGAACGCGCGGTCGGAACAGATCCTTTCCGAATTGCGCCACTTGCTGAGCGAGATGAGCGACGGCGGCAGCGTCGGTCCGTCCGTCTACGACACGGCGCGAGCTCTGCAATTCCACGGCAACGTCACCGGTCGGCAGGACGCATATGCGTGGCTCATCGCGCAGCAACAGGCCGATGGCGGATGGGGAAGTGCGGACTTCCCGCTGTTCCGCCATGCGCCCACGTGGGCGGCGTTGCTGGCATTGCAGAGTGCCGATCCTCTTCCCAGCGCTGCCGACGCGGTCCAGGCTGCAACCCGGTTCCTCGAACGCCTGCCCGATCCCTACGCGCATGCGGTGCCGGAAGACGCGCCGATCGGCGCGGAGCTGATCCTGCCGCAGCTTTGCGCCGAGGCCGCATCCTTGCTGGACGGCGTGGCGTTTCCGCGCCACCTGGCGCTGTTGCCGTTGCGGCAAGCGTGCCTGGTCAAGCTTGGGGCAATGGCGACGTTGCCGAGCGGCCATCCGTTGCTGCACTCCTGGGAAGCCTGGGGGACGTCGCCGAGCACCGCATGCCCGGATCACGACGGCAGCATCGGTATCAGTCCGGCGGCCACCGCCGCCTGGCGTGCGCAGGCCGTGACACAGGAGAGCACGCCGCAGGTCGGGCGCGCCGACGCGTATCTGCAGGCAGCATCGCGCGCGACGCGCAGCGGCATCGAAGGTGTCATTCCCAACGTCTGGCCGATCAATGTGTTCGAGCCATGCTGGTCGCTGTACACCCTGCATTTGGCCGGGCTGTTCACACATCCCGCGCTCGCCGAGGCGGTGCACGTGATCGTCTTGCAGCTCGACGCCCGCTTGGGCGTGCGCGGTCTGGGCCCGTCCTTGCACTTCGCGGCCGATGCGGACGACACCGCGATTGCGTTGTGCGTCCTGCGCCTTGCAGGCCGCGAGCGGGCGGTCGATGCGTTGCGCCATTTCGAATGCGGCGAGCTGTTCGTCACCTTCCCCGGCGAGCGCAATGCCTCGGTGTCGACCAACATCCATGCCCTGCATGCGTTGCGACTGTTGGGAAAGCCCACTGCCGGCACCACCGCCTACGTCGAGGCCAATCGCAACCCGCAGGGTCTATGGAACAACGAAAAATGGCACGTTTCGTGGCTGTATCCCACCGCGCACGCGGTAGCAGCGCTGGCGCAAGGCAAGCCCCAGTGGCGCGACGAGCGCGCGCTGGCGGCGCTGCTGCGGGCGCAGCGCAACGACGGCGGCTGGGGCGCCGGTCGCGCGTCCACATTCGAGGAAACCGCCTATGCGCTGTTCGCGTTGCACGTGATGGACGGGAGCGAAGAGGCGACAGGGCGCCGGCGCATCGCGCAGGCGGTGGCGCGTGCGCTGGAGTGGATGCTCGCCCGCCATGCGGCGCATCCATTACCGCAGACGCCGCTGTGGATCGGCAAGGAACTGTATTGCCCCACGCGGGTCGTGCGCGTGGCTGAACTCGCCGGCTTGTGGCTGGCGCTTCATTGGGGCCAACGCGCCCTGGCCGAGGCAGCAGGAGCGGTGCCATGATCCAGACCGAACGCGCGCTGCAGCAGGTGCTGGAGTGGGGGCATTCCCTGACCGGGTTCGCCGATGAGCATGCCGAGGAAGCGGTCAGGGGCGGCCAGTACATCCTGCAGCGCATCCACCCGAGCCTGCGCGACGCCAGCGCCCGCACCGGCCGCGATCCGCAGGACGAAACGCTGATCGTGGCGTTCTATCGCGAACTGGCGCTGCTGTTCTGGCTCGACGATTGCAACGACGTTGGCTTGATCGCGCCGGAGCAGCTCGCGGCGGTGGAGCAGGCGCTGGGGCAGGGCGTGCCGTGCGCGCTCCCCGGATTCGAGGGCTGCGCTGTGCTGCGCGTCTCGCTGGCCGCACTCGCCTACGATCGTCGCGACTATGCTCAGCTTCTGGACGATACTCGGCGCTACTGCGCGGCGCTGCGCGCCGGACACGCGCAGGCGGCAGGGGCGGAACGCTGGTCCTACGCCGAGTACTTGCGCAACGGCATCGATTCGATCGCCTACGCGAATGTGTTCTGTTGCCTGTCGTTGCTGTGGGGGCTGGACATGGCGACCTTGCGCGCGCGTCCGGCATTTCGGCACGTCCTGCGGCTCATCTCCGCGATAGGGCGCCTGCAGAACGATCTGCATGGACGCGACAAGGACAAGTCGGCCGGCGAGGCCGACAACGCGGCGATCCTGCTGCTGCAGCGCTATCCGGCTATGCCTGTGGTGGAGTTCCTCAACGACGAGCTGGCCGGCCATACGCGCATGCTGCACCGCCTGATGGCGGAAGAATGCTTTCCCGCGCCGTGGGGAGCGTTGATCGAGGCCATGGCGGCCATCTGCGCGCAGTACTACCAGACCTCGACCAGCCGCTACCGCAGCAACGCCGCGGGTGCAGGCCAGCGTGCGCCGGGCTGAACGCGCGAAAGGCGGCGGCGTGCGCCCGCTGCCGTCGGTCCGATCCGACGCAACGCCGTCGCCCGATGCAGCGAGCATGGGCGGCACCGCCCTGCGCCGGTGCAAGGACGACTATCTGGACATCGTGCTGGATCGGCGAACGGCGCCGGTCACGCTCGCCGACGGCTGGAAGTATATCGCTTTTCGAACACTGCGCATTGCCCGACTTGGACCTGACGCAGATCGAGCGCTGCGCCTGGCTGCTGGGCAAGATCGTGGCGCGAAGCGGCGTCCATAGCGGTCACCGAGGAACCGAGTACGCAACGATCCAAGCGTCATGCCGACGAAGGTCGCGGAGATGAGCACCGCATTCTGGGCGAGGGTCCAAAACCTAGTCTTCAGCATCACGCTCAGCACGGTACCGGCAATGTAGATGTCGAAACCCTCGAAAAACATTCCGATGCCGATCAGCAGCATGATGCGGCGATGGAATTGCCCGACCAGCAGCCGATCAAGACGAGTGCCTGCGTTCACGGATGTCGACGTTGACGATCACTGCGGTGAGGCCGAAGGAGGAGTCGTTGGCAATCCTTAGGGCAGAGACATTGCTTGACCGAATGCTAAGCACCTACCTGGGTTGGCAGGTTCCAAATTATACTGCGGCGCTTAGAGTCGTCGGCGAATGCAACTCGCAAGATCTGGTGAAACAAGATCACCTTGTAACTCAAATCGTCCTTTTCGCTGCTTTCGGAAGGCTGCCAGAGTTGCCGACGCCGATGAAATGAGCCCTTCCTTTCGGAAAGGGCAGGATCCAGATGACGCTCTCATGCCCGAAAGCACGACTCCTCGCCAGATCCAGCTCCAAGGGTCTGAGGCTCCAGCGAGGAAGCTTCCGAAGCGGCCGTCGAAAGCGGCCTTCTGAGGCAGGATGAGAGCCGGAGACGGAAACTAAAGGCATCCGATGAATCTTCGGGGGCTCATCCACTCCGCTCACGTCCGAAGGTATCGGTCCTGTGCTCCAACCTGCAACTCTGCGTTTGAAAAGCGGTCTCATGACAACGGAGCCGGGCGTCACCTCGACGAACGCAAGCGTTCGGGCAAGAATCGTCTGGACAATTGTCCTCGGCTTCGCCGCCGATCCTCTGATGCGTTGGAGTTGGCCGGACCCTGGGCAATATGTTGGCAACATGACTCAGTTCATCAAGGCCTGTGGCGGACGAGCATTCCAGCACGGCACAGCGTACGTCACGCGAGACAGTCGCGCCGCGGCCCTGTGGCTGCCTCCCGGCGTGCAGCAGGATGAGGATGCGCTGGACGCTATCATGGCGCTGTCCCTGCGACCGGAAATCAGCGAACATATGGCACACCTACGCCAGGGAATGGCCGAACATCATCCCTGCGAGCCACATTGGTATTTGCCCCTGATCGCTGTCGATCCGAACTGGGCCGGACAAGGGCTTGGCACATTGCTGATGAAGTACGCTCTTCAACGCTGTGATGAGCAGGGCATCGCTGCCTACCTCGAAAGTTCGAATCCTGAAAACATTCCCTTTTACCAACGCCACGGTTTCAAGATTATTGGAGAGATACAGCACGGTTGCTCACCGCCACTTACGCCGATGTTGCGAAAGCCGTATTGAGCGGAATTCGGAGATGCTTCGCATGCTGCGGCCCCCGAGCGTCCTCGGAGACGCCGAACTGAGGCGCATTGCCGCATCCGGATTGTTACTGGACAACTTCTCGCCGGTGATTGGCCGGGCGCCATCGAATTGCTCCGGTGGCCTCTAGGGTGGGAAAGATCGGCTGGCGCGCGGCGGCAGGTGGTGTCGGCCGCAACGGATCGTTACCGGTCGGCCAACCTGGCGGAAAAGAGGCGCATCCTCGATGCGATATGCGCGATGACGGGCGGGCATCGCAAGCATGCGGTACGTGCAATTCGGGCACGCGCAACCGTTGGACCCGGGCCCGTCGAGGCACCGCGAGAGCGCAAGCGTCGATATGGCGCTACGATCAAGGACGCGATGACCGCGCTGTGGGAGGCGTCGGATCGGTTGTGCGGCGAGCGGCTCAAGGGCCGGGTTTCGTCACGTACTACAGCTACGCCAATCATGAGGCTGGCTCATTTTGTGCCTCGATTGACGGCAGTAGCCCACCGTGGATCTTTGCCTCAAAGCTCCGCAGCCGCTGATAGATCGAGATTAGTTCGACGATCGTGCTCCAGGAGTTGACGAGATACTGAAACGAGGTTCGCACTTGCGTGAATGCGTTGAGGATTTGATTCATCGCGCCGAGGGTGATCTTGCCCGCGATGATTGTAGGCGCAAGCAGCAGATAAGGAAAGATGACGTCAGTCTGCAGATAGACGATCCGGCCGATATTAAAGTACATGAAATTCAGATAGAGACGGAAGTAATTCCTGCGAATGTCGCTAAACAGCACGCTCAATGTCGGAGCATTGGCACGCGCCGCATTATCCTCGCCGAGCACCAGCTCCTTGCGATAGGCCGCTTCGACCCGCTGGTTGAAAAATTCAATTCCGGGCAGACGGATGCCGATAAGCGCGAGAACGCCGGTACCCAGGATCGACCAGATGACTGCGGCGAACACCAGCGGATAAGGAATAGAGCCGAACAGAGGCAGCTCGGTGACGTTGCTGGACAGCCTCACCAGAACCGGCAGGAAGGCCAACAGCGTCAGCACCGCGCTGATGAGATTGACGCCCAGACCTTCCATGGTGCTGGCAAAACGCATGGTGTCTTCCTGGACACGCTGGGAGGCGCCTTCTATCGTGCGCAGCCGTGGCCAGTTGGCGACATAGAAATCGTTCATCGCCGTGCGCCAGCGGAAGATGTAGTGGCTGACGAAAAATCGTGTCATCACGCCGACCACGACGGCCACGAGCGCGATGCCGGCAAAGGTCGACAATTCGTTGTAGAACTGCTCAACCGTGACCGGCGCCGACTTCGAAAGCGCAGCCTGGATCAGGTCGTAGAAAGGCCCATACCAGCTGTTGATCGCGACTGAGACCTGGACCTGAAAGTAAGAGGTGAACAGGATCAGCGCTGAACCAAGAATGGACCAAGTCGCCCAGGGATGCGGGGCAAATAACATCCATGCAGCCGCGAACACCGTAACGGTCAGCGCAAAATAGAGATCAAACCACAGCGCCGAGACCGACCAGAACGTCGCAAGCCCACCCGGCTTGTCCGGGGATTGAAAGAGATTGCCGGCAAATCCATACCAAAACGCCATCGCCAACGCAGTCCACAGAACTGACGACGGAAAGAATAAACGTGGCCGCGGGAAGAATGAGACGAACATGCTCGCTGTCCTTTATCGACCTAGAATTTCAGCTCAGAAGATGAACTCACCGCGGTCATTGGCCACCTCGTTCCTCGCAAGAGGCTACTCGCACGCTCACCCAAGCGCTCGCGCAAGGGTCATGGAGGATCCAATATCCGGCGGCAAGCGCAGGAACGATCGGCCAGCGTTATCGGCGGTCTGGGCATTGGCGGTGTGGTAGGAAGCCTCGGGTGGAGAACGGCTCGCTGAACCAATAAGCAAAATTCTTCGGGCCGCATCCTTCATCCGCCGACGGCGGAGGTTGTCATTCGCATGCTCTGTCGAGCGCGGACACAGCGGAATCTGCGACGAACGGGGCAGCATCTGCAGGACATTGATTCAATCGAATAGACTTCATCTGATCTCTAGGGCCGGTGGGTGCAACACGAGCATGGTCGTAACGGGGTCTTTAGTGGCGGCACGGGAGAAGAGCAAGAGTTTTGCAAACCGCTTCGCTCTTCTCACTTGCGGTGTGGCTTGCCACGATCTGACTTGCCGTACGCTTACTCCGCTGAAATCAGCGGGCCCGCTGTTCGCAGTCTTACGCAATCTACGCTCGCGCGCGAAGGAGCATTGCAACGTTGTTGGAGATGATCTGCGACGCCGTAACCTGACGCAGCGTTCGGTTCACGCATTTGTTTCGGCGCAAATGTTGCGATGCAGTTACAGCAATTCGCGCCACATTATTAAGACGCACGAGGCTCGGGGCACTCAAGACATGAGAGTAGAAATGAAGAACTTCTTGCTTACGACTGTGACCATTGTGGCGCTTGGCGCGGTGGCGCCCGCATCCGCTGCAGACCTGGCTGCGCGGCCTGTCCAACCTCTCTACTCCGAAGCTCCGCAGCCTGTCGCGGCTGCAATTTACGACTGGAGCGGCCTTTACGTCGGTATGAACGGCGGCTTGGGTTCAAGCTCGAATTGCTGGGATTACAATAGCCGCACGCATGAGGGCTGCCATGATGCGACCGGCATGACCGTAGGTGGTCAGATCGGCCAACGATGGCAGATCGGCCACATCGTGCTGGGCGTTGAAGGCCAGGGGAACTGGGCTGATCTGAGCGGATCCAATATCAGCATCCCGTTTTCGGACGTCAACCGAGCAAGATTGATGCGTTTGGTACGGTGACGGGCCAGATCGGTTACGCGTTCGACAACCTACTGTATTACGTCAAAGGTGGCGCCGCAGTGACGAGCAACACCTACCAGGTCAAGTCCGTAATCTCGGGCGTGCAGCTCGCGAGCTCCAATACCAGCCCTTGGGGCGCTACTGTGGGCGCCGGGATCGAATTCGGGTTCGGGCCGAACTGGTCGGTGAGCGTCGAATACGACCACTTGTTCTTGCGGGATGCCGACGTGAACTTCGTCGTTGCTGCTGGTTCACTGGGCGCCGATCGCATCCGACAGGATCTCGATCTTATGACTGCACGTCTGAACTACAAGTTCGGTGGTCCGACTCTTCTCAAATATTGATCTGTACTTAAGTCAGTGGATCGAAGGCCCCTGCCCACGGGCAGGGGCCTGTTTTGGGTGCGCCAGGATGGCGCGGAGCGCCGCGACTGGCGCGGTTGACCGGGTTTCAATTACCCATAACTATCTCCTCTCGAACCGATCCGCTGATCGGCAAAATCTTGAATCGGAAGAATCACTTGTGGTTCCTTGCTGAGCACCTGATTGGCGAGGGGGCTCTATGGGGCTCACATTGAGGGATCGATCGGCAAAAAGCCGTTTGCGATTGTTAGGCGGTGAACGTTGCATCGATCGAGAGACTAGGGGATGCTAGTTTAGGACGCGCGGCTCGGCGACAGATTCCGCAAACTGCTCACGCAGATTGGAAACGCTTTGGGACAAATATCCGCTCGTCTGCCAGGATTGGGCGAATACGAAAGCAGCCTATCGCCTCTTCTCTAATGACCGGGTCAGCGAAGCGGACATTCTGGCTGGCCACTTTCAATTGACGCGTGAGCGCACCATTGCCACCGGCGGTCCGGTTCTGGTGCTCCATGATACGATCGAGTTCAGCTATCAAAGAGAGAACTCAGACGCGATCAGAATCACCAAGAGCATAAACAGCGGCCGGGACAAGGCGGGCCGGCTGAGATCGCACACGGTTTGCGGCATCCTGATGCACTCGAGCCTGGCCGTGACGACTGAAGGGCTGCCGCTTGGACTGACCGCCGTCATATTCTGGACCCGGAAGAAATTCAAGCCGACCGCCGCGCCCAAGAAGACTAAGATCCAGATTCAATTGAGCCAATATGCGACGAGAGCGAAGATGCACAGCGGCCAAGAAATTCCGGGCGAGCTTGTCATACCGCGTGGCGATGCGCCGGAAGTCCTTGCGCCTGCAAAAGCAGCGTTCGAGACGTTTCGGCCTTTGTAGGCGCATTTGTTGCAGCGCTGGATGAAAACACGGTTAGATTTATAGGGGATCACGGGTTTGGCGCCGCCACGAATGATTTCGCTGCGAAGCTTGTCACCGTCGTGCCCTTTGTCGGCGAGGAGCGTTACTCATGGCTGGCGCGAGCACCAGGACACCGGGAGCCGCCGCGATATCGGCATCCTGGCCTGCCGTCCAGATGCAGGACGACCGGCCGGGACAGCACAACCCCATCTTCACCAGGCTTGGCCAGCGCTTCGAAAATTGCGCACCATCGTCCTCGCTTCGCCCAGCGATTGAAGCGATTGTAGATCGTAGTGTTAGGGCCGTACTCATGCGAGCAATCGCGCCATCGCGCACCCGATTGCAGCATGCGAATGATGCCGCTGATGGTGCGCCGGTCGTCGTCCCGATCCGGCCCTGTCAGTCTCGTCAGCAGATGCCGTTCGATAGGCGCCCATTGCCTGCGGCGGCGATGTGGGACAGGTCGGTCAGGAGCAGAAGGGCACCATCCACACGCTGTTCGGCATTCTTCATCGCGGCCGATCCGTTCGCTGGTTGCGCGATGTCATCCCGATCGGGTCCGGCCTCGCGACGTTCGCTGTCGGCATCATGCTGGGGCTACAGCCAAGCAAAGCGAAATCAATCTACAAAGCTGTGGCCCGAAAACAACCATCTGTGAGGTTGCCTACATGTCGGAGCTTCGACGCGTAGACTTCCGAGAGGGTCATCAGAGCGATCTCGTTGTCCCAACATAACTTTCTCGTATGGCACGACGCTTGCTGGGCTATCCGCAAACGCGCCACGCGATCGACTGAGGAGAAATATCCCATGACGAGTTCACCAAACATGGGCTTGCGGCCCTGAAAAACTGCGCTTTTCGCAGCGGCTGCGCATTCACTGCATATTTGCCGTTTTCGTCCCCAGAGCTTGATTTACGGTCTGGCGGGCTGAGCGGCGCGGGCACCATGTGAGCGGTGTCGCCGGATGATAGCTGCCGATGGAGCGTCACATACATGCGGCATACCCGAGCTGCGAGCCATCGCGGCTCAATCCATTGCCACGTAGATAGAAAGCGAACGCGCATGCTGATCAATCAGGGTGAACTCGCCAACCTCACTGAAAGGTTTTCGTGGGGCCACGCAGTGGTTTCGTACATTCTATCGAAGTTTGAAACTGGGGCAGGAACCCGCGCTGGTTTCCCTTGCGTCTTCGGGCAGAACGCCGTGAAGCAAGGCAATCTGCGCTTCCTTTTCATCCCGTACGATCTTGAAAACTCACAATATGAGCTGGACCGTTTCGGTTGTGGCTTACGCACTTACGTTGAGGAGATCGATCTCGACGCTCTCGAAATCAACCACCATCGTCCACTACTTGTTCTCTTTGAGCCGGTCGCCAGACTTACGACCACCGATCACTTCAAGGAGGTCTTCATCGAAGCGATGCAATTTCTGATCAATGAAGATCGGCGACCTTGGCCCGTGCACGTGTCCAAAGACCCTACGCACCACACGTTCACGATGTGCTTTCACGGCTGTGAGCTCTTCGTGAACGTAAGTCATCCAGCACACCTTCTTCGCAGGAGCAGAAACATGGGCGCCGGGCTGGCCTTTGTCATCAATCCTCGCAAGATCTTCGATATCGCGGCTCCCGCCAATCGGCGAGGCAGAGCTGTTACAGCACAGATCAGACGCAACATTGATATCTACGATGACGTCACACACAGCCCATTCTTGGGATCATACCTTCTAGGTGAGGCGCAGTGGCCGCAGTACATGATCCCCGACAACAACGAGGATCCTCCCGTCCAGTGCCCTCTGCACTTTGTTTGATTGGCGCGCGTCAATCAGTTCGACCGTCTCTCGGCCGAGACAGTGAGTGCCGTCTTTGGGCACAGGTGATACGGCGAACAACGCTCTTCTGCCGTCGAGGACATAGGCAGATCGAGTAGTTGTGAAGGGGCGGCGGCGGTCGCGACCTACAGTTGACGCCCTTCTCGTTCAGAGGACCAGTGCTAACATGAAAGCCAGAGCAAGCCTCCCCGGACACCTGGGACCCGTCTCAGGCATTTTGCTCATAGTCACTGTGATCCTTGGATCCGGCATTCTTGTGATCCCGGGACTTGTGTTCGAAAAACTAAGGGAGGAGAGCATCTATGCTTGGTTAGCATGTTCGCTGCTCTCCGCGCCGATCATGATAACAATGGTCATTCTAGGTAGTGCATATCCAAGCGCTGGTGGGGTGGCATACTATGCCAAGCTTGCATTTGGACGGTACCTAGAGTGGCTGGTAGCACTGCTCCTTTTCGGAGCGACGGTATTGGGTTTGCCATCCATCGCGATTGTGGGCGCGACCTACCTACAGAAGTTGATCGGCTCCAGCGTGGATATTCATCTCCTTGCCGCGCTGTTCATTTTGCTTGCTTCCTTTTTTGCTCTGTCCGGTGGACAGACCCTCTCCAGGGGCGTATGGCTCGTGGGTTGTTCATCATTGTCGCTTTTGGTAGGCGCGCTCGTTGTCCTAGTCACGCTAGCGATGCAGACTAACGGTGTCCGCCTCAGTCGCCCGACAAACCTTTCGTCGATTGCAGGTCAGATCCCACTGATCTTCTTCTCTTTCAGCGGCTGGGAGATCGCGTCCCACTTGGCTGCGGATTTTCGAAATCCCAAGACGAGTTTTGGGCTAGCAATGATCTTTGCGTTTATTGTGGTTTGCAGCGTGTACATGGGCAGTGCAGTGCTCGTGCATGTCGCCGATATTAAATCAAACTTTGGTACGCCAATATTTCAGGCCGCAGCGCAAGTCGCACCAACTGCACCAGATTGGCTGATTCCATTGCTTGGGGTATCGCTCATTGCTGCCAATCTCTTCGGATCAGTTGTGGCCATCTCGCGGCTTGTTGTTTACCTATCTTCGCAACGCTTTCTTCCCGCCGGCCTGGGCCAGTTTCGCAATGGCGCACCGCGCAACAGTGTATACTTCGTGGCTGCTTCTCTAGTTGCAGTCGTGGTCGCTGACCAGATTGGGTTGCTAAATATCGAAACTATGTTCCGCTTGGCCGCGATGAATTTTCTCGCCATTTACGTCATTTCGGCGCTGGCGCTGGCCAGGTTGCGCCGGAGGCTGGTTTCATGGCTCCTCGCCGGCTCTATTGTGATTCCCTCTGTGCCGATCATACTTAGCGCCACGTCGTCTCTCCTCTATATCGCATCGGCGGCTCTCATTTGCTATTGTTTGAACCTCAGCAACCGAGCGAGATCGTTATGAACCAGCGCCACATCAACGAGGTTTTTAGGGCCATCTCTTTGAAGGAGGGCCTACTACCCGTGAAAGTCACGCCGTTCTATGAAAAGAAGATCAAGGAAGAAGTTGAGGCCTTGGGCAATCATCTAGGGCCGCTTCACCGAGTGTCCTTTCCAACACGGGACCGAATTTCGATGAGGGCTCCCAACGAGGTAAAGGACTTCGTGGACGACAGATCAAATGCGTGTGGCGAAGTGAACAAAACTTCCATACTTAGAAAGTACGCAGACCGCGTGCTCTTCGTAACCACCTCGAAGTGCTTTGGGAATTGCCAGTACTGCTTCCGCACGGACGTGCTTAGCGAGAACGCTTTGATTGACGAGTCAAGTGGAGGAGATGCGGACTTGTGCCGGCTGATTGAATACCTCCGCAGCCAACCTGAGGTCAGTGAGGTGATCCTCTCAGGTGGAGATCCGTTGATGCTGCCGGCATCCCGGCTGAAGGCAATCATCGAAGGAATTGGACTGGTTCCATCGGTGAAGTCAATCCGAATTCATACGCGGGCGATCGTCTATGAACCGAGAGCGTTCACGCCAGAGAAGATTGACCTCTTTGCGAGGCATGGCCTTCGCATCACCTTCCACATAGTGCACCCATACGAAGTTTGTGAGGAAGTCTCCGAAAAAATCGCGGAGCTTCGACATCACAAGATTAGGCTCTACAATCAACTTCCGCTGCTGCGAAACACCAATGATCATCAACTAGTGCTTCATCGGCTCTTGGAAACGCTCGATGGGCATGGCGTGCGTAATCTATCAATATTCATTCCGGATCCTATCAACTTCTCCGCGGCCTTTCGCGTTCGTTTGGCTCGCGTCTGGCACATTGCCGATCAACTTAACTTGTTTTCACCATCATGGATCAACTCAACGCGCTTTGTGTTCGACAGCAACCGCGGAAAGGTGAGGCGAGAACATTATATTGAAACGAATATCGAAACAGATGTCGCCATCTTCCTGCGCGACGGAAATTCAGTTCCTTTTCCGGATTTCCCTGAGCATCTTGATGTCCCCGGAGAGGTCGAGGCCATGCTGTGGAAGGAAAATAGAAAACAGCAAGTGTGAATAAGGTCGGCTGCAGTCAATTAATGCCTCGATCGGCGGAGCGCTAAAGAGGCGGTTTGATCGGCCGCAGGTTCATCGGGCCGTTGCTTTCGGTGCAACAGAGTTAGTCGTTCTTGAAGAACTTCCAAGTCATTGAGCGGGAATCCTGTTTTCTGACGAGGGGGAGATTGCTGGCTTTCGGGCTTTGACGGGCCAAAAGTTTGTAATTGTGCTTGTGAGGATTCCGTCGAATCGCGCGGCGTGATTCCTTCGGTCGGATCGGAGGGTGTCATTCGGCCTGCAATATTGGCTCTGACGCATATTCGATGATCGTGTTTGTTTTTAAGGCGCGCCAATCAGCCTAGCCTGAAGGAGATCGAGCTTAGCGCGCCCGTACATCTGCCGCTTGACCAGCTTGAGCTTGGTGATCTGAGCTTCCACTTGGCCATTGGACCATGGTTGCGTGATAGCCGCGTGCACCGCGCCCTTGTCGTTGGCGATGCCATTCGCGAACGAACCAATGAGGCTCCGTTTGGATTCATCTATCCAAGGTTCGAGCTCGATCTCGGCCCTCTTTCGGATCATCGCGTGGAAGCGGCCAACGAGAGCGTTGGCATCGGCCAGCATAGGGACGCTTTGTTCAATAGCGGCAACCGTGACGGTCTCGGCCTTGGTTAGGTGGTCCCGCTTCATCGTCATCAACTGCGCTATCGTCCGGGCGGCGGGGACCCTCTGCAATTGTTGGCGGCTGATGGTCTCGGCGCGTCGCCGTCGCGTGGCCCATTCCGCCACCACGCGCAGCGATCCCTTAAAGCCTTGCCCTCTCAAACGGCGCCAAAGTTCGGCACCGTTACGACAGCCGCCTGACCATTGCGCGTCCAGGAACGGCAGGTGCCCATCCAGGGTGCTTTGACGGGTGCGGAATATATCCGTACCGCCGCCGCGACTAATTTGGCGAACCAGGTTGCGACTATGTCCTGTGCGGCGGACGATCTCCTTGAACGGCACACCGTCGCTGACAAGAGCCGCTATTGCGGCATGGCTGTCCTGGCGCCGCAGATAGCCCTGATAGCGAAGCTTTTCCGCGCAGGTCAGCAGTTTAAGATCGATCGTCGTCGCCCCGATTGCGGTTCGGATTTTGCTCATGGAGCGGCGCACCGCATCAAGGAAGGCCGCGCTCGCGTTTTCCATCAGATGCCAGCGGTCGGCGACCTGGATGGCGTTCGGCAGCGCCTTGGCTGCTGCCTCGCCATATCCACCACCGCGATCTCGCGACACAATGTTGATGCCTGGGTGCTTCGACAGCCACGCCTGAACGGTCGCCGTTTCCCGGTCGGGCAGCAAGGCAACGATCCGCCGACGCTCCAAATCGCACACGATGGTCCCGTACCGACGATTTCTCCGGAACGCCCAGTCGTCGATACCCACAACAAGCAATGGATCCATCGGCATCGCCGTCCGCCGGCGGACCACCCGCAGCAAGGTATCGTTGCTGACAGGCAGCATGAGCCGCTTGGCGAAGCTTGCCGCCGGCCGGCCGCCGAGCGCCAACCCCAGGTGATGGACGATGTGTTCGAGCCGTGCCGTCCGACGCCGTCGCAGCGGAACGACGTCTTCTCCGAACCGCTCTGTGAAGATCCGACGGCGGCAATGCGGCACCTCACATGTGAAGCGCCGCGTGAGCAATCGGAGGCGCACCTTTCTGCCCGCTGATGGCAAATCGGCCACGTGCCGGATGTAACGGCTATGGACTCGGCGCGATGCTGTCGCGCACAAAGGGCATTGGGCCTCCGCAGCCTCTGACCGAACAGCCAGAATAATTGAATCCTCTGAATCACTTACGCCATCAAAGACCAAACCACTCGGTACTAGCGATGAAATTCGAAAGCCTGTCCGCATGGCGCCGATTCTCCGTTGAAGAACCACAGTCGCCGGCGAACTTCATCAGAAATGAGTCAGAGCCAAATTTGAACGCCGATTGACAGGAGGGAACGATGAAGCCGAAGGAAGGGCGCGACAGCGGACAAGCCGATCTCCTGCGCTCCCGGCTGGACGCGATCATCGACATGAACCATGCGCTAGTGAAGCTTTCGCGGACGACCGACTGGTCGATCCTCGAAGAGCGGTTCGGCGCGGTCTGTGAAATTAAGCCGGGCCGGCCCCGCTGCCACGCGGCTGATGGCAGGACTTGCATCCTCAAGCACACCTACGAGCTCTTGTGCGAGCGCTGGGTGGAGAACCCTATTACCAGTTCTTCTGCGGCGAGGAGTTCTTCCAGCGCCGCATGGAGCTATCGCCAAATTTTGGTGACGGCCGAAGCCGGTCAGGCGGCGGCGGTTATGGGCTGACGGTCGGTCGGTGTGGCGATGACCTCGATCCCATCGTTGAATGTCACACCGAGAACGAGTTTTGGCAACTGGTTGTGGCCATCCAGACGACGCCAGCTTTTGTGCGCGGCCTCAAGCAGTTTGAAGACCATCGCGAGCGCCGTCTTGTTGGACAGGCAGCCCTTCGATCGGATGGTGCGGTGGCGCACGGTGGCGAAGGTGCTTTCGATGGGGTTGGTGGTCCGCAAGTGTTTCCAGTGCTCGGCCGGGAAGTCGTAGAACGCCAGTAGCGTGTCTCGATCCTTGCTCAGGCAATCGGCGGCCTTCTCGTACTTCAGCGCGTAGCTCTCGATGAAGGCGTCGAACGCCAACTCGGCTGTGGCCTTGGTTTCAGCCATCCAGATCTCCTGCAACGTGCGTTTGGCCTTCGGCTGCTGGCTCTTCGGCAACTTGGCGAGCACATTTTCGGTCTTGTGCACCCAGCAGCGCTGCTCGCGCGTTTTCGGCCAGACCTCGCCGGCCGCCTTCCAGAACCCGAGTGCGCCATCGGCAATGACGAGCCGCGGAGCCACGTCGAGCCCGCGCCGCTTCAGATCGAGCAGCAGATCGCGCCAGTCCTGCGCGCTCTCGCGGGCGCCATCGGTAAAGCCGACCAGTTCCTTGCGGCCTTCCGGCGTCGCGCCGATGAGCACCAGGATGCACTGCTTTTCGTCTTCGAGGCGTGCTTGGAGATGGATGCCATCGGCCCAGATGTAGACGTAGCGCTTCGCCGACAGATCGCGCCTCTGCCACGCGATGTGTTCGTCGAGCCAGCCATCCTTCAGGCGACCGATGGCGGATGCCGACAACCCGGCAGCATCCTTGCCGAGCAGCGCAGCCAGCGCCTCGGAGAAGTCGCCGGTCGAGATCCCCTTCAGGTAAAGGATCGGCAGCAGCATCTCGATCGACTTCGACCGGCGCATGTAGGGCGGCAGGATCGACGGCGAGAACCGGATGCGGCCAGGATCGGCGGCGTCCGATTCGCGATCGCGTACACGCGGCTGGCGGACGGCGACCGGACCGATGCCGGTCATCACCTCGCGCTCCGGCAGGTGACCGTGGCGGACGACGCGCTGGTGGCCGTCCCGGGTCTTCAAAACGGCATGTTGGCCAAGAAAGTCTGTAACCTCGGCCTCGACCGCCTGGGCAAGCAGGGCACGCGCCCCATTGCGCAAGACTTCTGTGAGTTGATCGTCGAAGATTCCTGGCTGAATCAGATGGATGACGTTATCGTTGGACACGGCATATCGCTCCTTTGGTGGAGAAGTGGAGGCGTCAAGCACCCCCACGATATGCCGCCTTTCCGATTCCCGCCGTCACCAACTTTGGGCGATAGCTCCGCCGCATGGTGTTCGACCGCTTGTCACTAACGCGCTGGCGCGAGCGCATGGGGCGAGGAGAAGCTGCAGGCGATGCTGCAGGAGAGCCTTGCGGTCGCCACCCAGGACCGAGGCGATCAGGCCGTCCGATCTCAACCGCGTCATCATCGACACCACGGTGCAGCCCAACAACGTGATGTTCGCGACCAATGCGCGGCTTCTGAACCGCGCCCGCGATATCTTGGTCCGGCTCGCCAAGGGGGCAGGCATCAAGCTGCGTCAGTCCTATGGGCGGTTCGGCAAGTTCGTCCTGATCAAGCACCAGCGCTATGCCCATGCCAAGCAGTTCAAGCGCGCCAATCGGGCCTTCAGGACGCTTCGAACCTATCTCGGCCGCGTCATTCGCGATATCACCCGCAAGCTCGAAGGCAATGTCGGCTTGCTCCATGAGATCGCGCTCGACCGCATGCTGGCGCTGGCGCGATGCGTGCTCGACCAGAAGCAGCGCCAGCGTGGCCTGAAGGTCTAGTCGCTGCACGCGCCAGAGGTGGAATGCATCGGCAAGGGCAAGGCGCACCGGCCCTACGAGTTCGGCGGAAAGGTCTCCGTTGCCACGACGCTATCGCACGCCAAAGGCGGCCATTTTGTCGTCCATGTGAAGGCGCTGCCCGGCAATCCCTTTGAGGGTCACACGCTCAGAACCGTGATTCCGGACATGGAAGCGATGATCGGCAACACCATTGAGCGCAAGTTGCTCGACAATGGCTACCGCGGTCACAATGCCCCGCCCGATTACAAGTTCAGGGTGTTCATCCCAGGTCAGAAGCGTCGGGTGACCCCGCAGATCAAGCAGGGGCTGCGCCGCCGCTCGGCCGTAGAGCCGGTCATCGGCCATCTCAAATCTGAGCATCGCAGGGGGTACAACTACCTGTGGCATCGCCAGGGCGATGCCGCTAATGCCGTCCTCGCCGCAGTCGGCTACAACTTCCGTCGCCTGATCAGGTGGCTCAGTCTCTTGTTGTGCCAAATCCTCGCTCAGTTCACCGCCCGATTTCATTTCGTCCCTGCTTGAAAAAGGCGTTCTTCACGGTCGACGAGTTAGGTTGCTGGGCAGAGTATGCTGCAAGCCCTAGTACCCCCTTTCCTTGGATTGTGAGTCGCGAACTGACATCAGGGACGATCTGAGAGCAACAGAAGTCACCGTTTTCGCAGAGTATCGCGTGTCACTCAGCTCTGACTCCGGGCACTACTTCCGCATTGAAGTAAATTCAGCAATCTGTCGAACGTTCGTGTACGCAAAGCACGACACTGCGCCGTTTTGTGAAATATCCGCGCCGTGCCGCTCAGTCCCGATCTATCTCAGTATAGGCAAGAGCCTCAAAATGCTCGACGACTGGCCTTAAGTCTTAAGCGGCTACCGAACAGCGCCGGCCATGCAGCTGTGTCGGTTCCTGCACAATCTCATGGCCTGGGCGCCGCAGCCGACCTGCAGCACCAGATCATTATCCAAGCGCCTACAAATGCAGGAAATCACAAGCCAGAAAAAGTGTATGCGTGCATTCGTCGCGGGTGCCATGCAGATCGCACGTCTACAACATCCGGTAGATGCCAACGCTGACGAATGGATGGCGTTTTTGTGCGGTAACCCACGCGCGCTCGTGGTGCGCCATGACGCAGTGAGCCGGTCGGGTTCAAGTTAGCGGCAAGCTCATTGCGTTCGCGAAGCTTGGGGCTTCCGTCCTCGTCCCCGCGCTCCGTATCGGGCGCACACGTAGAGCGAGACAGAGAATAACGCCGGCTACGTGAAGAAGAACGCGATCGCGGGTCATCCATTCGCGGGCTGGTCGGACCTCGGCCTGCTTTGCAGGATGGCGGCAACCAAGCAGGCCAGCACCCTGCGCTCCGACATCGCACGCCAAGCCGATGCGGGCTCGACCAAGAGGTCATCTGTGCCGCGGAAGGCGCTTGACGCGAGTCGCCGGGACCGGTGACCCGGCCCCCCGACTGACCACAGGTTAACCACCTTTCGGCCACTGGAAGACCATGACCTTGATCGCAGCGCTGCGGCACGACCAGATCAGCGCACCTTCGATCGTCCGGTGCGCTCTCATCTGGAATGGACCGGCCCAGCCCACTCTGAGGCGCGCCGTGACGCAAGGCGCTTCCACATGACAATTTGAGTTTGGGAAGTTTTTGTTTGATGGTCGCGCGACCATTGGAGCTTTTGTGCACACGGCCGCTACCTTGGAGACGTATGTTTCTTTCTTCCTTTCACGGTTGACAGTTTTCTCTTGTCCTCCATAGGAAAGAATGGTCCCAGGATGGGCATAATACTCAACGGCGTCGATCGCAACAATCGGATTACCGTTCGCCTAGTTATTCGGTAATGGGGCGACCTGGGGAGCGCTGTGGCGTAGAAATCGTAGGCCGCACAAATGAGAGCAGATCCGTATCGCTTCGAGCTGCAGAATCGACTTGAGACATTTGATGGAGCTGATCGAAAATGAGCCACGCTTCGGAAGTGTCAGTTGAGCGGGTCACGATCCCAATTCTGCAGCGGTGGAAGCAGGAGCGGCGGCGTGTCACCATGACCACCGCCTACGATGCGGTTACGGCAGGCATCGCCGACCCCATCGTCGACATCATTCTTGTGGGCGACAGTGTTGGCAATGTCTGTCTCGGATTCGACAACACGTTGCCGGTCAGCATGGCAATGATGAACCATCATCTGGAGGCTGTTGCACGCACAAGGCCCCGTGCCTTGCTCGTGGCCGATCTGCCGTTTCTTAGCTTTCACCTTGGTCCGGAGGAGACGATACGCAACGCTGGAGGGTTCCTGCAGCGAGGCGCAGATGCCGTGAAACTCGAGGGCGGGGCCAAGCGCGTGGAAATGGTGCGTGCCCTGGTCGATTGCGAAATTCCTGTCATGGGCCATCTCGGCCTCACCCCGCAAAGCGTCAATATCATGGGCGGATTCAAGGTGCAGGGCCGGAAAGCCGATGACGCTTTGCGGCTGCTCGATGACGCTCACCGTCTGCAGGAGGCCGGATGTTTCGCGTTGGTGCTTGAAGGCATTCCGGCCGAGCTAGCCCAGCGAGCGACCGAATCGCTATCGATACCAACCATCGGAATCGGTGCGGGTCCCGACTGCTCGGGCCAAGTGCTCGTATTCCATGATGTCCTGGGGCTGACCTTAGGTCATCGGCCCAAATTCGTTCGCGCCTATGCAGATGGCTTTCAGCTTTTACAAGCGGCGCTGTCGCGTTGGGCTGCCGATGTCCGCACCGGTGCGTTCCCGGCGCCGCAGGAGTCCTATCGGCTTCCTGAAAGCCTGAGTGACATTATCGCAACCTGGGCTCCTCCCAACTCAACCTGATGTAAGGTGCAATGATGCAGACGATTACCACGGTCGCTGAGCTTCGTCGTGAGCTCGCCAAGGCTTGCAGCGTGGGCAAACGCGTCGGGTTAGTGCCGACAATGGGTTATTTGCACGATGGCCATCTCGCCCTGATCGAGGCGAGCCGCGCGCAATCCGATATCACCGTCGTTAGCATTTTCGTCAATCCGGCTCAGTTCGGACCAAACGAGGATCTCAGCAGCTATCCTCGCGATTTCCTGCGCGATGAAAAATTGTGCCGCGATGCTGGTGTTGCGATTGTGTTCGCGCCGGGTGCACAGGAAGTCTATCCGGCTCAATTCGAGACCTTCGTTGAGCCGGGCGAACTGGCGAAGCCACTGTGCGGAGCTTTCAGGCCTGGGCATTTTCGGGGCGTCGCGACCGTCGTGTGCAAGCTGTTCAACATGGTGCATCCGGACGTCGTGTTTTTCGGGCAAAAGGATTTTCAGCAATGCGCGGTCGTGCGTCGCATGGCAACAGATCTCAATCTTCCCATCAAGATCGTCGCCGTGCCAACCGTTCGGGAACCGGACGGGCTCGCGATGAGCAGCCGCAACCGGTATCTCAGCCAGAAAGAACGTCGGCGAGCCGTTGCCATCAGTCGTGGACTGTTCGCCGCGGCGGATGAATTCCGCGCAGGAGTGCGCGAGGTGGACAAGCTGGTTGCGATCGCCGAGCGGCAACTTGAGACAGTTGATCGGCTGCAATACCTCGAACTTGTCGACGGTCATACGCTCAAGCGCGCCGAGAGTCCGCTGCGGCATCCGGCGGCGCTCTGTGTCGCAGCCTACGTTGGTTCGACCCGGCTGATTGACAACGTCCTGCTGGGACTATCAACGGTAGAGTTCTATTGATCCGAGCACCTGAAAGGTATTGATAAGTTCGACCCGCTTACGGCGTTGTGTGCTGCCCGCAGCAATGAACTCAACCCGTTTCGGCAGTATTGCTCCTTTCGCGTTGACCGATATTTTATCGAGCTGCGCATTGTGAAACTGACCTGTGCGGCCGCCTTAAGAAAGCTCTGCAAGCCGTAGGAAGTTTGCGAATAGTGCGTCCCCTTGCGGTGTGAGTATCGACTCCGGATGGAACTGCACGCCATATGTCGCTTGATTGCGATGGGCAAGAGCCATGATCTCCCCATCATCCGAGAGTGCTGTCACAGTGAGGTCTCGGGCAGATGCCGGATCCAATTCGACGATAAGCGAATGGTAGCGCCCTACGCAAAGTGGGGATGGTAGTCCTTCGAACAGGCCCCCGCCTTCATGCGTGACATACGAGGGCCGACCATGCATAGGACGGCGTGCGCGCGTTACACGTGCGCCGAACTCGCTCCCAATGCACTGGTGTCCGAGACAGATGCCGAGAATTGGCACCTGACCCGAAAGTTCGCGAACGACGGCTGTCGATATTCCAGCCTCATTTGGAGTGCCCGGGCCGGGGGAGATGACGATCGCGCGGGGCCTGAGGTCAGCAAGTTCGCTCACATGGATCGCGTCGTTCCGGACGACACATGTTGCTGCACCAAGCTTGCGGAAATATCGCGCAATGTTGAAGACGAAAGAGTCGTAGTTGTCGATGATGAAAATCAAGATGCACCGGCGCCTTCAGCAATAAATGCGCGAAAAATGCGCTCTGCTTTTGCTAGGCTCTCCTCATATTCGGCGATCGGATCGGACATTGCCGTTATCCCGCCACCTGCATGGAAGGCGGCCTGGCCGGCATCGATCGTCACGGTGCGAATGGGAATATTTGAATCCATATGTCCATTGAACCCTATGTAGCCTATGGGACCGCAATACACCTCTCGCGCCACACGCTCGATCTCCAGGATAATTTCCATCGAGCGTACCTTGGGAGCTCCGGTAACGGAGCCGCCGGGAAAGCAGGCTCGAAGTAGGCTGACGGCGTCCTCTCCGCATGCCAGCTCACCCGTAACGACCGACACGAGGTGGTGCACTGATGCATAGGACTCGAGGTTGCACAATGACGGGACATGGATTGATTCGGGCGTGCAAACGCGCGAGAGATCATTGCGTAGGAGGTCGACGATCATGGTGTTCTCGGCGCGCTCTTTTTCCGAACCTGACAGCGTCTCAGCACGACGCCGGTCTTCCTCCCGATCAGCAGAACGCGCCATCGTCCCCTTAATAGGCCGCGTTTCGACCTGTCGACCGTGAAGCTTGAGGAAACGCTCGGGCGAACTCGATGCAATGGTGAGCTTGCCATACCGAAGGAGGGCGGCAAAGGGAGCCGGATTCACTCTCCGCAGCTGACAATAGAAGGCTATCGGATCGAACGAGTTCGCCAGGCGCGCGCTGAAGCGTTACGCAATATTGACCTGGAAGGCGTCACCCGCCCGAATGAGATCAATTAGGCTCTGTACTGCCGCAATGTATCCTTGGCGACTGAAATTTGAATGCCATAAGCCGGCTTGGCCTGGTGTCAAATCAGGAGAGGAGGCTGAGACTCTAATCAGCGCAACAAATTCTTCGGCTCTTCCGCGAGCTCTCTCACGCCGGCGAGCCGGATCCTGCTCCGGCCACCCGGTAGAAACGACCCAACATCTGTTATGGCTGTGATCGAAGCTTATCACGACGTCGTAAAGATGTAGGATTGCCTGAGGCACATGCCCCCGATAGCCGGCACCGACAATCGCTCCAGCGTCCTGTTCAGCTCGTATCCAAAAAAGCCGGCGGCACCGCCCTGGAAAGCCGGGAGATCGGCGCAGTGCACTTGCGGATAGTTGGCTAGCAGAGCGCGAAGTGCCACCCAGGGATCGCCCACAATGGTCTCTCCGTTGCAAATGCCTTTCCCGTCCGCGATC
This sequence comes from Bradyrhizobium sp. Kon56, assembly GCF_055807635.1. Taxonomy (NCBI): domain Bacteria; kingdom Pseudomonadati; phylum Pseudomonadota; class Alphaproteobacteria; order Hyphomicrobiales; family Nitrobacteraceae; genus Bradyrhizobium; species Bradyrhizobium sp. Kon56. Next base: position 101,988 of record NZ_JBVVOU010000018.1, on the reverse strand, counting down.
ATATAGGTGCAGAAGGGATCGCACGTCACATAGGAATGCTGCCCGAGCACCGCGTCTCTCGATGCGCTATCCAGGAACGTGAGGTGCCTCCGATGCGAGAGGCTTCGCATGGCTGTGACGGGCTCAATCCACTGCAGTTCCACTACATGCATTATTCTGTCGCTCAGCTCAGCGATACATCGGTGATCGTAATTCCGCCCGGCGAAGGCGAGCCTTATGGCCACCCAAAAGCCCTACATGCCTGACAATTAGCCACGCCCGTGGGGAGGGCCTGCCGAACATACTGGCTCCGCATCTGCAGACATGCTGTAGTCGGCCGCGAGACGTAGCTCGCGGAGCGGTCTTACTTGCCGGATCGAATCTTGATAAAGCTCGTGCGCTTTATAGGCTTCGAGTTGGCCTTCGTCGTCGAATTCACCGTAGACGATCACATCAATTTCGTTGCCAAGCCGGTCACTCTTGCGGTTGCGAGCGACCTCAAGCCGCCGAGCGTGCGGGATTTTGGTGAGAACGGAAAGGCCCTCGATGATTTTGTCGATATGCGCCTTATCTTTTGCGGTGAAGAATACGATGTGTCGAATCATAGTTTACCGCCGGTAATCCCAAACATTGCGGCTTGAGGTCGCCGAAAGCGACAGAAGCCTCCTTCGCCAATCATGCAGGAGTCGGGCAGCCGTTCAGCTGCTACCGCGCGGCAGGCGCCCTGTCGATCGCACTGCCCGGTGTTTAGCTGAATCAAGCTGGACCATGTCTGAGACGAAGTTTTCGCATCCAGTAAGAAGGCGCCTGATCATCAGTCCCCGGGAGAAGCTTAAGTATATGACTGCGTCGACGCCACTAGCTTTGCGTGGATGTCGTGCTTGAAACGATCTCACTTGCTGGATTGACGCATAAGAACTGCAGTAAAATGCGCTCGTTCGTCGAAAAGAGGCGGGGCGCCCCCTTCATGACGCTGAACGGAAAGAGCGCCGCCAAGCCCTGAAGCGTTGATATCTAGGCATGACTTCAATTCTTAAAATTGCTATCCGGCTGATCACCGCAGCGAGATCGCTCGTGAAACTACACTCAAATTACGGAACGTAGCGATGGTCCGCCCCTGCCGCCGAGTTCACAAGTTCGCGATGGTCGTAGCATTGCGCATCGGGCCCGCAACGCTATCTCGCCCACTCGTCAGATCTCACTGTCGGGGCGACGAATTGTGCCCGGCCCCAAGACGCGTCCGGCCGAACCGCTCGAGCCCCGGGCGGGATTAATCCTCACCTCGCACTCCGGGGTGAAGCCAACCAGTATGTTCTTGGAGGCTATTGTCTGGATCACGGCACCGGACCTGCGATGTCTGTCGACGCTCGCGATCGAGATGCGCACTCATGCACTTGGCCAAGCGATTTCAGCTGGGTCGGGAACATGCAAATTGGCCTGATCGACTACACTGCCAAGCGCTTGGCGCTGATGTGATGGGTATCGCGCTTCTTGGCCAAGAGACTTTCATCGCGCGGATAGCTTCCAAACAATGCGGACGTGCCCGCCTGGAATGGTCGGTCGGAAAATATGCATGTCTCTGACGCGCAGCTTGCTCTCCTCGATCAGGTTCATGACATGCCCAACGTCTCCCTGATCGGAGAAAATCACATACATCGCACCCTTCGGACTTAACCAGACGTGCGCCCCTCCGACGGCGGCGGCCATGACCTTGTGATCTTGATCGAAACACGAACGCTCGAGATCGTCATTGGCCTTGCGGTTCCAATAGGGGGCGGCAAAGATAATGGTATCAAATTGTGCTCCAGGTTGTAGCGCAGCATAGGTGTCACTCTCGAAGGCTTCTGCTCGATCTCCATAGCCTAATCGCTCTATGTTTATCTTCGTCGAGAGAACGGCCTGCGGATTTATGTCGAGAGCGACTAGACGTCTTGCCCCGGCACGGAGTGCTGCAAGGCCCAGCACACCGGATCCGCACCCAAGATCGAGTACCGCCGCGCCGGGCTCGATGTGCCATTTCGAGATCAGTGCGTCCGGTGCGTGACTCAGGCGCGGTGACAAAACCCCGGGCAGGATGTGCAAAGACATGCCGCCGACTTCGACATCGTGCGGATCATTGTTCAAACGCAGTTCGGCCAACATTGCATCCACGTCTGTTGTTTGGCTGCGTACGGATGCGCCGAGTTGGGTCATCATTTCAACCTCCATGAGTGCTTAGCGAGCGGCGGGAGTAGTCCAGGGCAGCAACACGGTGGGCCAGACGCGTGCGAAACCGGCAAGCCGTTCAACGTTAAACTCGATCATCGGGCTGAGAAGGTTGATCCGCTCGGGGGCGGTGTTGCACCTCTCGGATATGGCCCACGGAAGATATTGCTCATCTGGCCGCGCCCACTCGCTTGCTGTCCTAGCTCTCAATAGCAACGTCCGTGCCAAGCGTTGGCCTGATTAATTTCGAGCTGGGTCTAGACATGCGCCCGCACAGCGGTTGAAATTGAAGTGCTGCAAACTCCTTGACGTGAAACGTGGTGCCTCACGCGACAGAAGAGCGCAGTTTCCGGGCCGTTCCAACCATACGATCGAGCGCAAAAGTCCGGGACGCTGATCACAAGCGCCCTACCGTGAGCTCGCAACACGGTACGACTGTCTGCTTAGCCGTCGGAAGGCCCCGAGCTCTCGATCGGCATCTTCTTCCGTGATATCGTCGTGCCGCTGATGTCTGGACGGCGAGACGCGTTCTCATCTTGGTTGTCGCGCCATCCATGTATGCTTGAGAACAAAATGTCGGAATAGGACAAGGGCTGAGCCGTACGTGTGTTTGAAATGCGGAGCGCACCGTATTTCGCGAGCGGCACGGCAATTCCTGGATCAGCAACAAGAGCTGCCGCGCCGCCGCCGGGGAGCGGCGCCATTCCTCAGCCCGCTTCGTTCCGCAAGCTGGCAATTGGCTGGCTCGGACGACGCTCCCGATTGGTCATCGCCTTATTGCTCCTGTGGGACGCGGCTCCCAGGCCGGGGCGCCGATCGGTTGCCGCCGATCGTCACCGCCGCCTTGCCGATCGGGCTGCCCGAGCTGGCATGGATGAGCCACTCATCGGATGCCAATCCAAGCGATCCCGCCCCGGCACTGCAAGCGAGCAGGCGCTCGTCGAATGTCGCCGAGGTGCCATAGTCGCGCTTTCCGCTTTGATGAGCATGACCATCGGACCGGTCGGAATGGTCCCGCTAGGTTGGCGTGCGAATTTAAGCATCGCGGTTAGATCGAGTAGATCGATGCTGCCCGCATTGTACAACGTCGCGCGATGCGAATTCATCAATGCAGGGCTTCACGATGTGATGCGGCTTGGCAATCAACCGGTCGGTAGGCCGGCAATCCGTGCGAGAATCGAATCGGTTGCGGCGAACGTGCCGGTGTCGCTGTCCAGTCAATCGATCGAGGCGCAGACCAGGTTCGGACCTCGGCTCGGTGGCAACCTAAACCGATGGCCCGCAAGTTGCTTAAGTAAGTGCCGTGCCTCTCCGGCGTCGCCCGCGCGAGGACGCACCAGATATCCCGAATGGAGTGGAATCGAGGAAACTAGGCCATGCTGATGCTCATGGGCCGCTCGGAGGCCGTAACGACCGAAGCCGTGCATTTTGCCCAGTCCATGCTGGAGGGCTCGGCGACGGCATTTTACGAAGTCGATGAGGGCTACAACCTCCGGCGCTTCCTCTTGGCGCGCATTCCGGAGCCGTTTCATCTACAGTATCTCGAGGGCATGAGTGCCTTCGACCCGCAGCATCCGACTCATGCGGGTGAGCTTGCGGTGGCGCGCCTCAGTAAGACGATGGCCGGCCAGCAAACAGGCGAGACAGCGCTCTACCGCTCGTTCATCGACCAATGCGGCATCGTCGACATGCTCGATTTCTTCTTCCGGCGCGACGACCAAATCGTCGCCGGGATGAGCGTCGTATGGGATAGGGAGGCGAGGATCCCGGAGCGCGCGGTGACCATCGCCGAGAAGATCCACCAGTACCTCCAGTTCAACCTGGTCGGCCGCGCCGCCGCGTCCGAGGACGGGCAGCGCTATGGGCTGACCAGCCGCGAGATGGACGTGGTACGGCTGTTGTGCTGCGGCCGCACCAATTGCGAGATCGGCGAGTGCCTTAAGATCGGCCAGGCGACCGTCAAGACGCACCTCATCCACATCTTTCAAAAGCTCGGCGCGGAGACGCGCTCCGCGGTGGTGGCGCTGATGGCGCGGCCGAATTAGCGGCCACGCTTGCCTTCATCAACCAGTCGCAAGGCCGTGGTCGATCGCGTGAGCGATCGTCCTGGCGTCCTCGGCCGTAATAATCAACGGCGGAGAGAGGATAATATTGCTGCCGGAGACGCGAACCATCACGCCGGCATCGTAGATCGCATCGCCGATCTTTCCGACGCGCTTCTTGTCGAGCGCCTTCTTGCTGCCGCGGTCGGCGACCAGCTCGAGCGCGGCCATCAAGCCCTTGCCACGCACGTCGCCGACGATCTCGTGCTTTTGCTTGAGAGCCGAGAGCGCCTCGTTGAGGATGGCGCCGTAGGCCTCGGCCCTGGCGTCGAGCTTAAGCCGCTTTGTTTCGGCAAGCGCGGCGATGGCGGCCGCGCAACCGACGGGATGGCCGGAATAGGTGTAGCCATGGCCGATCGAGCCGAAGCTCGTCTCGTCGCTCTCGAAGGCCTCGGCGATTTTATCGCCGATCATGGTGGCGCCCAGGGAGAAATAGCCCGATGTGACGGCCTTGGCGATTGTCATCATGTCCGGCTTGACGTTCCAGAGCCGCGCGCCGCACCATGCCCCGGTGCGGCCGAAGCCGGTGACGACCTCGTCCGAGATCAGGAGGATGCCGCAGCGGTCGCAGATCTCGCGCACCAGTCCCATGAAACTCAAATGCGGCACGATGACGCCGCCGGCACCGAGCACCGGCTCCATGATGAAGGCGGCGATGGTGTCGGCGCCCTGGAATTCGATCTCGTCGAGGAGCGCATTGGCGCAGAGCTGCGCGAGTTTCGCAGGATCGGTCTCGTTGAACGGATTGCGGTAAGTCCAGGGCGAGGGGATGTGGTAGACGCCCGGCAGCAGCGGCTCGTAGTTGCGGCGGAAATTGGCATTGCCGTTGACGGATGCGCCGCCGAAATGCGTGCCGTGATAACCCTTCTTCAGTGCCAGGAATTTGGTGCGGTCGCGCTGGCCCTTGATCTTCCAATATTGCCGTGCGAGCCGCAACGCGGTCTCGACGGAATCGGATCCACCCGAGGTGAAGAACGTGCGCACCATGCCCTCCGGCTTGAACCATTCGGTGAGCTCATAGGCGAGCTCGATTGCGGGTCCCGTCGACACGCCGCGAAAGCCGGAATAATAGGGCAACTCTTTGAGCTGGTCGGCGATCGCCTTCTTGATCGGATCGCAGCTGTAACCGAGCGTCACATTCCAGAGCCCCCCGACCGCGTCCAGCAGGGTCTTGCCTTCGATGTCGGTGACGTGGATGCCCTCGCCCTTCATGATGATCCGCGGCGGATGGTCCTGCATGTCTTTGGGATGCGCCATCGGATGCCAGATCCGGCGGGCATTGTTCTCGATGAGAAAATTGATTTCGGGCATGAATGGCTCCGCTGTCGAAAGGCAAGGCCGAGCAGGTGGAGGGCCTGCCGGTAAGAGTTCTGGGGATGTCGAACATCGAACCAGGCGGTCGAGAGGCCGCAGGCGATCGCACCCTTCCTGGTCGTCGACGAACACGCAGGCCTGCGGCGCGAGCTCGAGGGCATCGCACACGGCGCCATAGGCGCGCGGTCGGGCTTCAGGATGCCGGTATGCGTGGCGTCGACAATGACGTGACATGCCCGAGCAGCGGCAGCTTGCGCCGAAACTCCGCGCCGTAGAACAGGTCGAGCTCGTTGGATAGAATGGCGAACTTGCGGCCGGCTCCTCGCCGTCCGGATGGCGCGCTCCGCTTCGGGGCGGATGACGAGCATCGGATCGGCGCCGCGCGCGCGACGGACAAGGTCTGCATATCCCGCCAGTCCTCGCCGACGAGCCTGCCGACCTCCCGGCTGCGAGTCAACCAATCGTCGCGCGCGGACAATTCTCGGCGCTGCATCGCCGACCAGCGCGGATCGGTGTCCTCCGCGAAAGGCCCGCGCCAGGTCAGTGCTCCCTTGGCAAGGCCGCGCGGCTTCCGTCGCATCATGCGTTTCGAACAGGGTTTTGTAGATCACCCCGCCGAAATCCAGCACCAGCGCGCTTGGCGCGGATATGCTCATGTCTGCTCCGCCGGAACCTTGCCGGCTGGAACGACGCCGTCGGCCACCCAGCGGTCGAAGATCGCCAGGATCTTCGCGACGAAGCCCGGGTGATTGATGTGGTCCTTGATCACGTGAAGCTCGACCGGCGGGCGGATCGCAGCACGCATTTCCGTGACGAAGGCGCTAAGGCCTTCGGGATCGTACAGCGTCTGGCGGTCCTGATCCCATCGCTGGATGCCGCCGAACGGAAGGACGAAAGCTACTGGCGCCGTCGCCTCCGCAAGCTTCGCGGCAATGGCGCGCGCGATCCGTCGGCGATCGACGGCACCGGAGGTCGCTGACGCAAGCAGGCGGTTATGCGCATGGCACGGACGATCGGCGAGTTCCGTCGGCACCGGCAGCCAGGCGGGAAAGTCCACCATGTCGATGGCGCCGGGCGCCACGATTTGCGGAATGCCGCTCCGTCCGGCATTCATCAGACGGTCCGAGCCGGAGTTTACCACCGAGCCCATCAACTGGTTGGCGACCTCCTGAAGGCTGAGGTCGAGCACCGCGGCAAATCCGCCTTGCGCTGCGATCGATTCCATCGCGCGGCCGCCCATGCCGGTGGTGTGGAACACCACGACCTCGTAGCCGCGAGCCTCGAGCTGCGGCTTCAGCTCGACCATGTAGCTGAGGCAGCTCTTACCGAGCGAGGTCACCGCTAAGATCGGCCCCTCGGGCCGCGGCCTGATCGCGCCGCGGGCCGCGCCGACGATCGCGCCGCAGGCCTGCGACAGCACCGCCGTGCAGGTGCCGTTGAGGCCGTAGAGGCCGCCGGCCCACAGGATCATCATCAGATCGGCGGCGATGCGCTCGGGGGGAATCAGATGAGAGAAGGCGATGGTCGACACGATCAGCTTTGGAAAGCCGAGCGGGAGGGCGAGCGCGACGTCGAGCGCGAGGTCGGTGCCCATGGTGCCGCCGATCGCGATCATGGCGTCGATCCGGTCGTCTTTGCAGAGCTGCCGCGTCAGCCGGGCGGCGCCGCGCGCCATCAAGGTCATCGACGAATTCTCGTCGCCGCTCGCGATCACGGCGGCGATCGTCGTGTCGGCGGCGGCGGCCACCGCGTGCTTGTCGTGCGCTGCCTTGTAAGGGGGATCGCCGAGCACGCTGACGTCCATCAAGGCGGTCTCGCCGCCGGCGCCGGCAATGCAGCGCTGCATGAACAGGAGCTCGTCCGACTTAGTGTCGCCGGTGCCGATCAGCAGGATGCGCGGGCGTGATCTGTTGGTCATGTCTTCGGAATGCCGGTGTCGGCGAACGGACGCGCAACGGCGCCATGTCCGAGCGCAGATGAATGTTGCCGCAACGTTATGGACTTGCTGCGATGCTTAACATCCACCTATCGGTGGATTGTAATAAATCTCGCATCGAAGCTGTATGAAGCGCGGTCGGCCGCGCAGCCGCCGATAACGTTGATGGTATTGTTGACGAGCTATGCCAGCGCCGGTATAGCCGCGACCATGGCACTTGTCGTGCTGCGCTCGTGGAGCTTCGCGCTCGGAGGGCGGCGACCGCCGCGATCCCATGGCTCTCGAGATATTTCCGCGACACCGGCCCGGATTTTCCGGGCCGTGACGGGGACGGTACAAATATCGTAGGTGATCAGGCGAACGACGGAGCCAGCCGCGCGCAGCTCCTTGTACGTTTCAGAGGGATTGCGACGTGTTTGCGGACTGAACGGATCAAAGTCGTTCGAAACGGCTGGCCAGCAGCCGACATTTTGATCCTCCTAAAAGGTGTTCTTGATCTCACCATTAAGTCCATAGTCGAACAACACGGGCCTTCGCCGTTGGCCATCAAGCCGATGCAAAACCGTTCTCTATTTGCGGAGGATCTCGCGGCCCATTACGATCTTCATGATTTCTGTCGAACCCTCCATCTGCTTGCACATACGCAATTGGTTGTAGAAGTCGCTAAATGGATAGTCGTCGATTGCAAGACCTCGTCCCCCCAGGATCTGCATCGATCGATCCACGACCCGGAGTCCAGCATCGATGCAGTAGCCCTTGACCATCGAGGCCTGTAGCCTGGCGGCCGAGTAGCCTCCCCGGTCGACGAGCCAGGCTGCATAGTAAGTGTTCCACCGGATCGACTCGATGTCGTATTGCGAGTCAGTCAGCATCCACTGGATCGCCTGGTTTTCGCCGAGCTTACCGCCGAACACTTCGCGCGTCCCCGCCCAATCGATCGCGAGCTCCTGGCTCCGCTCGGACATCCCGAGCGCCACCCCTCCCAAGCGAAGCCGAAAGCGATTGAATTGATGCTGGGCAATTGAGAATCCAGCCCCTTGTCCCCCCAGGAGGTTCTCCGCCGGAACGAGGACATTCTCCAGCTTCATCTCCTGCTCCACGCCCCATTGGCGCGACATGACAGGAATGTCTCGCACTTTCTCGAAACCGGGCGTGTCGTTGTCGACGAGGAAGATACTAATCCCGCGATGCCCCTGTTCCGGATCGGTCACCGCAGCGACGGCCGTGTACGACGCCTCATGGTGCCCGGTCCTCCACATTTTCCTTCCATTGATGACGTAGTGGTCCCCTTTCTTGACAGCCGTCGTCCGTATGCGTGCCAGATCGGAGCCGGCTTCCGGCTCGGTGAAGCACATGGACCATGATGTCCGGCCCTCAAGCACCGGGTAGAGGTACTTGCTCTTGATCTCTTCGCTTGCCTCATAGAGCACGGGCCACGGAGCAAAGTGCCCGCCAGGCATGCGCCTTGGCGATTTTGAGAATTCGGCAAGGACGATCACATCCTCCATCGCTCCGAGCCCTTGGCCGCCGTAGGCCTTCGGCACGTTAAGCTTCGTCAGCCCAAAGTCCTGGAGCTTCCCTTTCAAATGCGCCGTCAACTCCGGGCTGTACTCGGGAACGGTGATTGGCCAGGAGCGATAAACGGGCAAGACTTCGGTATTGATGAAGGTGCGTGCTCGCTGCTGGAGATCGAGTTGTTCCTTGGTGAGTTCAAAGTCCACGGCAGGTCCTCTCTATAGATAATGAATGGAGGCCGGCGAAGGACGTCGCCTCCGCCCCCCAGATGTCGTCAGTCGAAACGCTCATTTTTCCGCGTCGATGACCTCGCCGATTGGCTTCCAGGTCGCTCCGTCGAACTGCATCAGCTGCTCTTGGCTTATCGGCGTGTAGCGTGTGGGGCTGGTATTGAACGTGATGCCGGGAAGCATGATTGGAAGTTCGAGGTCCTCGATGCCGGGCGCCTGTTTCATCAGGTTCTCGCGCGTCAGGTTGTCTCCGCAGTTCGTAAGGACGTGAACAAACGTCTGTGCAGTGGCGTAGCCGAACACGTGAAGGGTTTCCGATGGATTAGCTTCGGGCATGTATTGCTTCATGAACGCGAGATACTCCCTGATGCCCGGGTCGTCGGCCCACATCTCGTCGTTGGGATCCTTCCGGAATGCCACCGTGATGACGCCTTTCGAATTCTCGAGCCCCGCCGGCACCAGTGTGCTCGACATTGAGCCGGCCGCATCGCTCAGCAGATGCACGGGATGCCAATTCGTTTCCGCGATCTTCTTGATGGCCTGGGCTGCAAACTTTGGCGTCGAGATGTCGACCAACACATCGGCGCCAGTCGCTTTCAGGATCAGGATCTGTGAATCGACAGTCGGCTCAGCGACCTCGTAGCTGATCTCCTTGACGATCATTGTGAAGGCCTTGTCGCCCAAGCCATCGTGGAGGCCCTTGATGTAGTCGCGTCCGAAATCGTCGTTCTGAAAAAGCACGGCTACCTTGGCGCTGGGTCGCTCCTTCAGAAGATACTTGGCATAGATCACGCCTTTGGCATGGTTGTTCGGCTGCCAGCCCATGGACCACGGATAGGTGGCGGGCTCCGAGACCCGATTGGCACCCGTGCCCAGGAACAGCCCCGGCACCTTCTTGGCGTTCAGATATTTTTGCGTTGCAAAGTTCGTGGACGAGCCGATCGTGCCGACGATCGCCAGCACTTCCTCGCTCTCCACAAGCCGACGCGTTTGCTCGACAGCCTTTGCGGGGCTATAGCCATCGTCGAGCGAGATCAGGTTGATCTTGCGACCGTTGATCCCGCCATCCGCATTTACCTTCTGGAAATAGGCGGTCATGGCGCGGCCGATTGCGGCGAAACTGGATGTAGGGCCGCTATAGGGCATGGTCTGGCCGATTTTCACTTCGGTATCCGTCACGCCGGGTCCGTAGTTCTTGTCCTGGCCGACTGTCGGAGAGATCAAGCCCGCCCACGCGGTTGCACAAATCGCGATTGTGAGCTTCTTCACGCTGTTTGCCTGTCCTGCTTGATCTGGGCTGAGGATCGCTGCAAATAGCGCTCCTTCAGCACGTGCTTGAACAGCTTTCCGTTGGCCTGCCGCGGCAGTTCGGCCTCGAAATCGATCGAGCGCGGACATTTGATGTGCGATAGGCCCTCCCGGCAGAATGCGATCAGTTCGGCCGCGAGTGCGCGTGACGCCTTCGAAGGGGTCTTGAGCTGCACCACCGCCTTGACCTCTTCGCCATATTCCGGATTTGGGATGCCGAACACGGCGACGTCGATGATGTCAGGGTGCAGCGCCAAGCGGTTCTCGATTTCGAGGGGATAGATATTGACGCCCCCGGAAATGATCATGTGGGAGCGGCGGTCGGTCAGGAATACATATCCTTCCCGATCAAGGTAGCCGACATCGCCGATGGTCGACCAACCCTTTGCATTTCGCGAGCGCGCGGTCTTCTCGGGATCGTTGTGGTAGACGAATGGCGGGCCGTCGAAATACACGTCGCCCATCTCACCGGGGCCAAGCTCATTCTGGCTTTCGTCGAGGATGTGGATCGTGCCAATGCAGGCGCGCCCGACCGATCCGCGATGCGACAGCCATTCCGCCGTCGAGATGCAGGTCGCGCCGTTGCGTTCCGAGCCTGCGTAATATTCCCAAATGATCGGGCCCCACCACTCGATCATTCGTTCCTTGATCTCGGGCGGGCAGGGCGCGGCCGCATGAATCGCGCAGCGATGGGATGATAGATCGTATCGGGTGCGCACCTCCTCCGGCAGCGCCAGCAGACGGAAGAACATCGTCGGCACCCACTGACTATGGGTGATGCGGTAGCGTTCGATCGCGGCCAGAACCGGCTCGGCCGCGAACTGCTTCATGATTATGACAGTGCCGCCGTTTTCCAGCGTGCGCATGGAGAGGCGAAGCGGCCCGGCATGGTACAATGGTGCCGGGGAGAGATAGATGCTATCCTCTGTGAAGCCGAAATTGGTTTGCGCCCAGTCGCCGGACGCCCGGGCCTGCTTCGCATTTGTGAAGAGCGGCTGCTTGATGCCTTTGGGTTTGCCCGTCGTGCCGGAGGAATAGCAGAAATCTTTGCCGACCGGGCCGTCGGGAGTCTCGATCATGCGCTCGAAGCGCGCGAGCTCGGCGGCATAGCTAAGAGTATCGTCCAGTGCACCATCGACCGCGTAGACGGCGCAATGGTGAGGGTTGTTGGCCAGCAATGCCTGGGCCGTTTCGGCGAACCGGGTGGCGACAAAAAATGCTTTGGCGCCGCTATCTCGGACAATGTATGTGGCCTCCTCGGGTGTCAGATGCGTACTGACCGGTGTGTAATAAAGTCCCTGGCGACGGGCACCCCAGATGAGTTCAAAGTAACTGAGGTCATTATCGAGCATGATCGCGATGCCGTCGCCGGTGGCTAGGCCCGTCCAGATCAAAAGTTGTGTGACGGCGTTGGCTCGGCGGTCCAGCTCACCATAAGTCACAGTCCGTTCCGAGAACGCGACCCGCGCGGCTATCTTGTCGGGATGGCGTTCTGCCCAGTGGCGTAGGATTGGCATTTCTTCCCCTCAAGACGATGGTCTTCGCGCCGAATGGGATCGGCTTTCGGGGATTGTCGATTTCGGCGCGCGGTCATTGAATGACCGCGGATGCCAATCGGATTGACCAAATCCGACTTCTATTTCGCCGGTGGCCTATGGCTCTCCCGGTATTCGCCAGGCGCAGAGCCGGTCCAACGCCTGAATGCCCGGTGGAAGGCGCTGAGTTCGGAGAAGCCGAGGGAGACTCCGATCTCCTCGAGCGACAGTCGGGATTTCTGCAGCAGATGGATGGCGAGATCGCGCCGCAGCCGGTCCTTGATTTCCTGAAAGCCGCAGCTCTCTTCTTCGAGCAGGCGGCGGCGTAGCGTCTGTGGGGACACGGCCAGTTTGCCTGCGATGTCCTCAAAGGGTAACGGGCGCTTCAGATTGCGGCGGAGAATTGCTCGTACTCGCTCAGCCATGCTGCTGTCGTCCCGATAGCGCACCAGCAGCGCACCGGGCATGGACGCCAGGAAACGCCTCAGGCGCTCCTCATCAGGCACGATAGGCAGGTCGAGCAACTCGGTGTCGAACCGGATTTCCGTACGGGGCTGCTCGAACAGCATCGGGGCTCGATAGAACGGTTCGAGTTCCAAGCTGAAGGGTTCTTCTGGAAAGACGTAGTGAACTGTGATCAGCGGCAGCCGGCGGCCCACGAGCCAGCACATCAGGCCATAGGCGAACATCAGGATCGCGCCGTTGGCCATGCGCCGGCGGTTAGGCTGGGCAATGGTATCGGTGACGTAGAGCGAAGCGTCGTCGGGACCTTCCGCGAGACGCACCACGAAATCGTCCGCAACCAGATGATAGAATTGGCAGCCGATCCTGATCGCTTCCCGCAGATTGGCGCACCGGATCAGCAAGCGGCACATCATGCGGAAGCTGCCGGGCTTGATGGGACGGCTGCCGAGGAGCCAAAGTTCGTCGCGCGTCTCCCGCGTAATGACCGCGATCAAGCGGGCAAACTGGTGTTGCGGCAATCGGGCACCCGGCTTCTCGAGCTGTTCAGCCGCTATCCCCGCCCGTGCCACCAGCTGAGCGACATCGAATCCTGCCTCCCGGACACCGCTCAGCACCAGCCCGACATAGCTGCAGTCAATGGCGGAACGCGGCGGCGCCTTGTCTAATGGCCCAAGTCTTTGAAATGGCATGGTGGCATCATGTTAGCCCGCAGATTGGGCACTCGCCACCGTCGTGGTGGCAGCTACGGTCAACGCTATTGGTTATTTTTGTCATTGCGGGCGCGACGCTTCGTTTCATTGTTACCACCAAATTAGATGGGGGAAACTTGGTGCGTGCCCTGATGAGTTGTGAGCCAGGTGGTCCGGAGACCCTACGGCTGCTCGATGTGCCAATGCCAGTCCCCGGGGCGGGACAGGTGGTATTGGCGGTGAAGGCCTGCGGCGTCAACTATCCGGACCTTCTCACCATCCAAGATCGCTACCAGGTCAAGATGCCGCGTCCCTTCGCTCCGGGAGCCGAGGTGGCTGGAATAGTCTCTGCGCTGGGATCCGGCGTATCCGGATTTCGGGTCGGGCAACGGATCGCGGCCCGCATTGGCACGGGCGGTATGGCAGAGTTCGTGGCTGTAGATGCCGGACGTTGCAGCCACGTTCCTGACGGAATGTCCTTTGCCGATGCCGCCGTGATGCAATTCACGTTCGAGACGGCATATTATGCGCTCCACACCCGCGCACGTCTCAAGGCAGGCGAGACCGTGCTCGTGCTTGGCGCGGGGGGAGGCGTCGGCATCGCGGCAGTGCAGGTTGCACGCAATCTCGGGGCCCATATCGTCGCCGCGGCTTCGTCACAGGAGAAGGTCGACTTCGCTCGCCGCCATGGCGCGGGCGGAGGTATCCTGTATCCCTCTGTGCCGCCCGACGAGCGCCGGGACGTCGCGGCTCACCTGAAGACCGCAATTGGCGGCCGCGGCGCGGATGTGGTCATCGACCCGGTAGGCGGTTGGCTGACGGAAGCTGCTATCCGCTGTGTAGCAGAGGGCGGCAGATATCTCGTGCTCGGCTTCACGGCGGGTATTCCATCCCTGCCGCTCAATCTTCCGCTCCTGAAGAACTGCGACGTGCTCGGGATTAATTGGCGGACGTTCATCTTGCAGCAGGATGCGCAGAATGAGGCCAACCGGCGAGAGCTGCAGCGCTGGTACCGAGAAGGCATCTTGTCCTCCGGCATCACCGCGGAATTCCCTCTGCATGAGGGTGGCAAGGCGATCCAGCTCCTTGCTGACCGGAGCGCGTTCGGAAAACTTGTGGTGACAATCTGATCATTCAGCCGTCACCGGGCTGACGAACCATCGCGGAAGGCATCAACGAAGGCCGAGAGTTAAAGACCCCAGCAACCATCCTATAATGATGATGTAGCGGAGCACAGCATGAGCAAGCTGGACAAGCAGAAGTTGGAGAACATCGGCCACTCTTGGGTGGAGCGATGGAACAAGTCAAGCGCGGATGACTTCGCGGATCTGTTTAGTGAACATGGAGAATACATCGACCCATCGTTTGGATTGCTACGTCGTGGTCGCGATTTCCTGAACCTCCATCATCAATTTTGGCATCGGGCAATTTCGGGGTTTCGCCTGACGCCGGAAAGAATATTCGCCGGCGATGCCGTCGTGGTGGTTCAAGCGATCGGAGAAGGAACCTTTGATGGTGAGAGCCTTGGGAAGGGCGCAGTAGTCGCTACCGGCAAAGCTTTTCACGGTCGTCTGTGCGCCGTCCTGGCCATAGATGATGAACGCAAAATCGGCCGCTGTTCGGAATACTACGACCGAAGCCTGTTCCCGGGAGGAGAACAGCCTGCCTGCCGCGATCTTGACCACCTCTCGATCGCCTGCGCCGGCGGCCATTACCATCCTGCTGGTCGGTCATCAAATCAGGATCCGGGCAGGAGTTGTTGGAGACGTGGATCTCAGGCGCGCAGATCTCAGCATGTAACCAAAAAGATTGGCTTTCGGGAGGACCAGCATGACGGTTTCGGAGCTTGGGAGCACCTATCGCGAGGCGCCGGATGTGTCGCGATTTCCTATTCTCGATCCTCTGCAGCTTGGCCATCTCCGCCACATCGAGAACCTCGCCGCCCAGCCCGACGGCGAATGGTGCAAGATGGGCATTCCCGACCCCGGGCAGGAATGGCTGGACTCCTATCGCTATCAGCTCGCGCAGATGGCATATGCGCTGGCCCTTGCGCACTATCACCGGCTGCCTGCCGCCCCCGCAGTCTTTCGGGGGACGTTCGATCAGTTGATCCGCAAGATGTTGCGGCGCGAGGTGTGGGGATATTGGAAAGATACCAGCCAATCAGGGCCATACGTCAATCCAGACATCAAGGAGCTGCGTAAGGGCTGGACCGACCCGGTGGTGCGCGAGAACATCATGTATAGCGGGCATCTGTCCGCTATGGTGGGCATACACAGTATGCTGTTCGATGACGACAGCTATGACCAGCCCGGCGCGTTGACCTTCCTGCACAACCCGATCTTCTGGGGCATGCAGCCCGAGAAGTTCGAATACAACCGCACCTCGCTCAACGAGGTGATCTACTGGCAGATGGTCGAGAATGGATGGCTCGGGGTCGCCTGTGAGCCGAACTGCGTGTTCATCGTTTGCAATCAGTTTCCGATGCTTGGCTTTCGGTTGGCCGATTTACGCAAAGGCACTGCGGTGGCCGAGGAGGCGACACAGAGCTATCGGGTCGCCTGGGAGAAGAAGGGCATCTTCTCGAACGAAGGCTGGTTCCACGCGTGGTGGCGAATTGAGCAAGACGAGTTCGTGCCGCCGAAGAGCGTCGGCTGGACCGCATGGGGCGGAGCGGTGATGAACGCTTGGAATCGCGACTTCGTGCACGGCATCTATCGCGACCAGCTCCGCGGCGTCCTGAAATACGGCCGTGACGGCCTGGTCTCGCTCCATCCGAACTCCGTGGTGCCGCGCGTGCGCGAGGCGCTGGCGGGCGGCCAGCCAGTCGAGGACATCGAAGACCGCACCTATTCATGGCCGATGCCCGACGTCGGCTACGTCGCCATGCTGCTGTCCGAGATGGGAGATCCTGATCTTCAGGGCCTGCTGGCGCATGCCGACCGCCATATGTCTCCGACCTGGAGCGACGGCGGTCTCTATTATCCGCGGAACGAGCAATCCTATGACGCGGACGGCAATCTGGTCCGGATGGATCGGCTGACTGGCAATGCGATGCTGGCTTATGCGCGCCTGAATGTTCCCGACGGCTTGTGGGGATTGTACAACAAGCCATGGACCGCCGATCACTTCGCTGCTCCTGCCTTGCGGCGGATCACGCTGGCCAGGGATGTGACGCGTGCGATCTATGACCGCGACGCAAAGCTCCTCGTGCTGACGCTTCAGCCGCGCCAGGCCGGTGGTTCGGAGACCAGCCTCGGAATTGGGCCGATACTGCCGGTTGCGTCCTGGACGCTATTCCGTGACGCCGAGCCGGTGGCCGCCAGTCGCGCTCGGACGATCACCGCAATCGGCGCGGTCCAGGCGGTGGTACACGATGGGACCATCGTGGTGAACCTGGCACTCGAGAGGACGACCACACTCATCGTGGCGTTCGACCATGTCTGACTGCTGCAAAGGACAAGCCGCAGGCGAGCCAGCCAAACGGCCCGGCGGTGCCTTTGAGCTGATCGATCATCATGGGCAGGCCGTCGGCGACCGCAGCTATCGCGGCCAATTTATGCTGCTTTTCTTTGGCTTCACCCATTGCCGCGCAGTCTGCCCTGCTGCACTCGCGCGGCTCTCGGCGGTGATCGGCAGGCTCGGGCCGTTGGCTTCACGCCTACGGCCGCTCTATGTCACCGTCGATCCAGAGCGGGACACGCCCGAGGTCATGAAGATATTCCTGGAACGCAGCTATCCGCATTTCACCGGCCTGACTGGCTCGCGCGAAAACATCGACCATGTGAAGTCGCTGTACAAGGTCTTCGCGAGGCGCGCCGATTCCGACGATGTGACGGGATATCAGATGCCGCACACCGCCTTCACCTATCTGGTCGGTCCGGATGGTCGCTACGTCGCGCATTTCACCGATGCGGCCGGTGAAGACGAACTGGTGGCGCGGATCGGCAGCCATCTCGGCTCGGGAGGCGTAGCTCCCTGAAGCGGTCAGCGGCTGCTCTTGGCCCAGGCGAAGAGCGGGCCCTGAAGAAATGATCGGGTTCGACCAATCCAGGGTGTGGGTGTCGGAGGGTGAAGGCGATGATGCGGTGCGTCGCCGCGCACAGTGGCAGTTGCAAGTCGCAGCCTGCAGGGTAGCAGTGCCCGTTCGAAGGAAGCTGCAGCCGGACTAGCATCCTCGAAACGGCGGCATGTGGGCGACGGTGGAACTGCATCGCTGCTGTTCCAAGTGTCCAGCTCACTACTCCCAGGGGAAGTCTTCTCACTCCCGCCTCGGGATCCGGTACAACCGAACAGATGCGCATTTTGCCGAGCGCTGCCGTGGTGATGCCGATCCGGCATGAAGGGAAACCAAAATGATATTGGATACGATGCTTGCAGCAGTTGGCGTCGCTATCAACAGAGAGAACGAGCGCAGTTGACGAGCTCTAAGGCTCGAGTCACTCGTCGCGATAATATCCAGGGGGGATGTTGTGATTGCAGCACTGGTCACGTTTGACGTCCCTCGCGGCACCTCGTTGGCCGAAATGACGGCCTCCTTTCAGCAATCCGCCCTCAACTTCTTCGCCATGCCCCAGGTGTAGCCGCAAAGTACTACCTGTTTGATGGAGAGAAGACGGGTGGAGCATTCTACGTGATTTCGAGCGGCGGGCATGCCGAGCGAATGTTCAATGATGAGTGGCGGAAAGCGCTCGCTGCGGGGCCCCTCCAAATCTCTCCGTGTTCGAGGTGCCGATTACGGTCACTAATGCAATGAAATAAAGCGCGTCAAACAGCTAGGAGTTGATGATGTCCAAGGAAGTTGACGCTTCGAGCCGCGCAGACATTGAACAAACTGCAAAAGCGTTGTCGAATTGCGCGCTGGGGGGCAGAGGATCAGATCGGCACACTGAACAACGTTTCTGAAACTGACATCATTGATGCCGGAAAACTCATCCGCAAGGGCGAGGTATTTTCGCTCGCTCTCTCCCTCAAAGAACCCATCCAGCCTGGCCTTTTTGGAGGGCGCTGGAATCCAATCCACACGATGCTCGCAACCGGGACTGATGCCGGTGCCGAAAACCAGGATCTTCCGTTCCCTATCTAAGATATGCCGACGACGCGATCAATATGCCGTGCCAAGCATCGACGCAGTGGGACGCGCTTTGTCACATCGTCCTCGGCGCGGTCGCCGAGATCGCTCGCTTGCTCAAGATCTTGCCCACCGCCGCTGTCGCCGCAAAAGCGTGGGCGGACTATGGCGAGGTTATTGTCTGCGAGTCAGACGAGAGATGGTGAAAGAAGCAGATCGCATTGCCTCCGAGCATGTCCAGCTGATGACTCGAGACCCTGACTACTTCCTGATGAACATGAGCAACTATGGCGATCTGTTCTTGGGGCCGCGGACCAATGTCGCTTATGGCGACAAGGTCAGGTGGGCGAGATATACGCGAGATATACTTGCGCGAGATCGAGGGGGCAGCGCGCGCGCCTACGCCTACTGCGGCGCCACAGCCCGCACGCTGCCCGGTGGCTGGGAGAGCCTCGGCGACATCGGTCACTTCGACGAGGCGGCTACCTTATCTCGTCGACCGGCGCACGGACATGATTCTGGTCGGCGGGTCGAACGTCTATCCAGCCCAGGTGGAGGCCGCCATCGACGAGCATCCATTGGCGATTTGGGGCGCCTTGATCGGTCTCCCGCATGAGGACATGGCTCATACGTCCACGCCATAGTCCAGGCTCTCCCCGGCCTGTCCGCGGAGACGCTGCTATCGCATTCGGCCGAGCGCTTGGTGTCCTACAAGCTTCCGCGCACCACCGAGTTTGTTGACGACCCGCTTCGCCATCAGGCGGGAAAAGTGCGCCGGACTCAGCTCCGCGACGAGCGTATCGCCCGAACGAAGACGGGCCAAACCCAAGATCAAAAAAGTCCATTGCCTGAGTACCGACTGCGGCAGCTCACATCTGCGCAGGGACGCGGATTTCAGTCGTAAGGAGACGAGATTTTGTCTAAAGATCAATAAAGGACCAAGCAGAGAGGCGGCTTGCCGGGGCGCAGTCAGGCATGGCGATCGCATCAACGCGCTCTCTGACGATCCAATTCGCGAGCTGACGATGGCTGCCGAAAACTTCGAAGACGATACCGAACTTCCGTTCACATCCTGAGCGGGCGCGTCCTTGACGGCAGTGCAGATTTGAAAAGTCGCGAGGGCAGTGTGTCTTCCGCGCTGCGGCGTCACGGGCGGATGGGACCGCGACTCACCCGGGCCTGGTACGAGTGGACCAGGTGACGATCGCCGCAGTGGAAGGTTTTGTATCTGACAGCAATCGCGCTCGCTGTCGCCTTCGATTTCCGGACCGTGGCGCGGCCATCCCCCGCAAGATGAACTACGATGAAGTGCATCAAGCAGCTTGCTGCTGGACTAAGTCTTGGAGCTACGGAACATTGACTAGTGGCATAGGGCCGTGGGACGCGGCACCAAATCAATTTGGTGCTGACCGCCTGCTGCCAGCGCGATTACAAAGGCCGCAAGGAGGAGAAGAAGTCCGCGCATTTTCACAGAAAGCTATCGCAATGATGACGGGAGCATCCGATGCCGTCGTGAGTTAGTCCCCGGCCGTCGATTACGCAGCAAGTATCACGAAAGTCGTTAGATCTATTGATGAGCAGGTTAACGGCGAAACGAAGCGCGATCACGCCGAAAAAAGAGCCTTATGCCTCGATAAGGGCAGGAATAATGCGCGAATTCGAATTATGTTTTACTTGGCCGTTCAGACGTTGCTCGGCCGGATGTTGTTCTTGGGTTCGTGGCGCAATGAGGCATTCCATGCACAATCATGATCTTGTCTCCGAAAGCCCATTGGCGCTGACCGCCGCCGGCATCGCGCTGCTCTGCTCCAGCCTGCTGGCATTTACGTTTATTTAGAGCGCGATGAGACATTTCGTCCGCGGTATTCCGCTTTCACGGAGGTACAGACCTCATGCGATATGCTTTGTTCATCGTCGGAGTTGCCTTTACCGTTCTGGTCGGGTTGGGAGCGCGTTCGACCGCCGCTCCGCGACATCATTCGGCACACATGCTGCCCGTACTTCCTTCAGATCTCTACTGCCTGCAGGGCCGCATCTGGGGGTATCCCGGCAACTGCCAATTCTCGACGTACGAGCAGTGCACGGTCACGGCCTCGGGCACAGACGCGTATTGCGGTATCAATCCGTTCTATGCCTTTGGGCCAGATGGAAGGCAATCGCACTAGTGGAGAGGAGGAGGAGTTGCCGCGGACGGCGTTGCAAATGAACCCCGGGGTCCAAACTCCATGGTTCGCTTAGGTACGTGCACACACAACCTTGGCCCGTGCATCGGCCCCTGCTAGCGGGACCTCCCTGCTCCAAACCGACGTTTTGACCACGAAATCTCGTCGAGATTAGATAGCAAAAAGAATTGTATTGGCAACTTTACAAATAAGGGCCTAACGTGTAAAAAAAGGAGGCGAGGGTGGACTTCGTCCTCTCATGGTGATCCAGAAAACGTCCGGTAGTCGAAGAGGACTCACCGGATGAATGGTGGTTGCCTAAGATTGCTTCCCGAAAAGTTGGCGCGCTCGTTCAATGCGTCCGACGAGCTGGATGATGTCATGCTAGCTCCCGCAGAACTTCTGCGAGACCGCAATCGAGATCTGAGCGAGGGCAACGCTGGCTACGTACTCAGCGTGCCAGGGAAAACAGCCGACGCTTGCAACAGGGCGGCCGGTCAATTTCAACACTAGCAACCAGCCACGTTCAAAGAGGGGAATGAATTTATGAAATTCAAGATTTGCGCATCCGTAGCAGCAGTACTATTCACTCTGATCGCGCCCATTGCTTTCGCGGGACCGTTAACCAGTCGCTTAGAGTCGGGAGCTGCAATTCGTATCGGCTTTGCCAACTCACCGCCATATGCATTCGTTGGGGCGGGCGGCGAGCCCGCTGGGTTCATGAACGCTTATGTCATCAATCTTTTGAAGAAGATGGGGTTCACACAAATCGAGGTGGTAACTTCAGACTTCTCCGGACTGATACCAGCTCTTCAAGCCGGAAGAATCGACATCGTCACGTCTGGTTTGTACATCAAGAAAGACCGATGCAACACGATCGCTTTCACCGCCCCCATGCTGAAAACGGCTGATGCTTTGCTTGTCCCGAAAGGCAATCCGAAAGGCCTTCAGAACTACGAGGACATTGCCAAGAAGAGCGCAACAATGACGGCAGTTGTTGGCTATGCCACCATTGACAGCGCAAAAAAGTTCGGCGTCCCGCCGGACCGCATTATGCAGCTTCCTGATGGACCCTCGGTTTTGGCAGCAGTCAGATCGGGACGCGCAGACGCCGCAGCAAACTCGGATCTATCTCTCCAGGCTCAGGCTAAGGGCGCTGAAGGTTTTGTCGAAGTTACCGATTCTAATAAAATGCCGGAATCAACGTTCAATTGGGTTGCTTTTGGCTTACGGAAAAATGATTCTGACTTCGTCTCGAAGTTCAACGCCGCTCAGAAGGAGTTTCTCGGATCGCCCGAAATGCTTTCCGCAGTTGCGCCATTTGGCTACACGGAAAAGCAGCTTCCAGGTTCGACTTCGCTCGAATGGGTTTGTGAAAATCGCTGATCTCCCGGGATGGACGATGAACGGGCCAGCAGGCTCGTTCGTCGGAGTTTCTCGCTGAGCGTCAGGAGTATGCATGGGCTTTTGGCTTTTTCTGGAGCAGTACGGATCAAGATATCTCAGCGGCAGCTTGGTGACGGCCGGGCAGTTTGTCCTTGCTTCCCTTGTAACAGTAGTACTTTCGGTCACTTTTGGACTGTTGGTATTATCAAAAAATAATGCGCTTCGCGCATTTGCGGTTGCCTACATCGAATTTTTTCGCGGTAGTTCTTTGGTCGTACAAATATACTGGATCTTCTTTGTACTGCCGCTACTAGGACTGAGCCTTTCTCCCTTTAGTGCCGGCTTTTTGGCAGTTGGCATCAACACTGGCGCATATGGCGCGGAAGTCGTGCGGGGAGCAATTCTTGCAGTACCGAAGGGGCAATGGGAGGCGGCTTATGCGCTTTCGATGTCGCCGGCAAAGCGCATGTACCGTATCATCTTTCCTCAGGCATTTCTAATCATGCTACCGCCTTGGGGTAACCTGTTGATTGACGTCTTAAAGGGCACTGCCCTCGTTTCCTTGATTGGGCTGGCGGAGCTCATGTTTCAGGCAAAGCAGATCAACAATCTTACCTTCCGTTCAGCGCAAGCCTTCGGCGCTGCGTTAGCGATTTACTATCTGCTAGCCCGTTTCCTTATTACACCGACCGTCCGCAGTCTCGAGTCGAGATTGCGGCGAAAGATGTCGAGGACGTGATATGGAGCTAGAGTGGAGCTGGAGCTTCGCCTGGGAAATACTTCCCGATTTGCTCGCCGGAGCTTTAAACACACTTGCCGCGGTTGGCATCGGTTATTCGATCGCCCTTGTAGGTGGCCTTATCCTCGCTCTTCTGCAAAGAACACGTAGTCAGCTCGTGACGGCAGCCGTGCGCGAATTCGTCGAGTTCATCCGCTCGACACCGCTTCTCCTGCAGATCTATTTCGTGTTTTTCGTAGGACCGCAATTCGGTATTCAACTGTCTCCGTGGGTTTCGGGACTGATAGCAATTGGGCTCTACCGGTCGGCGTATCTTTCTGAAATTTATCGAGGTGGATTGGAGGCCGTTCCGGCCGGCCAATGGGAGGCTTGCACTGCGCTGAATCTTTCCGGACGAGATACCTATTTCAGAATCATCATACCGCAAGCTCTGCCCCCCGCATTGGCTGGCATGGGCAATGCTCTGATCGCGATTTTCAAGGACACCCCAATGCTCTCGGCGATCGGGGTCGCTGAGTTGATGCATGCCGCGACAGTCGTCGGAACGAATAGCTATCGCTACCTTGAGCCTTATACCCTCGTGGGTATGTTATTCCTTCTGCTCTCGCTGCCTGCAGCCTGGGTGATCCGTATCTTTGAGCGATGGTTGCGCAGCAGATTGGGAATGGTTTGATGGAAAGTTCGCACGACTATCCGCTTGAGCTAACGGGCAGCACTGTACCGATGGTGCGCTTTATGAATGTCTCTAAGAACTACGGCGGTTTGAAGGTGCTGGATAATCTCAATTTGGACATCGCCCAAGCAGAGAAGGTGTCGATAATCGGGCCTTCGGGCTCAGGAAAGACGACCGTCTTGCGGATGCTGATGACATTGGAATCGATCAATTCCGGGGTCATTTATGTCGACGGGAAACCGCTCACACACATGCCCAGAGGCGGAAAGCTGGTCCCTGCGGATGCGTCGTATCTCCGACGGATGCGAGCAAGCATCGGCATGTGTTTTCAGAATTTCAATTTGTTTCCTCATATGACGGCTCTCCAAAATTGCATAGAGGGGCCTGTTCAGGTTCTCGGTCTTAGCAAGGCGGAGGCCCGAGTTAGGGCCGAGGAATTGCTAAGTATGGTGGGCATGATCGAAAAGAAAGACCAATATCCGGCACGGCTTTCCGGTGGGCAGCAGCAGCGCGTGGCAATTGCACGGGCTTTGGCCATGCGTCCGAAGGTCATGTTGTTTGACGAAGTCACGTCGGCGTTGGATCCAGAGGTGATTGGAGAAGTGACGAACGTGATACGGAAGCTTGTCTCGGAATTTCGGCTGACAATGTTGATGGTCACTCATCAGATGGGATTTGCCGCGGACATTTCCGACAGGGTGTGTTTCTTTTTCGGCGGCAAGATCGAAGAACAAGGAGAGCCCCAGCAGTTGTTCGGAGATCCGAAACGGGAGAGAACACAGCAGTTCTTGTCTGCAGTAAAGGAAGCTGTCTAGTACGCTTTTGCAGAATGATAATCATCATTTCGAACGGAAGTTATTCGCCTGGGCTAGACGTGCCACGCATATGTAAGCGCCTTTGGGTTTGCCTGCATAGAACGGACGATCCGCTCCGTATATTGCAGTCGAGAGCTCCTGTTGACATTGAATTCTGGGCTGACGTTCTGCTATCTCCCGCGGGCACCCGCATCTGAGATTGATAGAGAGGCTCGTCATTTGCGCTTCATGAGCCTGCAGTTGTTTAGATGGACCCAGGGGGAAAGCTGTCTAGATGATACGATCGGCTCTGGCTGATTGTGCATCATTGGGCTAGCATGCGGATGAGCACGAACGTTCATCATTTCCGCAAAGCCCTTATGAGTAATTTCGCTTACCATCCCTTTCCCAAATACCTGCAAATTAGAGAGATCGTAAGACGGCGCCTTCGCCTGCTTCAGCCCGGCGACCGCCTGCCAACGGAGTCGGAGTTGGCGGCAGAGTTCGGAGTCAGTCGCGTCACGGTGCGGCAAGTGATGAAGATTTTCGCCACCGAGGGAATCATCGAACGCCGGCCGAGAGTTGGCACGATACTCAGGGCTGTACCAGCCGCTCCGGCTGACGATAGGCTGACTGGACCAATCGAAGAATTCGGTATCGCCGGTTTGGAAACAACCAGCGAGGTGATCCAAAAAGGCGAAGTCACGGCAGAGAGCGATGTGGCGAGTGCCTTGCGGATCGGTGTCCCAAGTACCGTTTACGAAGTACGACGGGTTCGAATGCTCGAGGCCTCTCCATTCGTCGTGCTTGAGGCGTTCTTTCCTTTGAGAGTTGGAAAAAAAGTAGCTGCTCGAGAATTCCCAGGTCTCTTTGTGCCTCTCCTTCGCAAGATCGTGGACAAGGATATTTGGGAGGAGCATCAAGAGATCGATGCGCTGGTCGCCGGAACCAAATTCGCCGCGGCATTACAAATAGCTGTCGATGCGCCCATCCTCTGCGTCAAACGCTTGTTCTTAGATTCCAAAGGGATCCCGGTAGTGTATTTCAGGGAAAACTTCCGAGCGGACCGCTACTTTTATACTATCCGTCTACCTCAGCCGACTTCGCCGTCCGGCTGAAATAGGTCTGTCTTAACCTGCTCCCCCGCTTGCCCTTCGTTTATAAGGAGAGTCGCTTGAGGGGTGGTGGACGCAGGCCGGCGGCGGCGCTGGTCAGAGAATGAGAAGCCCGGGATCTCCTGAGAGCTTACGGGCGCCACGCCAGGTCCCCGCAACAGCGCGGCAGTACGCTTCGCACGATTGCGTCATGGTGGGCCAGGGGCCAGGGCAACAGCGCGTACGCTAGCACATAATGCCGCGGCCCTGCCGGCCCTGTGATCAGTCAGCGATCGAGCAGAATGCGGCCGCTGGTCGGCGTTGTTGGCCCGCGGAGCGGGGTCGATTTTCCGCGCTCCGGCCATCAGCGCCAGGAACCCGCCGGCGCAAGTGATGTCCTCCAGCGCGGTGAAGTGATCCAAGGGCGGATCCCTCCCTCGCGGCACCGGCGTCCGAGATCACAGCGCCATTGCTCGCGACGCCGGTGCACTTCTAATACTTGATAGGAGCGGCTTCCTCATTCCGTTTGCGATTGACGATGATGCGTTCAAAGCGAGTGCAACCTCTCCTGATTTGCACTGCTCTGGCTGACGTTGTGACAGGCGAGGGTGAAGAGCTTCAGCGAGCCAGCGGAACCAAGCAGACGGCCACGATGGCCACAAGGAGGCAGATCGGGCGCCCGATAGCCTCGATCCATCGCAGAACTTTCTTGGCGTACGCCTGGCTTCATTTCGTTGGCCGTCCCGATAGAGCGTTCTGCGACCTCGTCGAAGATTAACCGTCTGGTGATTCCGCGTACGTCGCGCAGTTGAGCGTTATTTTTTTGCAGACAAAAAGGTCAGCCTGCATAGCGACGTTATGTCGTATACCGGAAACCCCGTCGCTCTTCGGATGGAGGAAGACACTATTGGGAACGCGGTGCACTCGAAAAGCAAGGCAGCTACACCCGAGTGCTTTTCGCGGACGCGCCGCACGCACTCCAGAACGTCAGAGTCGATATCCTCTGGTCTCGTGAGGGGAGGAGGACGCCGCATCTCATTTTGCCACAGCCGGCCGCCCTCTACGCCTCCTATCACGACCCGTTCAATGTCTGCTGGGTCCTCAAGTTGCAGTAAGTCGATTCCGAGACATTGTGAATCCGCGGTGATGATTGCGATCTTGCCAGCCGCAGGAAGTTGACGAAGGAGGATAGGCAGCAGGAGCAAGCTCGAGGTTGCGACCGGAACATCGACAGCTTCAGCAATCGCTTTCTGATGTCTGATTGTGAAACCGCAATTGGCGCTAATTGCAATCGCTCCACGATCGACCAACCGTTTAGCAGCGGCAAGATAAGCTCGCTCTAAGGAGGGATCTCCTCGGATAACGTTCTCTGCCCATGCCCCCTCTACCGTCTCAGAGATAATCGGGAAATCAAATGTCCCCCGATAGAAAAGGTGGCCATGCCTCGGATCCACTGGCTCTGTGCCGCGCGGCAAACCTCTTTCCAAATTAAGAATGCCAAGAGATTGCGGTTGCTGCTGCGACATCGATAGACCCCTGTGAAATACTGGCTGACCAATTTACATGCACCACATTGTCGGTGCTCCCGCTATTCCTCGCCCAAGCACCTAACGAGGCGACTCCTAGCCCGGCGTAGACGTTTTTCAAACATCGTTTTCTTCGTGTGAACCCGTTACCGCTTTTAACTAGCTTCCGCACCAAGCAGCGCGGTCGGCGATTGCCATCATTTATCAAAGCAGGACGTTCGATGAAACGAACGGGTCATTAATTGCGGGCCGCAGCGTTTGGCGCACCATGGATGCGTTACGCCGGCGCAGATAACCGCTTTATTATACCGGCCAGAAGCGCGCCTTGTTCGGCGATGCTCGACACTTCGGTCCGCTCGCGCCGGCTGCACATTTCATGCGTGATCGGGCCCAGGCCGTCCAAAGTCGGCGTACCGACCGAAGCGGCATAGCTGGCATCAGAACCTCCTCCCGAGAAAGCCGGAAACATTTCGATAGCGAGTGCCGCACCGGTGTCCTCGGCTAACTTGAATAGAAAGTGGCTTCCGTCGCCTTCTTCAAATGGCGGTCGCATCCTGATGGAGTGCTTGATTGTCACTCTCCGATCAGACGAAGCAAGCTCTTCGGAAATGCATCGTTCGATATCATCTATTAGCGCTTCTGTGGCTTTCTTGGTCCGCGCCCGGAGGTCGGCATCGAACCAAGCAACTGCCGGCATCACTTGTCTGGCTTCCCCACCTTGCATTAACCCGACGGAAACACTTACGCCACGCTCATCATCGCTCAAGCCCTCAAGGCGCGTTACAAGACGGGCGAGTACCGAGAGCGCCGATGCTCCGGCCTTCTTATTGTTACCGACATGGGTTGTGATACCGAAGGCATCGACCCTCAGATGACCAATGGCTCCTCGACCGACAACAAGCCCTCTATAGGGCCTGGCAGGCTCAAGCGTGAGACAAAAATTTGCGGCTCTTGCCTCAGTCTTGATCCAGCTGGCGCTTGCGTCGCTGCCGACCTCCTCGTCAGGTACAATCAGAAATACCACACGTTCGATTCCATCGATGCCCATTTTGAAGAGTTCGCGGAGTGACACGATCGCGGTGGCTACGCACACTTTCATATCCCCGACGCCGGGTCCGGTAAGAAGCCCATCCTTCTGCTCGAATTTCCACCCTTCGACAGTGCCGGTGGGCCAAACCGTATCGGCATGACCCAGGATGAGGATCGATCTGCCCGGACGACCCGACTCCCAACGAGCGGTCAATTGATCGCCAGCGGCCTGCCTGATCTCGCGCTCGACTTTGAATCCGGCTGCGATCAGCGCCTTTTCGAAGACGTCATTAACGCGATTGACGCCCTCGCGATCATAGCTGCCGCTGTCAATGTCAACTGCAGCTTTGGTAAGCTGAAGAATGTCGGGGAGTTTTGCCTCCAGAATTCGAAGAAACAAACGGTCCCAGTTCATGTTGATAGCTTTCGCTGTGGTGGGTAGAATTGCGCTCAATACGGCAAAATGAATTGCATCAGTTCATTAGAGTTTGCGGCCGGTCTGCGGGTTCGACTTTGCATCAAGCCCCGCCTTAGCGCGACTAAGACTTCCTCCAAACACGGCTCCGTTTCGGCCTCGATTGTTACCGCTTCGCCGTTGCCGTATGCTGGGAATACCGTGGCTTCGTGACAGTGCGTCGGAATCCCGGAGGCGAGCGCGTCTGTATACCGGCGAGGAGATCAGGAGAATTGTTTCCACGGCCGAATGCTTCGATTACGATGCCGTCGCCCAGTATCGACAGCGGCTATTCTTTTCATCATCATCACAGTGGTCTCCAGTACCGCAATATACGGAAGCGGCGCGGCATTGATTGAAGAACTGCAATGACCTGCGTGCCGCGATCGAACCAGACGTCAGATTTGCCAGCCAGTGTCTGTAACTGGACAGCCGGTCTCTGCAGCAGCAATGTATTCAAGTGATGCCTCGCCGGTGGGGCTGGCCTGTGTACTTTTCGGCGTCGCTGCAGGGGCGTGCGAAGTCGGAATGAGTTTCGAAGACCACCCGTCCGCGCTTCACAACACCAATGCAGCGGTTCGCGCCGAGAAGGTAGGAAAGATCGTCTGGATGCTCGATTTCCCAAAAAGATAAATCCGCAGCTTTGCCAACCTCAATAGTGCCCCGCTCCTTCCGCATGCCGAGGGCGCACGCCGCGTTGACAGTGAACCCGCGCACTGCCTCTTCGGGCGTCATGCGGAATAGGGTGCAAGCAAGGTTCATTATTGTGGCCGGGGAATTTGTGGGCGAACTGACCGGATTGCTGTTGGTGGCCAGAGCCATTTTTACTTTGTGCTTGCGGAACAATGCGATGGGCGGCACGCGGGTCTCTCGCAATGTATAGTTTGCGCCTGGTAACATGCCTGCCACAGTCCCGGCTTCTGCCATTGCTATGATCGATTGTTCAGACGCATATTCGAGATGATCGGCGGTAAGCGCTCTGTGCCGTGCGGCAGTCGCCCCGGCGGACGCGTCGGAATATTGGTCCGCATGTAAACGCACCGGTATCGAGTGTGCTCGTGCGGCTTCGAACAATCGGCTTATTTGACCGTCACTGAAACCAATGGTGTCCGCGAATCCGTCAACCGCATCAACGAGGCCTTCCGATACTGCGATGGGCAGCACCTTTTCGATAAGGAAAGAAATATAATCGTCGGGCCGCCCTTTGAACTCCGGAGGAACTCCATGTGCGCCGAGAAATGTGGAGACGATCGTAACGGGTAGATCCTGTTCTAGGGCGCGAGAGCAACGTAGCTGCTTTAGCTCCGTCTGAAGGTCTAGACCAAAACCGGATTTGCTCTCGATCGTGGTGACGCCATGCGCAATGAATTCTCGGACACGCCGCGAAGTCGTCGCGAACAACTCCTGCGCGGAGCAAGCTCGCGTCGCGTTGACTATCCCTGGGACACCACCTCCAGACCCATAAATCTCGTCACGGGTGGCCCCCCTGATCCGCATGCCAAAATCGCGGCGCCCGTTGCCACTGTAGACAACATGAGTATGCGGATCGATGAGCCCAGGCAGCACCCAAGCCCCCCCCATGTCGTGAATCTCGGTGGCATGCTCATGAAGTGCATTTGGGAGAGCATCGCTTCGGCCGACCCATGCGATACGTCCACTTTCTACCGCGATCGCCCCGTTCTCAACGATTCCGTAGCCCTCCTCGTGCGCCATCGTTGCCAGGTGACCGTTGACCCAGATTGCATCCCACATAGTTTCACTCCCAGTCACTCAAAGCTGATGTTGCGGCGCTTGGCGGCAGCATGAACACAGTAAGGAAGCGGTAAATTGATAGTCGGACGCTTGCACGAACTTACACGCCCATAGCTTCAATTTCGCGCTCATACCGCACCACTATTGGCTCTACCTTGTTGCGTCCAAGGTAGCTTCCTTGCTGGGAGCATTTCACCACGTAGTAAGCGGCTTTGAGGCGCTTTTCTTCATAGGTAGCGAGAGCCTCGTCAACATCGCTTGTTCCGGAAAAGACATCTCGCAGAACTCGCGAGTCAATGAACGCTTGGCCGGCACCCTGTGCAAGATCAGGAACTGGTGGATGTGCGGCATCCCCAAGCAACGTAATACGGCCGTGCGTCCATTTTTCGGGGAGCCCTTCCGGAACATCGAGAGAGCTTTGAATGATTGCATCCTTCGGGGTAATGCTAAACGCCCTTGAAATTGGAGTGTTTGTCCAAGAGCTAAAGTAATCAAGGAACTCGTTCGGATTTTTTGCCCCACTTACTGAACCGAACCAGTATGCCTTTCCATTTCCTATGGGAAGAAACGCGATCCATCCACCCGGCGCGTAAAAGCCGGTTTGCGCTGCCGGATCTATGTCCAGCTGTTCAAGGGTGAATATAGCGCGCCAACGATATGCGTGATGCTCGTTGGGCTGGAAACGAACTCCACCTACCAATTTCTCACGGACGGCTGAAAAAATTCCGTCAGCAGCGATGATGAAGTCGCCCTCATAGCTCGACCCATTACTGAAGTGGCAAATTGCCTTGTCGCTGCCATTCTCGACAGACACGACCTCATGACCAAACCTTATGAGATCCGTTCCGTATGAGTCAGCTAGCATCGAGATCAATGCCGAGCGATGCACTCCGATTGCCGGCGCACTATATTTGCGGGGCCAGTCACTCGTATCTTTCTCAAAGAGCAAATTGCCAGTGGCATCATAGTTATAGTAGCGCTCAATTTTGACCGAAATGGCATCAATCTGCTCCTTCAGGCCCAGGCCATATAGTGCCCGGACTCCGTTCGGCCAAAGCATCAAACCAGCTCCCGTCGCCCTAAGGACAGGAGATCGCTCGAACACAGCTACATCAAATCCCAATTCCTTCAGCCCGACAGCTGCAGAGAGTCCCCCCAGTCCGGCGCCACAGATACCAACTCGCATCTCAACCCCCACCAGAGCTGCGGAATAAGCTAGGTCCGCAAATCGTTGCTCATACCCAGCGCGCCCGGATCGGCCCCGCCTTCGTTGAACGCCCGAGTATAGACTTGCCTTAACGTAATTGTATAGCTGATAACACAATTGCTTTCTCGCGGCGCTCCATCGGTCGTTTCTGAATCCCATCCGCGGCATCAGCCCTTGCGGAGGAACTGCGCAAATGCCGCAATAGCCGCACGATATCTGCACATTCCAGCACAACTGACCGAATTCCTGCTTCAGGAAGACGTACATTTTCCGCGGGCGACGCCCGCGGGTTATGCTATCAAGGGGGCGCCTCCAATCGAAACCAGCGCGGGAGCCATGATCTCCCGGAAGAGCGCATTTGTCCTGCCAGGCCAATGCCGTTGCACCGGCTGTTACGCGGGGCTGGCTTCCTAAGCGCGCGACCTGCATGCCAAGAGCTTCGATACGCGGCGAGGGATTCGCGGGCCCTACTGGCATCAAAAGTAGCGTCTCTCCAGAGACCTGCCGCTACTGTTCGTACACAGCACATCACATGACCGGTCCGATACCCTCCGGACGGATTGCGTCAAACTGCCATCGCGTTTGGCTTTGCCTCGGATCACAGCTAGCTGGATCGGTATCGCCGAGATTTCTTCGACTGGACGGGAAATGAGAATCACTTTTGATGAGAGGCAAGATCGATCGAGCTTCCGTAACTGAAACCGATCTGAACCGGGGAGAATCGATATCCGTTGATCGTACGTTGCTCGACGCGACGGGCCTCCTGATCAACGAGCGCGTCGAGATCTACAATCTCGATAACGGGGCGCGATTTTCAAGCTACATCATTGAAGCGCCTCCAGGGTCCGGCGCCATTGACCTGACTGGTGCGACGGCCCGATTGGCAATGCCAGGTGACAAAATCAGTATCGTTGCATATGCCTCATTTGAGGAGGCAGAAGCGAAGCTTTTCAGACCGCGCGTGGTGCGGGTCGACCGGAATAATCGTATCTTGCTGGGCTGGAACGCGGGCTGCGAATGCTAACCCCTTTCGCGCAATTCGGCGGGATACAGCTTCCTTTGAGATCGCTGGTTCAGTCGTGAAAGAACCGGTGAATTCGCGGCGTTCCGCCAACAACGATTTTGGGCGTGCTTTCCACACCCGGGAGGTAAGCAAGGGCCCGCGCGGCCCCGAGCTGTCCGCAGGAATTGATTTCACATCTTACGATTACCTGGCCCTCGCAAGTGCGCCACGCATGAGACAGGCTGTCTCCCGTGCGATAGAGGCCGGCACCCCGGTCGGGGCAGGCGGCCCGCGGCTCCTGCGGGGCAATTGTCAGGAACACGAGCGGCTCGAGGCGGAAGCGGCTCAGTTTTTTGGGGCGGAGAGAGCTCTTTTTTTCGGCGGCGGTTATGCCGCCAATTTTTCTGTTTTGACAACCCTGCCGCAGCGAGGCGATCTAGTTGTTGTCGATTCGCTCGTTCACGCGAGTATTCATGATGGGACGCGAGCGGGCCGGGCCGACTTTCGGATAAGCGCCCACAACGATCCCCAGTCGGTGGAGAATACAATCCGTGACTGGCGCGCTCAAGGCGGAATGGGGCGCGTCTGGATCGTGGCCGAGAGCCTCTACGGGATGGATGGCGATTTCGCTCCGCTGGAAGAGCTCGTCGCATTGGCGGCCCTGTGCGGGGCGTTCCTGATGGTGGGTGAAGCCCACGCTACAGGCGTGTATGGTGAGCAGGGACGAGGGCTCGCGGCTCCCTACGCGGGGCGTGACAATCTAGTTGTCGTCCATACGTGCGGAAAGGGCCTCGGAGCCGCGGGAGCACTCGTTGTTGCCTCCAAGGCTATTTGCGAGTTCATGATCAACCGCTGTCGCCCGTTCATGTACGCTACCGCCCCATCTCCGCTAATTGCTGTTGCTGTCCGGGAGGGTTTATTGATTCTTCAGCAAGAACCTGAGCGCCGGGACCGTCTCGAACGGCTAATCTCATTCACGCATCGTGAGATGGAGGCGCGCAGCCTCCGATGCTCGTCCGGCTCGCAGATCGTACCTTACATTGTGGGCGATAATGCAAATACGAACCGGCTCGCCTCTGCAATGCGCAACCGAGGCTTCGATATTCGCGGGATTCGGCCGCCCATAGTGCCGGCGGTCGGGCCGTCTGCGAATTTCGCTGACGCTCAACGTCAACGAGAACGACGTGACGTCAATGCTGGATGCGCTGGCTGAGGAGACGAGATGGTATTGCCGCTGAACCTCCGGCGCCTGACAGGCAGACCGAGGTTGGAGCAAGACAAAAGATTCTCCACCGCGCTCACCAGCCTCCCGGCGTAAATTGTGGAAACGGGTTTAGGCCTGAGCTGACGGGAGCTAATGGTGAGCTGGTTCCATGCCTGGTCCTCTCGCCAGATCGGATCGTGCGGTGCCTTACCGCCTTCATCCATACGAGTTCATCCTTCGGCCGGAATCGACGAGGTGGTGGGCTCGGGCAAGTGACAGCAGACGGAGACGCCTTGACCCGTTGATCGCGCGATCATTAGAAATTCCTCCATGCCAACCTTCATGTTTGGAGAGGAATATCGCTTTCTTTACGCCAGCGTTGACCGCTTTCACGCGACGCTAGTAGCAATGCCGGCGCTTAAATCCGGGCAGGGGTGGCCGGGTCAGGGTGGATCAGGGTGGATCAGTACCGAAAATGAGTAACATTTCGAAAGCGCCTGTTGAGCGCGTTACCATTCACACTCTGCAGAAATGGAGGCGGGAAGGGCGTCGCATCACAATGACACCGGCGTACGACGCGATTACCGCTCGCATCGCCGATCCGATCGTCGACATTATTCTTGTGGGCGACAGTGTCGGGAATGTCTGTCTCGGATTTGACAGCACCCTTCCGGTCACCATGGCGATGATGAACCATCACTTAAAGGCGGTCGCGCGCACTGCGCCCCGTGCTCTTCTGATAGCCGATATGCCCTTTCTTAGCTTTCACGTCAGCGCCGAGGAGACAATCCGCAATGCCGGAGGCTTCCTGCAGCGCGGTGCCGATGCCGTGAAGCTCGAGGGAGGTGCCAGCCGTGTCGACATGGTTCGCGCCTTGGTCCGTTGTGAGATCCCTGTTATGGGCCATCTTGGCCTGACACCGCAAAGTGTCAACGTCATGGGGGGGTTCAAGGTGCAGGGCCGGAACGCGGATGATGCATTGCGCCTGCTTGATGACGCGCACCGTCTGCAGGAGGCCGGATGTTTCGCTCTCGTCCTGGAGGGAATCCCGGCGGAACTTGCCGCGCGGGCGGCCGAGTCGGTAGCCATACCGACCATCGGAATTGGCGCCGGTCCCGGATGTTCAGGGCAAGTGCTCGTCTTGCATGATGTGCTCGGATTGGCCGAGGGCCGCCGGCCGAAATTCGTTCGCGCCTATGCAGACGGGTTTCAACTCATGCAGGAGGCGCTATCGCGCTGGGCAGCTGACGTTCGTTTGGGAACGTTCCCTGGTCCGCAGGAGACTTATCGGCTGCCTGAAGGACTTGACGACGTCATTGCAAATTGGGCGCCTCGATCTCAAACCGATAGTTCAGAACATGCAGACAATCACAACGGCCGCTGAGCTCCGCCGCGCTCTCGCAGACTCCCGCAAGAACGACAGACGCATCGGATTCGTCCCGACGATGGGTTACCTGCATGACGGACACCTGGCGCTGGTTGAGGCGAGCCGAGCTCGATGCGCCGTGACTGTCGTGAGCATCTTCGTTAACCCCACTCAGTTCGGGCCAAACGAGGATCTAAGTGTCTACCCCCGTGATTTCTCCCGGGACCAAAGGCTGTGCTCAGAGGCCGGGACAGATTTCCTCTTCGCGCCAGATGCACAGGAGATCTATCCGACTGAGTTTGACACATTCGTTGAACCGGGCGACTTGGCGCGGCCATTATGCGGAGCCTTCAGGCCTGGGCACTTTCGTGGTGTCGCGACTGTCGTCTGCAAGCTATTCAACATGGTGCAGCCCAACGTCGCCTTCTTCGGGCAGAAAGATCTGCAGCAATGTGCCGTCGTTCGTCGGATGACAGTTGATCTAGATCTTCCGATCGAGATCGTCATCGTGCCAACAGTTCGAGAACAAGACGGGCTCGCAATGAGCAGTCGGAATCGCTATCTCAACGCTGAGGAACGTCAACGCGCCCTTGCAATCAGCCGAGCCCTGCTCGCGGCTGAGGCGGCATTTCGGGCAAGTGAGCGTGATCCCGAGAAACTGGTACAAATTGCCAAGTGGCATCTGCAGCCAATCGATCAGCTGCAGTACCTGGAAATTGTCCACGCCGATACGCTCAGGTCAGCCGCAAGTCCCCTCACTGGCCCCGCCGCCATTTGCATCGCAGGGTATGTAGGCCGGACCCGGCTCATCGACAATGTGATGCTGAACCACTGAACGCGTTCATCCATCTCTTTCGGGGCAGGTTCATAGTTGCTCGCCTGCCGCACGAGATCGCTAGCCAAAATCTAGCCGGCGCTTGCCGTTTTCGCGGCGACCCCGTTGCCGGGGGGCGTCAGGTACAACTTCCACCCGAGGCTAGTTGATCAGCGCGTCCGCGGCTGTTTCGAAGATGCCGCTATGCGATCCGGCTATCCCGGGCGTCTCCACTGGCATGGGCCAGCGGCTTGCTCGATTTCGTGCCGCCTCATCCAAGTGAGGACCGCACCACGAGCCAGGAAGGATCGTTTCTGGTATCCGATCGCCACGCTCAGGAAGCCTCTACAAGTCGCAGAAAGTTCATGAGCAAGACGTGCCCTTGCTGTGTAAGTATCGATTCCGGATGGAACTGCACGCCATAGGTTGGTTGATGGCGATGTGCAATGGCCATGATCTCGCCTTCGTCCGAACGCGCGGTCACCGTGAGGTGCGGCGCGCAGGCCTCATCGAGCTCGACAACGAGAGAATGGTAGCGCCCGACGCAAAGTGGAAACGGGAGGTCCTTGAATAGTCCAAGGCCGTCATGCGTTACGTACGAGGACCGGCCGTGCATAGGGCGACGTGCACGCGCGACGCGTCCGCCGAAAACGCTGCCAATACACTGGTGCCCGAGGCAGATGCCCAAGATTGGGAGCCGGCCGGAAAGTTCGCGGATGACGGCGGTAGATATTCCGGCTTCCATGGGAGTGCATGGACCGGGGGAGATAACGATTGCACGCGGCTTGAGGCCAACAAGGTCGCTCACGCCGACCGCGTCGTTCCGGAACACCTCGGTTGCTTGTCCGAGCCCGCGGAAATAGCGCGCAATGTTGAAGACGAAGGAGTCGTAATTGTCAATGATGACGATCACAATGCACCGGGCGTTTCAGCACCAAATGCATCAAAGATGCGCGGCGCCTTGGCGAGCGTCTCGTCGTATTCGGCCTCTGGCTCCGACATCGCCGTTATACCGCTACCCGCGTGAAACACCGCCGATCCGTCATTGATCGTGACAGTGCGGATCGAGATGTTCGTATCCATGTGTCCGTTGAAACCGATGAAGCCGATCGCTCCGCAATAGACCTCTCGCGCCACACCCTCGATGTCCGTAATAATTTCCATCGCGCGGACCTTCGGTGCCCCTGTAATGGAGCCGCCGGGAAAGCAAGCTCGAACTAAGGAAACGGCGTCTTGGAGCTCTGCAAGTTCACCCGTGACGACTGAGACGAGGTGGTGCACTGAGGCATACGATTCGAGCTTGCACAAAGCTGGAACACCGATCGAATCCACAGTGCAAACGCGAGATAAATCGTTCCGCAACAGGTCGACGATCATGATGTTCTCTGCGCGGTCTTTTTCGGATGCGATCAGCATTTGAGCGCGGCGCTGGTCTTCCTTCGAATCCGCGGATCGCGCGATCGTACCTTTGATGGGTCGCGTTTCGACCTGCCGTCCGTCAAGCTTCAGAAGCCGTTCCGGCGAGCTCGACGCAATGGTGAGCTTGCCGTAGCGCAGCAAGGCTGCAAAGGGGGCTGGGTTTAATGATCGCAGCCGGCAGTAGAAAGAGATGGGATCGAATGAAGTCGAGATCTCAGCGCTGAAGCGCTGCGCAATGTTGGCTTGGAAGACGTCGCCGGCCAAAATCAAATCGATAACGCGCTGTACCGCTGCAATATAATCCTCACGACTGAAGTTCGAATGCCATCTGCCCGATGTGGCCAGGGAGTTATTCCGCGGCGGTGTTGGGCCGGCAAGCAGGGCTGCAAACTCATCGGCTCGCCGGTGTGCGCGCTCGCTTCGCCGCATAGGATCCTGCTCCGGCCATCCAGTAGAAACGAGCCAGCTTCGGTCGTCGCGATGATCGAAGCTGATGATCGCGTCATAAAGATGCAGGATAGATTGGGGCAACTGCTGACCAGGAGCTGCCGGCACCGGTAATCGCTCCAGCGTCCTGTTCAGATCGTAACCCAAGAAGCCGGCCGCGCCTCCCTGGAACGGCGGGAGATCGGGGCGATGCACTTGGCGAAACCCGGCCAGCAGGGTGCGAAGAGCTTCCCATGGATCGTCGTCGAGAGCCTTTCCATTGCAACTCGCCTGTCCGTCAACGACCGTATAAGTGCTGAAAGGATCGCAGGTCAGATATGAATAGCGCCCCAGCAACTCATGGCGTGCTGCGCTGTCGAAAAACGTAAGCTGCGATCGATGCGCCAGACATTGCATCGCAATGACGGGCTCGATCCACTGCAGTTCGCGGACGTGCATCGCCCTGTCAGTCACCGGCGGACGGCGCGCTCGGAGGCGGGTCCCGCCCCAACGAGCGCGAGCTCGTCTCGGTCCCGCAAAGTCCTGGGATCGACTGTCAGATTAATCCTCGCCGGTGGCCTCAATTCGCAGAGTGTTCGAACACGTTGCTGCCGTTGACACGCAACGCTCATCTGTTGGTACATTGTAGTCGGCCGCGAACCGCAACTCCCTGAGTGGTCGTACCCGTCTGATCGATTCCTGGTAGAGATCATGCGCTTTGTAGGCTGCGAGCTCCGTCTCGCTATCGAACTCACCATAGACCACGACGTCGATGTCGTTGTCGAGCTGGTCGGCCTTGCGGTTGCGAGCGACCTCGAGCCGGCGTGCATGTGGGATTGTGGCGAGAACTCTTAGGCCTTGGATGATCTGCTCGACGTGGGCCTGATCCTTGGCGCTAAACAAGACGATGTGACGAATCATGGGTGCCGCAGTGAGTGATACCGCTAGTTTGGTCGCATAACTAGCCTGCGATGGAGCTTGGCGCAACAACACCTCATGCCACGCGCCAGACCGGCCTGGGGACAATGTTGCGACGGGTCGTGCTCAGCACCGAACTCGGCCAGATCTCATCCTGCCGCGGACCCCGGAAGGGCAAGGCGCTCGATCGTTTGGATGTGGCGTGCAAGCAGGTTGCAGGCGTGCTCGACGTTGCGCGCCCGCAGCGCCTGCAGGATGAGGCGATGATCCTGATTCGACCGCGGGCGCCAGCCGGCGCTCCGTGCCATAGCGAACACCATTCGAGAATTCGCAAGCTGCAATCCATCGAGGCTCGCGAGCAGGCGCGGCATCGCGCATGGCGCGACCAGCGCGCGGTGAAACGCGCGATTGGCCATCTCAAACTGCTCAATCGTCTGGGCGTCGTCTCCTTCAATCAAAACGCGTTCGATCCGTGCCAAATGCTGAGAGGTGAACTTTGGAGCCGCATTGCGCAACGCGACTACTTCGAGCGCCGCACGCATTTCGGCAATCTCCTTCAATGACTTGGTATCGAGCGGCGCAACCCGCACCCCACGACGTGGCTGCGCTACGACAAGATGTTGGGCCTCGAGTTGCCGAAACGCCTCGCGCACCGGGACGTGGCTTGAATTGAATTCCCGCGCGACATGATCCTGCCGGAGCGGGGTCTCCGGCTGCAGCTCACCGCTGATAATGCGCTTGCCGATCCCTTCGGCAATGCGCGCCGCAGTCGTCGCGTTTTGGTCAGGGACAATCATAGATTATCTACCGCAAAACGGGGTGCATGAGCAGGTCGCATGGGTTAGCATTACTCCAGATCTGCAGTTCATAGATAGTTTCGCTCATTATCTATGATGGAATGCTAAGGCAAGTTTGATGATTGGAGCGGTGAAGATGGAGCGGCACGGTGGCGGAAATAGCGCGCCGCTCCGCGGTGACTGGGCGCCTGCCGAAGCCGAAGCGCTTTATGCATTGCCGTTTGCCGAGCTGATGTCTCGCGCCCAGCGCGCTCATCGGGACAACTTCGACCCAAACCACGTCGAGACTGCAAGCCTGCTCAGCATCAAGACCGGTGGTTGTCCGGAAGACTGCGGCTATTGCTCGCAAAGCGCGCACTACCACACCGGCCTGAAAGCGACCCGCATGATGGATTGCGCCGATGTTGTCGCCGCCGCGCAACGCGCTAACGATGCTGGGGCCACTCGCTTCTGCATGGCTGCGGCGTGGCGCAGCCCAAAGCACCGCGACATCGATTCGGTCTGTGAGATGATCACTGGGATCAAGGCGCTTGGCATGCAAACCTGCGTTACGCTTGGCATGCTGACGCCGAGGCAGGCCGCTCGGCTCGCCTCAGCCGGGCTCGACTTCTACAACCACAACGTCGACAGCTCACCGGATTTCTACGACAAGATCATCACCACCCGCACCTTGCAGCATCGGATCGACACTCTCGAACATGTGCGAGCTGCCGGCATCAAGGTCTGCTGCGGTGGCATTATCGGCTTGGGCGAGCGTGTCGAGGACCGCATCGCGATGCTTGTCCTGCTCGCCAATCTCCCGAAGCACCCGGAAAGCGTTCCAATTAACCTCTGGAACGCGGTCGAAGGTGTGCCGGTCAATGACACCGCAGAGCGGCCCGATCCGATCGCACTGGCGCGACTGGTAGCGACCGCCCGGATTATGATGCCGAAGAGCGTCGTGCGGTTGTCCGCTGGACGGCAATACATGACCGATGAACTGCAGGCCCTATGTTTTCTGGCCGGCGCAAACTCCATCTTCATCGGCGACGTGCTGTTGACGACAAAGAACCCGCAGCGCGGCCGCGATGCGAACTTGCTGCACCGGCTCGGGATCAGGTGCGGGCTTACAAAATGAAAGACGTAAGCGCGCACGCTGTGCCGTAACCTTCAGCGTAAGTGACAATGCAGATTACCTTGATGAAAGGCAAACTCCATCGCGCCTCCGCGGCTGGAGCCGTTCTCGACAGTGACGGCTGGGTCTCGAATGATCGTGCGTGCTGATGCGGTAGGACTCCTGATCCACGAACGCGTCAAGATCTACGACATTGAAACCGGGCGCGCTTCGCGATCTATGTGGTGGAAGTCGATGACTCCTTTGACGAGATGGAAGCAAGAACTTTCAAGCCGCACGCGTTTATCGAGACACTTGCATTCTGCCGTCGAAGCCAAGAGGCCGATGTTTGGGCTTGTTCTAGGCGGCCAACAGACTTTTCTTGAGCGATTCTGGGAGTTAAAGAGTGACGTTAAGCCTTGCGGTCAAAGTTGACGGTTATGTCGCGGCGTTGCAGGCCCTAAGCGCAGACGACCGGCTGCGCAGCCTCAAGCCGCGCAGTGGGCTCGATTTCACATCGAATGATTATCTGGCGCTGGCGAGCGCACCGCGTATGAAAACGGCCATCACGGCTGCGCTCGAGGCCGGCACCCCGGTCGGGGCCGGCGGGTCGCGGCTCCTGCGTGGCAATTGCGACGAACACGAATGTCTCGAGGCGGACGCAGCCCAGTTCTTTGGGGCCGAGGCGGCGCTTTTCTTCCCGGGCGGCTATGTCGCAAATTTTGCAGTCCTGACAACGCTGCCCCAGCTGGGTGATTTGCTTGTTCTCGATTCTCTTGTGCATGCAAGCGTTCATGAAGGAGCGCGTGCTGGCCGGGCCGAGTTTCGTCTAAGCTCCCATAATGATCCTCAGGCGGTCGAAAGCACAATTTGTGAGTGGCGGGCCAGGGGCGGAATGGGCCGCGTCTGGATCGTGGTTGAAAGTCTCTACAGCATGGATGGCGATTTCGCCCCGCTCAAAGAGCTGATCGCGATCGCGGATCGATATGATGCGTTTGTCGTGGTCGATGAGGCACATGCCACGGGCGTTTACGGCGAACACGGTCGAGGCCTCACCGCGCTTTATGAAAGGCGCGAGAACCTCTTGGTTGTCCATACCTGCGGCAAAGCACTGGGAGCGGCCGGGGCGCTTATCACGGCGTCGGGCGTGCTGCGCGACTTCATGGTCAATCGCTGCCGTCCATTCATCTTCGCCACGGCGCCCTCACCATTGATGGCCGTGGCCGTGCGGGAGGCACTTTTCATCCTGCGGGAGGAGCCGGAGCGACAGCAGCGTTTGGCCAAGCTGGTCGCGTTCACGCATCGGGAGATCGGCGCGCGGGGCGGGCGAAGTCCCTCGGACTCGCAGATCGTGCCCTATATTCTGGGCGACAACGGGCGTGCGATGCGGCTCGCATCGAGATTGCAGGTGCGCGGCTTCGATATCCGCGCCATCCGGCCGCCAACTGTTCCGGCGGGAACAGCTCGTCTGCGAATTTCACTGACGCTTAACGTGGCGGAGGATGACGTGCGTGCAATGCTCGATGCTCTGTTCGAGGAGACAAGAGGTGGAGCTCCATGAGCTAAACAGGTTCGTGGTGACCGGTACGGAGGCCTATCTCCCGGTCCCATCCTATTGCAAACCGATTCAGGCCGGCCTCGAAGGAGAGCCGGTGGAACTGGTCCACGGCTAGGCAGTGAAGGCGTTGCAAAGATTAGAACGCGCTCGTGCATGGATTAAGTACACCCGCAGGCCTCGACGGTTGTGACATGAAAGCTTTGTAATTCTCCTGACTAGCTGCGGAATTCGGTAACGAACGGCCCAGCATTAGAGAAATTCGGCTGAGCGCCCCGGCAATAATGGGCGCAAAGATGAAAGCTTCCGGCCGACCAAGAGGACAAGGTGCGTTCGGTGCTCGACGTGTTTATTGAGACGAGAGGTGAAGCTCGATGAGTCAGCGGATTGTCGTGACAGGCACAGACACCGGAATCGGAAAAACGGTGTTTTCCGCCGGACTCGCCGATCTCCTCGGCGCGAACTATTGGAAACCGATTCAGGCCGGTCTCGAAGGAGAGACTGATGCCGAGCTCGTCGCACGGCTGGGCAGTCTCTCGCCCGATCGCATCATTCCGGAGCTTTACCGACTTCGCACCCCCGTTTCGCCCCATCAGTCCGCTGAAATTGACGGAGTCCGCATCGAGCCCGATTCGCTCAATGTGCCAGACACCGGGGAGCGGCCGTTGGTGATTGAGGGCGCTGGCGGCCTGATGGTGCCGCTGAGGGGCGATACACTCTACATTGATGTGTTCGAGCGATGGCGGCTTCCCGTCGTGCTTTGCGCGAGCACGGCACTGGGCACCATTAATCATTCGCTGTTGTCGATAGAGGCTCTGCGAACGCGCCAGATCCCTATTCTTGGGATTGCCTTCATTGGGGACCCAAATGCTGAGACCCAGATCGCAATTCGCGAGATTGGGCGCGCGCGTTGGTTAGGGCGATTGCCGTGGCTGTCTCCCCTCGCGGCAGACACGCTGCACGCCGCCTTCAAAACCTCGTTCCGTGCCGATCAATTCCAGCAATGACGACCAAGCCGAAGTCGCCGATCTGGCATCCGTTCACACAGCATGCGCTCCAAGAGGAGATGACAAAAATTGTGCGGGGAGATGGCGCCTATCTCCACACCGCTGATGGGCGCCGAATTATCGATGCTATATCATCCTGGTGGGTGGTGACCCACGGACATTGCCATCCACATATCGTGCGCGCCATCCAGGAACAGGCAGGCAAGCTCAACCAGATCATCTTCGCCGGCTACACTCACGAACCGGCGGAGGAGCTTGCTGCGCAACTCTTGAAGCT
Source organism: Bradyrhizobium sp. Kon56 (assembly GCF_055807635.1). Classification (NCBI taxonomy): domain Bacteria; kingdom Pseudomonadati; phylum Pseudomonadota; class Alphaproteobacteria; order Hyphomicrobiales; family Nitrobacteraceae; genus Bradyrhizobium; species Bradyrhizobium sp. Kon56. Next base: position 58,944 of record NZ_JBVVOU010000018.1, on the reverse strand, counting down.
CGTACCCGATGGCCTCAAGCATGTTTTCTTCTCGGATAGTGGCGCCGCGAGCGTGGAAGTGGCGCTAAAAATGGCAGTCGGCTACTGGCACAACATCGGCAAACCGCGACGATGCATTGTCGTGATGCAACATTCCTACCACGGGGACACAATTGGCGCGATGTCGGTCGGTGCCAGAGGGGTGTTCAACGCGCCGTACGCGCCCCTGCTGTTCGACGTGACCTCAATCCCGTTTCCTGCGAGCGGCCGTGAGCAGGCGGCACTGGATGCGCTGGAGTGGGCTTGTCAAAACGAAATGCCCGCCGCATTCATTGTGGAGCCTCTGATTTTGGGGGCAGGTGGGATGCTGATGTATCCCGCGTGGGTGCTAAGAGAGATGAAGCGGATCTGCGAGGCCTCTGACGTCCTCTTCATTGCCGACGAGGTCATGACGGGCTGGGGCCGCACTGGAAGCTTATTCGCCTGCGAGCAGGCCAATGTCATTCCCGATGTCGCCTGCTACTCCAAAGGCCTCACGGGAGGGACGCTTCCGCTCGCGGTGACACTGTGCCGGGCGGATATTTTCGACGCACACTATTCAAAGGATCGTACACGGACATTCTTTCATTCAAGTTCTTATACAGCGAACCCCGTGGCCTGCGCCGCCGCAAAGGCCAACCTTGATCTCTGGCACGATCCGGAAACTCACCAGCGCCTGGCGTCGGTCGGCACGATGCAAGAAGAGGCGGTTGAGGTACTCCGCGCCGATCCGCGCTTCGAAAACGTCCGCCGGACTGGCACCATCGCAGCACTCGATCTGAAAGCGAGCGATGAAGGCTATCTGGCCGAACTCGGTCCGAAGCTTCAGGCCTTCTTTAAGCAGCGAAATCTGCTGCTGCGACCGCTCGGGAACACGATCTACGTGATGCCTCCCTATTGTGTCACAGCGGCAGACCTTGACGAAGTCTACGGCAGCATCAGGGAGGCCGCCGCTGCGCTGACCTGAGGTCTCGCTTGCCGCGCCTTCTCTGGGAAACCCAAGCACCTCAGCTTGGCCTGGCAGCCACAACTCTGCGTCTCACCCGCCCCGCAGTGATCATGAGTACTCAAAAAGTCGCGTGCCACCTTTAACCGTGCAAACGCGCAGCGGTGGCGCTTACAAGCCTTGGAGTGCTGTTAGGCGCCTCTTCCGCCGCGCCGGCCAAATCCATCAAACCAAGCCGCGATAACGCAGGATTGTGTCGCGAGTGGCCTATTCATTGCATTAATCGAGATTGGATAATTGCTACATTCGTCAGTGTAGCCGAAGCCACTCAGATGGAGCCCGGCGCACACCAGTCTCAAACTTGCGCCCGATGTCCCGTACGCATCGCGAAACTTGGCGCCGCCCACTTTGCGTGGGGGCGTGGTGCTGCGGCCATGAAAATGCCCGAGGTGCGCACCTAACGCCGACAGGAGGCCACAATGCGCAACAGCTCCAGTAATGGTCACCACGATCAGTCAAGGTGCTGCGCGATGTGCGGTGGAAAGTTTGGGCTGATCCGCCATTATTCATGGCGGACGGCTCTTTGCTCCAAGAAATGCGTTGGCCGCTTCATGGCGCGACGCGAGGCCGACCACATCTGGCTTTGCTGGTTGCACACGGCTCGAGACACGGCACGAGTAATTGCGGCCGAGAACGGGAATGGGACAAGGACATTGGCTGAGTAGGTTCAGGATGGCATCGATGTATCAAGCGACAGAGAGTTCGGCGACAATCATCGACTTCGCAGCTTACAGGGCCATCAAGCGTGCTGCGGCCGGAAGGAACCAGGTTTGCTCGATTGCACCCGGCAGCGCGATCGTACCTCTCTATGTATTTTGGTTTTTCCTGGCTTGGACCCCATTCTTGATGGGTCAGCCCGCAATGGAAAACCAGGGTTCATGATGCAGAGTACGCTGCTGATTCGCTGGTCTTTCGGTGCCGCAATTCGATTCAGTCGCTCAAGGTTGCTTTAACGATAGCCGCGCGCTCGCAGACGCATCGATCGGGACAACGGCGCCGACACGCCTGTCGCAGATGGTAGGCAGTAGCTTCTCGAGGCCGGGCCGTGCAACGCCATCGCCAGAGCGGCCAGGATCGTCATCGATGAGGGCGGCATTGCTCCAGCCGATGTGGCCCGCGCATTCAAGCGATCGTTGATGATCCAAAGCGCCTCCCTTCTAACGTCGGCTCCTCCTCCCTCGGTCTGACACCGCGCCGGTGTCCAGTTCGGCTTTCAGGCGAGCTCTCTCCAGCCGCTTCCTGAGCGCTGCAAGCCGGTTAGAAAGTCCCGTCAATTCCTCAATGCCAAGCTCACCGAAGACGAATTGATCCAGTTCCTCCTGTTGTGCAGCGATGTTCGCGAGACGCCTTCGGGCTTTGTCCGTTAGCGACAGCTGGACGAGCGAGCGTCCCTGATGCCGGGCTTCCGCCGCACAAATCCGACTTTCTCCAGAGCCTTCGAATGTAGCGTGATGAAGGATGGATCGACTTTCATCAGTCTTGCGACCACGCCGGCGGGAGCACCGCCATCCTTGTCTAAATCCGTCACCGCCATCAAGATCGCCAATTGTGTTCCACTAATGCCGAGTGCCGCGGCTCGGACGTGAAGAAAATCCTCCAGACAGACATTGAGGGATCTGATCTCCAACGATAATCGCCGCACCAGCTCCTGACTCTCAGCAGAGCCATTTCCCCCTTTTGTTGCTTGCTTAGTCAAATGCGGTGCCGCCGAATGTTAGGACCCTATTCAAAGCTCGTTCGCGCTGACAAGGTTCAACACAGGGACAATTTGTTGGGCATCACGCGCTTGCTGCCGTTGGCTATTGGAGAATGCCGAGATGTGGCCCGAAGTATGTGGCTCCCAGCGAGACCCCTGGCCTACATGTCGGCGGCTTCTGCTTGCCAACCTGTTGCCTTCACGAAAAATAACAGGCTCGCCCAGATGCACGTTCAAGCTGGATGTTTTTGACTGTGCGCCGATGAGCGCGTTTCAACTCCGTGTCCATTGCGTGTGCGATCAAGATCGCGACGCTTATGGCGATGAGGCTATCGGTTCCGATTTCACGTTCACCGGGACTTCCATCTCTGCTTCATCTGTGGGGGCGCCCCAATAGCTGCCCGAAAGCGGGATAGCTTGAGCAGGTGTCCGAGCGACGCCAACCCTGATAAGGTCGCGATTTCCAACGATGCCGTTGGTTGGATCAAATTCAACCCAACCAGAGCCTGGGACGTAGATCGAACACCAGGCGTGTGTCCAGCCGCCTCCGAGACGGACGCCCCCATCACGATCGGGTACATAGACATAGCCAGTGATGAAGCGAGTGGCAAAGCCGAGCGAGCGCGCGGCCTCCATCATCAGGAGCGCAAAGTCGCGGCAAGTTCCCCGTTTAAGATGTATGATTCCAGCGGGTGTTTGAGTGCCTCGCATCGTACGGCGTTGGTAGGAAAATCCCTCTGCGATCGCTTCGTTGAGAGTCATGAGCAACTGACCAGTAGGGCGATTAACACCTGGCGCCACGAACTTTAAAAGCCATTCGTCGACGGCTGTATCGTCTGGATAATGGCGATGGATGTATGGGGCCAGATCCGGCAGTTCATTGCCGTCATAAGCGAAAGGATGCTCCCGAGCGTATTCCTCGATCCGAAAGTCTGGAGCTTTCTCTGGCGTATGCTCAAGACGGATGGTCGTTTCAAACTCGAGCACCTCTGCCAGGGTGTTGAAGTCAACCAGCGTGAGGCAGTTACCGAATACGTCGTGTATCCAGCGGATTTCGACCGGGTCCGGTCTTACCTCAAGTTTGCAGTCCAGTAGCCGCTGATCAAAACTGTCTCTCGGACGAAAGAGTATTTGATGCTGGCCAAGCCCTACGGACCTACGGTAGCGATAAACGGTGCTGTGGTGGACGGTGTAAACGATCATCGAATGCGCTCTGGACTACAACATAAGACCCGGTCCTGATCGCAGGCCGCACGTGGAAATGGATTTGTTCGACCACGAATGCCGTTCATTTCAGCAGCGTACCTGAGAAGATCCCGGAACAAACAAGGGCCAGTGGGCTTTGTCTGCCACAGTAAACGCGGACGGGTAAGGACACGGCTTTGAAGATTCGGGCAGGCTACAAAATCGTGTTCGAGTGCTTCCAGGACGTTCCGATGGTGCTTATGCTCACCGTCCACCCGTCCCGCGCGTCAGAGATCTTGACGGACCATGCCATCCGCGTGGCACCGATTGTACATACCAGGGATTACAGAGATGTTTTCGGTAATATTTGTACGCGGCTAGTCGCGCCGAGCGGGCTGATCGAGATTCGGAACGAGTTCATCATCGAGGACAGTGGTCTGCCCGATGCAGTCGCACCCAATGCTACTCAGGTCCCGCTGCACGAGTTGCCAGACGACTCCTTAATATATCTGTTGGGCAGCCGTTACTGCGATACGCAAAAGCTGACAGATTTTGCTTGGTCCACATTCGGGCAGATCAACGGAGGCTGGCAGCGGGTTCAAGCCATTTGCGATTATGTGCACGACCGCATTCAGTTCGGCTACCACTTTGCCCGAAGCGATCGCACCGTCTTCGAAGGTAACCAAGAACGAGTGGGCGTCTGTCGAGACTTCGCTCATCTCGCTGTCGCTTTGTGTCGATGCATGAACATTCCAGCACGTTACTGCACGGGCTACTTGGGCGATATCGGAGTTCCGCCGGATCCGGCGCCGATGGATTTCAGCGCATGGTTTGAAGCGTACATCGGCGGGGATTGGTACACCTTCGACGCTCGGCATAATCAGCCTCGCATCGGTCGTGTCGTAATTGCGCGTGGTAGGGACGCGGCTGACGTCGCTATCTCAACTTCGTTTGGACCAACGAAACTTGTGCGCTTCAACGTAGTGACTGAGGAAGTGCCAGCTCACGAAGCGTTTCCGCTTCAGCCGAACATTGATCCATCACACGACGGTTTGGTGGGCCAGCGGCAGTTTGCTTGAACGGCAATTGCGACTGCGACGGATTCCAAGCATGCTTATTGCCGACAATCGCGCGCACATTGCCAGCTGCGGGACCACCATTGTCTTTGAGCGGAAGTTTTGCTGAGCCTTCCGATTGAAAGCCGACACTTCCGAGTGCTCAAGGTCATCAGCCGCTGTTCGGCCATGGTCTTCAATGTGCGGGACGCCTGCATGTTGCTGATTGTGTAGGAGAGGCCTTCCGCATGGAGGACCTGCTTGCTGAGTTCTTTCGGATTGTTGGCTTGCAAACGAATTCCTGTCCAAAGATGCAGAAGACGTCGGCGGCAACGTTTCGTTCCCCTCAGCTCGGCGGCCTTTTTTCCTAGGCGCACTCGCAGCTGATTTTTGGAAGGCAAAATTACTTGAAGCCTGAGACGGTACGCGCCGCAGTGGCGACCGAGGACGCTTAATCAATCCTTCGCACAAATCGTGATAGCCTGGACCCTATCGGGATTTTGCGCGTCACCCTCCCGGGGCTGGAAAGCCGCCGCCTGCGCTCATTGAGCAGGCGGCGTTTTTGCTTCCAAGCCCCAGCTCTGTGCGTTGGGGCCCCTTATAGGAGGCAGGAAGTAGTCGAGCGGCCTAAGTACTTTTCCGACATGCAGGACGCCCCTGACTTCCTGAAGTCGCTCGAACAGACGCGGCGGCTCTCGACCCGTGAAGGATGGTGCAGGGCGCACATCGAGGCCATCCAGGTCGCGATTGATCAATACTCTGAGGCGGCTTTCGGCAACCGCGAGTTCGTCCTCAACAAGCCGCACAGCATTGGAACGAGCCGAAGCAGGAGCGAGATTCCCTAAATGGTCCCGAGGGCCGTTCTCTTTTATCACATCCTGATCGTGCACTGTTCGAGAAGCGTTCGCAGAAATGCAACCTTCAAAGGCGTTCGCGGTAATAGAAAACGTCGGGGTGTATTCACAGACGGAACGCGCCTCCGGCGTCCGAGTTAGGAGATTACGCCGATACGAACGAAGCAGAATCAAAACCCTTCGCTCTCGGAAGGGCGGGGGTATTCTCCGTTTGAAGAAAGCTTTGGCGATGGAGGCGCGTTCGGATGAAGCGTGACGGACACGCCGCCAATTTTGAGCCATTCTCACAAATAACAGAGCCCGCCTGCTGAGCACTCACGCGGCACACGATCAGGACAAAGTAACTCGGCCGGCCGCGGTAATGCTGTACGCGACTTCGCCCGATGCCAGCAGTTCGGCCTCGACGAGTCCCAGCTCGACCAACCGGGCGACGAGCTCATGGTCAAACAACGGCGGGCTGGTCCAGAATTGCGAAGCCAGACGGCTCAGGAAATCGCGCTCGGTTGCCGTCAGGTCCATGATCGCCCGCAACGTCCTTTAGCTGTCGCTGCAAACGCTCCAGATGCCGACTGCAATGGCGACGAGAGCGACGCATGACCAGAAAATGGGTACGCTCGAGGAGCGGCCGGCAACGAGGCCCCAGGCGCCGAAGCCGACAATTCCGATTGAGATCGCATCGGCAACCGCTTTCTCCATTGGTCGCCTCACAAGCACCTCCCGATAGGGACTCGGCAGGAGGCCAAATGTTCCCTGCGCGCGGATGCGCTCCGAGGGATGGGGTTTTAACCTGAATCCCTGGTGCCCGAGGGCCCCGATGGATCGGCCCTTTCAGATCTCCATGAACTTACGTCCCCCGGAAGCATAAAGGGGATCACTCTCAACCTGTTTGTTTCGGGTAAACCCTAGGCCTACAAGTCCAGCCATCACCAGCGCGCTGCCAGCAACAATCCACCAGCGCGGCAATTCCAATGCGAGCATCGCAGCCTCCATCGAAATGAGCCTGTAAGCTGCCGGAAGTACCTTAGATAATCGGAATATCGTCCTCAGAGCAGACGATGGCAAGTTCGCCCGCTCGGCGCGGACGGAACGGGAAAGGAAGCCGCTATTGTTTAGCGGGCGCTCCGGGCGGTTCTGCTGGCGCCGTGGGTTCGGCGGCTGGTGCGCTGCCCCTGAGATCCGAGGGCGCTGTACAATCGCCGGCCCAAATCTTGGTTCCCCTGACGGTGCCGACGGGCTTGCATCCCATTGGCGCCTGCGGCTTGACCTGAACAGGCGGCTTTTTGGCGGCTTTCGGCGGAGCGGTTTGAGCAAACGCGCCAGTCGCAATGAGCAGCGCGATAAGTCCGAATAGTCGCTTCATGGTCCATCCCCTCGACCTTGAATGCGTTTCCTGCCTTCGCCTTCAGCCCGATCCCGACTTCGGCGAATGGATTCGGAACGGCCGGACTGATCCTCCTGCTTGCCAGCGCATTTGTCGACCGTTTCACGCAATGCCTTTGATAGCCGAATAGCGGTCATGGGTCCCTCCCGGTGGCGGGACGTAGCTACCGCGGGTCCGGCGCGCTGCCGACCGGCCTAGCGGACTTCTTGGAGTCGTTCTGCCTTCAGCCCGCCACCGAACAGCGGGCGAGCGGCAGACGCCCAGCGAGCCGGTAACCTGCCGGCAATAGCTAACAGGTACAAAAGCCGCCATCGCGGCCTGGTGACAAGTACCGCGGTGCGCATGGGCATAGGGACCCGCCGTCTCACGAGGCGGCGGGTTTTCCCCTTTTTATTGCGATGCAACCAGCGTTGCCTTACTGAATGCGATCACGTTCGCAGCCAAGGACCACAAGGCTATCGCGATCTGCTTGGGCATGTGGTGGCCCCCAGGCGACAGCCCCTCTACCCTACTGCCGGACGAGCTTGGACCGCATACCGGCGAGCATCGTATAAGCAACGCGCCGCCAGATCAGGTTCATCAGGACTAGCATGTTGGCATCCCCGTGTTCGATGCTGCCAGTATCGCCCCGCATGTTTCAGGAGGATTCCGCCGGGGTGGGAAAAGACTTCGTGCAAGCTGAGAAAGAGGTTCACCGATCCGCGCTAGCGGGTGTAACCGCACGTACGAAGGCTGCAGCGGGAGGTTAAATCGCTGCGGCCCGCGCATGGTCAAAAAAGCCGGGTTAAATATCCAAGTGAAATATGCAGCCAGCCCCGGTTCGGAAAATCTATCGCTAACCTTTTCTTGGTTGCAAGCTGAATTTCGCGGGAACCGAAATGTGACTATCGGGCATTATGTTCCATTGGGAACGCGCCTCCCCAGCTTGCCGGAAGGCGCGCGATTGCAACCCCTGATTCCTGGTGGTCGTCGTCCGCGCATGAGATGATGATCAACATTTGCGTTTCGGAGGGAAGCCCGATGCGCCTTGTATTGCCTTATTTTGGAATTTGCCTCTGCGCGTCTCTCGCGGCGTGGTTGTCCTTCACGCTCCTCTACTGACGGAGCAGATCCTCGGCGGGCGTCTGCAGCCGAACGTATGTGCCGCTCTCATGCAGCTCGCCCTTCTCTACAGCGCACCTCATCCCGGCGCCGAACTCTGCGCCGGTTCCCTTAAGTGGGTAGAGGAAGGGATAGTTGATCTTCGATGCGAACACGGCCGTCCTGTACCGGCTCGATACCGACGCCAGCTGAAGGAGATGGCGGGCGGCGACTTCCGGATTGGCAAACGGGCGTTCGGTGACGAGTTTCAGTGCGATGTTTGATGACAGATCCTGCGGCGCCACATGCCGAGCAGAAAGGGCGCAATCCGACGCACCACCACGGCTGATCTTTGGGAAAGCGTGTCGAGCCGCACGTCGATCCTACACTCGCAGCGTCTGAGCCCGCGCTCCTACACCACCGAGGCCAGAGCGGCGAACCAGCCGCTCTCGTTGCGAAGCTCGTGCATCGCCAAAACCAGCTTCCCAAAGCGCAGCGCATTTCGAAGACACCGCAGCTTGGTTTCGGGGGCATAGAGAAATCTGTTGCTCATTCGCGTCTTAGCCGTCCAGCGGCCCAATGAAAGCAATCCGTTAGGCTTCTCTTGCGACAGGCGAACTATGCGATCGCCTGAATGGCGTTGGAGAAGATGCTGGCCGGCCGGCTCAAGCCGTAATGATCGCGCAGCGTTGTGCCCGTGTAGTCGTGACGGAACAGGCCGCGCTTGCGCAGAATGGGCACGACCTGCTCGGCGAAGATGTCGAACCCACCGGGCAGCCAGGGCGGCATGACGTTGAAACCATCGGCTGCCCCGTTCTCGAACCAGGTCTGGATGTTGTCGGCGATCTTTTCCGGCGGACCAGCAATCACCCAATGGCCGCGCGCCCCCGCCAGCCGTTGCACCAGTTGACGAAGGGTCGGTTTCTCGCGATCCACGATATCGACCACCAGCTTGAAGCGGCTGGCGACGCCGTGCGCGCTGCGACTATCGATCAAATGACGGGGAAAGGGATCATCGAGGTCAAACCCTGAAAGGTCGAGGCCGAGCATCTGACGCAGCTGGGTCAGCGAATACTCTGGCTGGATCAGGTCGTTGAATTCTTCCTGCAGTCGGTCGGCCTCGAGCTGCGTGCTGCCGATGAAAGGACTGATGCCGGGCAGGATCTTGATCTGATTCGGCCTGCGATCGAAGGCGCGAGCCTGGCGCTTGATGTCGGCATAGAATTCCTGGGCACTCGCCAATGTCTGATGTGCGGTGAAGATCGCCTCGGCGAAACGTGCTGCAAAGGCCCGTCCGTCGTCGGAGGAGCCGGCCTGGACATAGACCGGCCGTCCCTGGGGCGTCCTTGAGATGTTCAGCGGCCCGCGTACACGAAAATGCTTTCCGACGTGATTGATTGCGTGGATCTTGGCGGTGTCGGCGAAAATACCCGAGATGGGGTCGTTGACGAGCGCGTCGTCCTCCCAACTGTCCCAAAGCCGCGTGATGACGTCGAGATATTCCCGCGCCCGCTCATAGCGTTCGTGATGCGGAGGATGCTCGGGCAAGCCAAAGTTCTGCGCGGCCTGCGGCGTGCTCGTTGTCACGATGTTCCAGCCGGCCCGGCCGGCACTGATGTGATCCAGCGAGGCGAACAGCCGCGCCAAATTGTAGGGCTCAGTATAAGTCGTCGATGCCGTGGCGATCAGGCCGATCCGCTGGGTGGCCGAGGCGATCGCCGTGAGCAGGGTGATCGGCTCAAGCCGAAACCGTTGCGCATAGCGGACATTGTCCGCCAGCGCCGGGCCGTCGGCGAAGAAGACCGCGTCGAACTTGTGCGCTTCAGCGCGCTGCGCCAGCTCCTGATAATAGGTGACGTCGAGGATGCGATTGGCTGCCGAACTCCTGTGGCGCCAGGCAGCTTCGTGATGACCATCTGGATACATGAAGAAGTTGAGGGAAAGCTGCCGTCGTTCGCTCATTGTGAGATCCGCGTGCATTTAGAGTTGTAACAAGCGAGACTCTACGTCTGCAGTCCCGCTGATGTCGATGAAATGAATTTGCGTTGTTGAGGTGGATGCAAGCATGAAGCTTGCGACCAGAGCGCCAATCAAAAACCAGGGCAGTCGTCACGACGAGAAACGACGGCAGCTGTAACGATTTTATCGCGTCTTTGGACGAGAAGTGCGTTGCGTCGCGTCAAATTGCGCCGCTCTTGCAGCCGGGCGGGCAGTCATCATTGCAAATCTTTCAGTGTCAGCATTGCTAACGAAGCGTTCGTTGCCTCTCGCCGAAAACAAAGCTGGTTTTGTTTCATTGACTGACGATCGATCGCTCGTACCATTCAGGACCTCAACGCGAGGTCGTTTCATCATGCTCCAATTCGGTCGCAGTGACCGATGTCCCGGCTCGGGCCGTCTGCCGGAGCACGTTGCGGCCGAGTAGGGCCCCCTAGCCAGAAATGATTTCATCTATCTCCGCCGTCGTTTCCGCGACCGGCGCATGGCGGAGCTTTGTCCACGGGGATCGCAGTGACGAGAGCACGACCATGAGCAACACGACAACAATTAATAACGTCATTCCGCGCGCCGACATCGTTAAGCGTGCGGCCAGGCTTGGCGCCGAGATCAGGAACATCAAACTGTCGGGCGAGCTTTCGGACGAGACCATCCGTGCCATCAACCAAGTGCTGCTCGAACACAAGGTCATCTTCTTCCGGGACCAGGGACATCTCGACGATGCCGAACAGGAGCGCTTTGCCATCAGACTCGGCAAGCTGGTGCCCCATCCGACGGTCGGCGCGATCAAGGGCACGTCGTCGATCCTGGAGCTGGACTCGGGCCGAGGCGGTGGCCGCGCCGACCAATGGCATACGGATGTCACCTTCGTCGACGCCTATCCGAAAATCTCGGTGCTGCGCGGCGTGGTGATTCCACCCTACGGCGGCGACACCGTCTGGTCGAACACGGCAGCCGCCTATCTCGACCTGCCGGCGCCCCTGCGCAAGCTCGCCGACGAACTGTGGTCCGTTCACAGCAACGCCTATGATTATGCCGTGAAGACGCGGGCAACCGAGGCGGACAAGAAGCACTTCGACGAGGTGTTCACCGGAACGATCTTTGAGACCGAGCATCCGGTGGTGCGCGTCCATCCCGAGACAGGCGAGCGCACGCTCGTGCTCGGCAATTTCGTGCAGCGCTTCGTTGGCCTGCCGAAATCCGACGGCCAGAAGCTGTTTGACCTGTTCCAGTCGCATATCACGGCGCCGGAAAACACCGTTCGTTGGAGCTGGGAGGCCGGCGACATTGCGATCTGGGACAATCGCGCCACGCAACATTACGCGGTCAACGACTATGGCGACCAGCACCGCGTTGTGCGCCGGGCCACCATCGATGGCGATGTACCGCTCAGCGTCGACGGTCGCCGCAGTGTGACGCGCGTCAAGACATCCAAGCCCCAGACCGCCAAAGCCGCTTGATCCTGATTAGCTCACGAGAGTCAGAATGATGAACGCTATACTTCGATTGCTTCCCGCAAGGCGCGCCGGGTTGGGACGGGCCACCCGCAACACGTTGCGGGTTTTGTTGGCGGGCGCCGTGGCGCTCGGCCTCACGGCCCCGGCATTCGCCGAGCCGCCGCTCGAGAAGACCGAGATCCGCTACCAGGGATCGGCCGGGCAGGTGACGTTTATCGAGCTGGCCGAGGACCTTGGCTATCTCGCCCCGCTCAAGCTCAAATGGGTCGGCAACACCATCAGCGGGCCGCAGGACATCCAGACCGTCGTCACCGGCGATATGGACATCGGCGGCGCGTTCTATGGGGCGATCCTCAAGTTGATCGCGGCGAAGGCGCCGGTCAAGGCGGTGGTCGGCTACTACGGCTCCGACGCCAACACCTATTACGGCTACTTCGTGAAGGGCGACAGCCCGATCAAGACCGCGCATGACCTGATCGGCAGGAAGGTCGCGGTCAACACGCTGGGCGCACATTTGGAGTTCGTGCTGCGCGAGTACCTGGCTAGGTCCGGCCTCAGCGCTGGTGAAGCCAGGCAGGTCACGCTGGTGGCGATCCCTCCGGTCAGCGGCGAGCAAGCGTTGCGCCAGGGCCAGGTCGAGGTCAGCGCGTTGGGCGGTGTCCTTCGCGACAAGGCGCTGGAACGGGATGGCATCCGCTCGCTCTTTGTCGACACCGATCTGTTCGGCCAGTTCACCGGCGGTGCCTATGTACTGCGGGACAAATTCATCAAGGATAATCCCAATGCCTCGCGTAAGCTGGTGGAGGGGATTTCGCGAGCCATCGAATGGGCCCAGACCACACCGCCGGAAGAGGTGCGGGCCCGGTTCGACAAGATCATCGCCGAGCGCAAGCGCAACGAGGATGCCTCCTCGATCAAATACTGGAAGAGCACCGGTGTTGCATCCAAGGGCGGCTTGATCTCGGACAGCGAAATCCAGGTATGGATCGACTGGCTGGAGAAGGACGGCCTGTTCAAGCCGGGTCAGGTCAAGGCTTCCGACACCTACACCAATGCGTTCAACTATTTTCGTCCCGGAAAGACGGCGGAGGCCCGATGACCTCCGTCAAGATCCGTTTCGAGCATGTCCGCAAGGAGTTCGTCCTGCGCGGCGAGGGTGGCGGACCAGGCCAGCGCTTCACCGCGCTAGAGGACATCACGCTCGATGTTCGCTCCGGCGAATTCCTGGCCCTGGTTGGCCCAAGCGGCTGCGGGAAATCCACCTTGCTCGATCTGCTGGGCGGGCTCACGCTGCCGACCAGCGGCCGGATTCTGCTCGATGGCCGGCCGATTGCCGGACCCGGTCGCGACCGCGGCATCGTGTTCCAGCAGTATGCACTGTTTCCCTGGCGTACCGCCGCTGAGAATGTCGAGTTCGGCCTTGATATCGCCGGGCTCAAGGCCAAGCAGCGGATCGACATCGCGCGGCATTTCCTCGACCTCGTCGGGCTGTCCGGCTTTGCCGACCGCTACCCGCATGAGCTCTCCGGCGGCATGAAGCAGCGCGTGGCGATCGCGCGAAGCCTCGCCTACGATCCGGAAGTGCTGCTGATGGACGAGCCGTTCGCCGCGCTGGACGCCCAGACGCGCGAGACGCTGCAGGGCGAACTGCTGCGGATCTGGCGCGCCACCGGCAAGACGATCGTCTTCATCACCCACGGCATCGACGAGGCCATCGTGCTCGGCCAGCGGGTGGCGGTGATGACGTCGCGTCCGGGCCGGATCAAGCAGATCATCGACATTCCGGACGTGCTGCGCAGCGAGGCTGACGACGTGCGCTCGCTGCCTGAGTTCGGCCGCGTGCGCCACGAGGTCTGGAGTCTGTTACGCGACGAAGTCTTGAAAGCGCAGCAAGGACAATTGGCCGTCGGCGCTGGTGCGCGCGCCGATCGCAAAGTGGAGGAGGTCACCCATGTCTAGCCTCGAAATGTTGACATTGCTGGAGCTTGCGCACGGGCGCCCCGAGCCGCTTACCCGCGCGGAAAGCCCGGCATCGCCGCTGGTGGGCCGGATCCGCGCCGCGGCCCGCGGGCTGGCTGCCTTCGGGCACCGCTCGTTGCTGCTGATTGCGCTGTTGGCGGCGTGGGAGGTGGCGCCGCGGCTCGGGCTGATCGATGCCGTGTTCCTGCCACCCTTCTCGGAGGTGATCGCGGCGGGCTGGCAGCTTGCGCAAACCGGCGAGCTCTACGATGACATCTCCGCCAGCTTGCTGCGCGCCCTGAGCGGATTTCTGATTTCGGTCGCCTTGATCGTCCCGCTTGGCGTGGCCGTCGGCTGGTATGCCCGGCTCGGCGATCTCGTGAACCAGTTCATCGAGATCTGCCGCAACACGGCGCCGCTTGCGCTGCTGCCGGTCTTCATCCTGTTACTCGGAATCGGCGAGCTGTCGAAGGTCACGATGGTGATCTATAGCTGCGCCTGGCCACTCCTGCTCAATACCATTGCCGCGGTGAAACAGGTCGATCCGTTGCTGATCAAGTCGGCGCGGACCATGGGTGCAACCTCGCAGCAGCTGTTTCGCAAGGTGATCGTTCCGGCGGCGCTTCCCACTATCTTCGTCGGTATTCGCCTGGCCAGCGCGTCGGCCATGCTGGTGCTGGTTGCGTCCGAAATGGTCGGCGCCAAGGCCGGCCTCGGTTATCTCATCATCAACAGCCAGTACAGCTTCCTGATTCCGCAGATGTATTTCGGCATCCTCAGCATTACCGTCATCGGGCTGACGTTCAATGCCATTCTGGAGGCACTGGAGCGGCGCTTCATGCGGTGGAAAGCGCCAGTAACAGCATGAGATACGGGATCAGGCGCCGCTTGGAACTTTCCGCGGGGTGGCCAGCGTCACCATGCTGCTCGGCGGCACGTCGCGGATCAGCCAGACATTGCCGCCGATGGTCGATCCGCGGCTGATCGTGATTCAGCCGATGGGTGATACGGCCAAGGATCGTCTCGCCGACGTAGATCACGACGCCGTCGTCCAGGATCGGATGGCGGGTGTCGGCCCCTGACCACCTGGCCCTTGTCATCCGTCGGAAAGTCGCGCCTCGAGCGTGACCGCCTGATAGATGCAGACATCGTCGCCGATCATGGCCGATCACGACCCCGGCGCCGTAATCGATGAAGAAGCCGGAGCCGGTGCGGGCGCCGGGGTGAATATCGATGCCGATCGGCCTGGCTCAATTGACACGTGAATTACGTTTGGGCGAAATGTCAGCGATCGATGACTTTCTATAATGTCATCGAACGCTGGCATTTACAAATTGTCAACGAACGTCGACATATGTTAAAGTATGCGAACGTTGACATTTGGAAATCCCATGCTCATACGCACACCGGCCGAACTCGGTGCCGTCCTTCGCGACCGGCGCAAGAAGCTCAAACTCGATCAGTCGACGTTTGCCAAGAGCATTGGCGTCAGCCGCCAATGGGTGATCGAGGTTGAGCACGGTCACGCGCGCGCTGAGCTCGGACTGATCCTTCGCGCCCTTGATGCCCTGGACATTCGCCTGGATGCGGGCACCGAACAAGCGCCCGCCCGCGGGGCCACCAGGCCAGCCGTCGATATCAACGCCATCGTGGCCAAGGCCAGGAAGAAAAAGGCATGACGAGCGAACTTGTTGCTCTGCTGGATGGTCGGGAAATCGGCCGCGTGCGCAATGACGCCCGCGGCCGGCTCACCTTTGTCTATGACAACGACTGGCGCGAGGCCGAGGGAGCCTATCCGCTGTCGCTGTCCATGCCGCTCGCGGCCGAAGAGCACGGTCCTTCCGCCGTGCAGGCTTTCCTCTGGGGACTCCTGCCCGACAACGAACGCGTGCTCGAACGGTGGGCTCGAAGATTTCAGGTGTCCGCGCGCAACGTGTTTGCTCTTATTTCTCATGTCGGCGAGGATTGCGCGGGAGCCATTCAGTTCGTCACGCCCCATCGGCTGGAGGCCCTGCGAAGCGGCGCCGACGACAAGGTCGATTGGCTCGACGAAACGGCGATCGCCAAACGCCTGCAAACCTTACGCGAGGATCACGCCGCCTGGCGATTGCCGCGCGATACCGGACAATTCAGCCTTGCGGGTGCCCAACCCAAAACCGCCTTGCTTCTGCAAAAGGGCAAATGGGGAATTCCCTCTGGGCGCATTCCGACGACTCATATTCTCAAACCGCCGACCGGCCATTTCGATGGACACGCGGAAAATGAACATATCTGCCTCATACTTGCGCGCAATCTCGGTCTGCCCGTCGCCGACACCCAGGTGATGCATTTCGGAAAAGAAATCGCCATCGTCATCGAGCGCTACGACCGGCAGTTCAGTGGGAACGAGATCGTCCGTGTCCACCAGGAAGATATCTGCCAGGCGCTCGGCATCCTGCCGACCATGAAGTATCAAAACGATGGCGGACCAAGCCCTGCCGATGTGATCAAGCTTTTGCGCACCTATTCCACGGATCGCGTCGCCGACGTTGACACTTTTGTCGACGCGCTAGGCTTCAATTGGCTGATTGCGGGTACGGATGCTCATGCCAAGAATTATTCGCTGCTGCTGGCCGGAGGCCCTCACGTACGGCTCGCCCCGCTCTACGACATCGCCAGCATTCTTCCCTACGATGACGTCGATCTGCAGAAGATCAAGCTCGCGATGAAAATCGGCGGTGATTACAAGCTCAGCCAGATTAGTTTACGCGATTGGCAGAAGTTCGCGCACGAAACGCGCCTCGATCCTGACAAGGTGATCGCCGGACTGATTTCCATGGCCGAGCAGCTTCCGGACATTGTAGCCGCCGTACGGAAGCAAGCGCAGAAAGACGGATTGGACAATGCTATCATCGGGCATCTAGCCAAGCACCTGATCGCAAGAGCCGGGCAATGCCGTCGACTGCTCGGTGAGGCATAGTTTCTGGCGACGGCCGCCAGCAGCATCATGCTGATCGGCAACATGGTGCCGATCATCATCGGTCGACATGTCGTTGTCGAAGCCAACGGCAGCAACAGCATCAACACCGCCGCGATCGGCATGCAGATATCGATGTCGATGTCGACTACGATCGGTGATTGCTCGCGATCCGTGACAGCCGCGTAGTCACTGCGGCTGGCGTCACCTGACGTTCGGCGTGTCCTTTCAAGGCTCCGGCAGACAGCGATTTCTCCTCCGCGGACTTTCCCAATTCGGCGGGCGCTTGTAGGTCCTCTTTTTGGCACGGCCCCTATGCGGCCGGCAGTCCCGTGGCCACGGCTGCGCAATCACGACGATTAGGCTCTCGCCCCCTTTAAGGGGCGCCGGATTAGCCAGGGCTGAAGATCAAATAGAGCAGGATCGCGGCCACGACGACTGTCCAGCCGATTGACGTGGCGAGAGCCCATACTTGCGTCGGCATCGGACGAACTCTCCCGATGAAGCTAACGAAGAGACCGCTGGCGCTGGACAGCGGCCTCTTGAACCCGCCTCAAAATGTCTTCGAGATAAAAGACCTTACCCCGGGTCCCCCATAATCAAACGCCGGACTCGCCACCCTGTGAAGTCAAAAACGATTCGAAGGCCAATGGAACAATTGTGACGTTGCGAGAGCGACACACCTGACAAGCTAGGCCAGCACTGGTGGAGAGCTTTTCCTCGGGCGGAAGCCAACCATTTGGCACAGAAATGAGCGACAGTGCCCGTATTCGCCTGCGCGGAGGGTGACGCAAGGCCGACTGCTAGTCGGCGGTCCCAACCTGATCGGAGAGGTCTTCCACCATACTCACGAACATGTGCGAGTCCTCCCCGGGGGCGCCAATCTGCAAACGCCTCCACGAGATCACCCGGCGGCCGCGAACTGGATTGCAGATCGTATCGACTATAGGCTCGAGCTGCTGGCTTTGCGCAAGTAGCTGCTGGTCGCGCTTTTCGATCAGCTCGGCCGTTTCAGAGGAAAACAATTCGCGCGCGGTCTTGCCGACAATGTCGGTGCGCGACATACCCATCTGCTGTTCGGCCGCCTTGTTGATGAACAGATAGCGCAGACTGCGCGCGTCCTTGGCGATGATACCTTCGCGCACGTTCTCGACGACCGTGGCGAGCAGCCGTTCGGTACGCTCGAGAATACGCTCTTTCTGCCGCTGTTCCGTGACGTCCTCCTGGACGGAGACCCAGCCACCCCCATCCATAGGCCGTTCATAAATCTTGACGATCCGGCCGTCGTTGAGCCTTACCTCGTAAGCCGCCGGCTCCTTCTTTCCGATGCGAACGAGAATGGCCGAAACGTACTTTTTGATGTCGCCGCTAAACAGCCCGTGCTCCAGGATCTCCTCGAGCGAGGACCCTGACTCGATGGTCTCGGGCAGATTATACATCCGGCGGTAGTTGCTGTTCATTGCAATCACACGTGCCTTGCCGTCGAGCATGATGAGGGCTTGCGGCATGCTGTTGATAGCGGCGGAGAGCTGCCACTTTTTGCTCTGGTACTTGTCGTTGAACGCGTCGCGCTCGGCCATTGCGGCGTCGCGCTGTTTGCAGAGGTCAAATTCAAGCTGTTTGAGCTCAAAGACTTGAGCGACAGCATCGCGGAAGTTCTGCGCGGCGCGTGCCAGGTGGCCGATTTCGTCCTGGCGTCGCAGATGCGGCACCTCGCTTCCGATGTCCCCGATTCTGATGCGATCGGTCGCCTGGGCAATGTCTGAGAGCCGCGCCAGCACCGAATCCCGGATCACGAGAACATTGAGCGCGGCAAGCACCAGCGCCGCCAAACCCAGCATGAACAGGTACCATGCCGCACAGCGATTTTGTACGGCGAGCCCATCTGCTTCGCGAGTGCGCTCGTTGTAGCCGCGCTGCAACGCTTCTAGATCCGCATTCAGCCTGCTGCAAACCGTGCTGCTGGCTTCGGTGTCCCCAAACTCGCGGGCGGCTGCGGGGCTAATCTCGACGGCCCGGCGGACCAGCTCTTGGTGAAAATCGATGAATTGGGCAATGCGCCGTTTGAGGGCTGCGAACCGTTCGAAGTCTTCCGAACGGACCGTAGGCTCCCAGCCCTTCATCACCTCCGCAAGCTTGTGGTTGCGCTTGAGGATTCCGTCCGCGAACTCTTTCACTTTGGCTCGTTCGGTGGACATGTAGATGCCGCGCGAGTCCATCACGATCGCATAGATGGATGCGTTGACCAGTCCGGAATTGATCGCCGCTGCAGCGGAGGAGGCTTGCGTATTACGATAGGAATTCTGCAGTCGCACGGTCTGGACCGACATGACCAGAAGAAAGGCCGTAACAATTCCCAAGAACCCGGCGATCGCATAGACTTTCTCGGCGACTGTCAGGTCGTCGACCCCGCGCGCAAAGCGGATATATTTTTTCAAAAGCCGCACGACGGGCCCGGCTCCAAGGCCTACGATCGCAGAATTCATGCCACATCCCAGCCTAAACCTGCGCAACATAAACTATCCGATTGTCCGACCTTAAGGTTGTGCGCGTTTACGGTGGCAATGTGCGTTGAGGATCGGCCGGCGTCGGAGAGCACGTCTTCGGGGGAGACTGGGCCATAAGCATCCCCGCATAGGCCGCGGGCTCATTGGATGATTCTGGCGGCGAACGCTTAGGCGGCTCCGGGCTTCCTATACATCCGGACGCGTTCGATCAGGTTTTCGATACCGAACTTAGTGAAAACCTGCATGCCATGTTCTCCGGCGCCATAGCCCCAGATTGCGCCATGTTCAATCTCAATTTTATTGGCGACCTCTCGCAGCCAGTCTTCATCTTCGTCAAGTTCCTCGGCAACACGTTTGATACTGGCAACGTGACGAACCGCTGACGTGCATGGTTACACAGCTCAAGCGGCGATCGCTGATGCCAGCCTCCAATCCCAGGGAAGTAGTCCCTCCAGCCGATGAACTGGATGAGCAGAGAGGGGCCACACGAGCGACGGCTCACCTCATGTGAAGACGAGGACAAGCAGGCTCGAGCAGAGTAGCGCAACTCCTACTGCGGTCAGCCCTAGGAAACTGCTGGAGACAAGATCATGACTGCCCATGAACGACCTCTGCGGCGAGGAATAGAGATCGGCAATCGCCGCTTCGTTCCCTTTCCAGCCAATCTCGAGATTATTATTCAAATGAGGCGCACAATTCCTGCTGGTCCCGCGATGGGGCGCACGTTTCCAGCAAAATCGATGGATAGTTCGCCGCGTTCCGGCGGCATCCTCGTTAAATGCTATGGCGTCTGCAAACGGATCGCGCTCCCTCGAGGTGCAGCCAGGTTCGGGATAGGTCGAGCTCGGCAGGATGTCGATCCAGGCCTTCAATGTCTTCCAGAGCTTCACGCTCGCGACCCTCAGCGCAGGCGACTTATGTTTGAGAGAATGCTACAGCTGCTCCAGAAAGGTTTCGCCGTTGGCGACGAGAACGACGTCGTCCAGTGTTTCAAGCCATACTAACGCCTCGTCGTCAGTTTCGCGCCATAGCAAGATTAACGCGTACTGTCCCTGATAGCAAAGTCCAAAGCGGCGTCGCCCGCGCTGTGCTCGTTCTTCGTGGTCTTCGTGGTCAAGCCCGCCTCTCCTAGCTGATGAGGTGGATTCTTACAGCAGTCTCTATCCGCCGTGCAGCATTTGCAATCGGACTACATCATGTATCGGCGTAGGAGTTGCACGACAGGCGGTCGGGCGCTTCCTCGCCAACGGCTAGCGCAGCAAAAATGCGCTCCCAGATGCCGCGCAGTGGGCACGAGAGACGGTCTCGGGCGGTATCGCGACCCCGATCCGGATCTGTGCGCAAATCCTTACGAACCTGGTGCTGTCGGGCCCGAAATTTCACGCCGCTCTCGAGGCCCTCGCGCCAAAACGACGCAAGAGCTGCTCCACCTCAGCGGCCGGCTTGGCCGCCGCTGAATAAGAATCCCTGCACCTCGTTGCAGCCCTCAGCGCGAAGCCAATCCAGCTGCTCGGTGGTCTCCACCCCTTCCGCCAGTGAAGATTCTAAAGCTGTCTAAAGCTGTCCACCTAAGTCCAATTTCTTCAACGAATTCATGCATTTCCTGTTAGTCTCTGTCTGATATTGTCCAACCCGGTAGCACGCTAATCCAGCGTCGCTGGTAGGGCAGATGGCAGGGCAGGAATGGCACGGCTCATCAACAGGCTTGCTTCGAACTCAGTCAAAACACTGACCGCATTTAAGCGGCATGCCGATGGTGGCGGACTGTATCTCTCCATTTCTGAAAATGGCGGCCGACGATGGGTCTTCCTTTATCGTTGGCGCGGCAAGAAAACCGAAATCGGGTTCGGGTCTGCGCGCGACGTCTCTCTTGCCAAAGCTCGGCAGTTGGCGACGGACGCGCGTGCCAACCTAGCGGAGGGTGTCAATCCCAAGGATTCGATCCGCAACAGTAAGTCCGTTCCCACATTTGGCCAGGTAGCGCAGCGCTTCATCGATTCCATGCGGCTGTCGTGGAAAAATCCAAAGCACGCTGACCAGTGGCAAATGACACTGATGGGCACGGACAAGAACGGGAAACCTGCCAAGTTCGATTACTGCGCTTCACTTCGCGGGTTAGCGGTCGACAAGGTGACTACGTCGGACGTTTTCGCGGTCCTCAAGCCGATCTGGCTTGAAAAGCCTGACACTGCCCGTCGAACGAGGGGACGCATCGAGCGCGTACTCGGGGCTGCCAAGGCTAAAGGGGAGCGATCCGGCGAAAACCCGGGCAGGCTGAAAGATAACCTTGATGTCCTTTTACCGCCGCAGAAAAAGAGCGGAGGTCACCACAAGGCGCTGCACTATCGCAAGGTGCCGGCCTTTATGCGCGAATTGACCAGGAGCACCGAAACGGCTGAGTCGGCTTTGTCGTTCACCGTGCAGACGGTCGCGCGATCGTCCGAGGCACGCCTTGCGAAATGGGAAGAATTCGAATTGCGCGCGGTGCCTGTAACGATACGCGACGAGGACGGCAAGGAATTCACAAACACCGGGCCGCTCTGGTCGGTCCCCATCATCCGTATGAAGGAAGAGAGACTGCATCAGGTGCCATTGGCGCCGCAGGTCGTAGCAATCCTAGAACGCGTCAGGCGCACCAGCACTGGTGTGTATGTGTTCGCTGGTCCGGGCGATGAACCTCTGCCCGAGGGCGAGTTTGATAGGGTACTGCGAGCCTTTAAGATCAAGGGGGATGCGACGACGCATGGATTCCGCTCGTCATTCCGCGACTGGGCATCAGAGGAAACGAACTTCGACGACAAGGCGTGCGAAATGGCGCTTGCACACAAAGTGTCTGACGACGTCGAGGCTGCATATCGGCGCGGCGCCCTATTTGAGAAGCGCCGCCACATCATGCGGGCATCGTCAGATTACTGCGCAGGCACGCCGGCCGAGCAAGTAGTCAATTCCTTGGGTTTTGGGTTGACCGTACATTCGACTGGCATGATCTCGTCTACTGTAAACCGGTAATATTTCAAGGATTGGGCCGCAGAAAACGGCTCAGATTTGTCTACAATGGCCCGTCTGTTGACAGTATGCATACACGGTGGTACAACTACCGACCATGGACAATCAAGTCGCGTTCACCATTCCCGAGTTTTGCGTGCGCACCGGATCTGCCGCGCAACTTTTTACAACCTTGTTAGGGATGGCCAAGCGCCGCAGCGTATGAAGGTCCGCGGAAAGGTCCTTATCGAGGCGGAGGCGGCTGCCGAGTGGCGCCGCGCCCATCGCGTTCCGGCTCCCGTCGAGCCTGCTCGGTGAACCCGAGCTTACGCAATCCATTCGAGCAAGGCGCCCGCGCCAACCAAAGTCATCATCACTGAAAGGAAAACCGCGTGTCTGATCGCATCACGAAATTTACTGTCGCAGTCGGCCCGATGAAAACTCGCGAACTCAACGTCAGTCTTGACGCATTCCGGCGCGTGTCCAAGGTCTTCGGCGGCCTTGTCCCAGCGTATAACAAGGTTGCGGCGCTCGACCAGGAATCCTTCGCACAGATTCTGTTGCTTGGGAGCGATTTGAGCCCTTCTGAGATGGAAAGATCGCAACCCGAATACGAGCGTGACCTTTTCGAAACAGGAATGGTCGATTTGCAGCGACCACTTCTCGATTACTTGAACCTTCTGGCGAGCGGTGGTCGCCAGGCGAAAGTGGCCGAAGCCGAGAAATAGACGCTAGGAGGGCCGCGACGTGGATATCGCAACGCTGGGCTTGGCCTTGGACTCCCGGCCGATTGTGGCCGGGGCTAAGGCTCTCGACGGTTTGGCCACGGCGGCGAATGCAGCGGCGGTCGGCGCGGACAAGCTGCAGGCCGCCACCAAGACGACGGGAACCAGCGTTGCCGGCGTGGCCAAATCCGCAGAGACGGCCGCAAAAGGCATCGACAAGGTCGCCGCCTCGACCGGTCTCGCCCGCCATG
Source organism: Bradyrhizobium sp. Kon56 (assembly GCF_055807635.1). Classification (NCBI taxonomy): domain Bacteria; kingdom Pseudomonadati; phylum Pseudomonadota; class Alphaproteobacteria; order Hyphomicrobiales; family Nitrobacteraceae; genus Bradyrhizobium; species Bradyrhizobium sp. Kon56. The sequence goes on along the minus strand of NZ_JBVVOU010000018.1, from coordinate 35,831 downwards.
AGATGATCAACCTGTCCCGGCAGTTGCAGGACGTCGGTGTTTCGTTGGTTTCCGGCCAGTCGCCGTTCATGGTCCTGGCTCAGCAAGGTACGCAGATTGCGGACATCTTTGGTTCGAGTAAAAGCGCGACCGTGGGCGGCGCGCTCCGGCAAATCGGCAGCACAATTGCCGGCGTGCTCACGCCGATGCGCCTGCTCGTCGGTGGTGTGGCGGGTGTCGCCGCAGGCTTCGCGATCGCAGCGAACAGCATCATCAAGAGCGAACTGGCGCTGGACGATTTTTCGCGCTCGACCGATCTTTCGCTGACCAAGATCCACGCACTGCAGCAGTCCGCATCTTTCAAGGGCATCGGCAAACGACGATTTTCAGAAAGGCATCGCGGCCTTTGCTGGATCGGTCAACGACGCACAGCACAATTTCGGCACCCTGAATGGCTTGATGATCGCCAATGGCAAGAGCGCCAAGGATCTCGCCGGCTATCTCGGCAACGTTGCCGATCTCGTCGCCCGTTCGACCAGCGACGTGGAGAAGCAGAAGATTTTGCGCGAAGCCGGCCTGCCGAGCGATGCGGCGTGGGTGCGCTACATGGAGCAAGGCTCCAAAGGCATTCAGTCCGCAATCGACGGCACGGTGAAATTCAACGAATCGGCAGAACTCAATCTGATCCGGAAGGCGCGCGAATTCGATGACGCTTGGAATAAGGCGACCACCAATATGGTCAACTATTTCAAGTCAGGCGTTATTGACATCACGTCCGCGCTGTCGAACGTGAAAATCCCGGATTGGCTCAAGAAATACGGCGACCTTGCGCTGTCTATCAATCCACTGACTGCCGGCGTCTACAATCTCGGCAAGACCGCCGTGAATGCGATGTCGAGTGCTCCGACCTTTGCGGACCGTTACGGCTCGTTCGATCGGCCGCTGAATGCTGGCGCCATGCAGCGCGGGCTCAATCAGCGCGCAGGCATGGCAGAACCACAGACGCTTCAGCAGGCGTTGGCAGCTAACCAGCAAGCGCAGGCGCGTATCGGGCTGCTCGGAAACCTGGCAACCGTTGAGGATCAGGTAAGGGCAAAGGAACTCGAACTCGCCGCCGCGGCGTTGCAGGGTGTCGGCGTTTCCGCCAAACAGCGCGAGGGTATCCTGAACGTGGTTCGCGCGCAGGGCGAAATGTCGCGCGTGCAGGAACAGGCAAGTACCGGACTTTTCGACCTCGCCAAAGCTCAGCAGGCCACCAACGACAGCTTACAAGTTCTTGTCTCGCGCGGTCTGCTAGATCCGACAAACGTTCAACAATGGACCGCTGCGAACAACTATGCTGCAAAATCGCTGGAAGACCTCAGCGATCAGGCGAAGATTGCGGGTTCTGCACTGCCGCAACTTCAATCTGCACTGAACGAGATCGGGAGCGGCCGTAAGCAGCTCGATTCTCTTCTCACCGAAGGGCGCAGCATAAATAGCGGCTTCTTTGTCGAATTCGGCCAGCAACTGCGCAGCGGTGCCAATGCCTGGTCATCGTTCAAAGCTGCCGGGTTGGATGCGCTCGGCAAAATTGCCGACAAGCTTATGTCGATGGCAGCCGATAAATTGTTCGCGTCGGCTTTCGGGGGATCGTCAGGTGGCGGCCTTCTTGGTGGCCTGGGAAGTCTATTTGGACTCGGCAGCGGTAGTGTGCCGGTGATGTCCTCGGGCCTTGGTGCGGGCACAGGCGGCCTTTCCTTCCCGATGTTCGCAGGTGGTGGCCTGATAAGCGGGCCGGGCGGCCCACGATCGGATAGCATTCCAACCTTGCTCTCGAATGGAGAATTTGTCGTCAACGCGGCGTCAACCTCTCGTTTCAAGCCTTTGTTGGAAGCTATCAATAAAGGCGTGGGCAAATTTGCCATGGGTGGTATCGCCGGAATGGCTCCCGGAGCAGAGTGCGGACCGGAACTCATTCTGAAAAGGGTTGCTGCATGAGCATTGTCGTCTGCATACCGGCAACCAACGGCATACTCTTCGCGTCGGACGGCGTTGCCTATGACGAAGATGGGACGATCTTGGGAATGGCTTCGAAGGTTTTGCCAGTGGCGGCAGGATCATCCGTACTGGCTTGGGTCGGAGCGGGGGCGTTCGGTCCCGCCATCGCGTCGCAGATCGGGCCGCCCATATGCACTTTTGACGATCTTCTGAATCATGTCGTCGGATACGGAAGGAATGCGATCGATCACCTTAAGAGTATCGACCACCGATGGCACGCCAGCGGTACGGCCATCGTCGCGGGGTGGTCCGAGAGAGATGGAGGCTATCGCGCGTATACCTTCAGTTCGTACCCCAAGGAACAATTGATAGGCGGCCAAACAGTCACGAAGACGGCTTGGGAGCTGCAGCGCTTGGACGGAATGTATCTTTCAACGATCCCATCGGAAATTTATCTTCAGCAGGCCGGAATTCCCGATTTTTACAATGACGATACGATGCCGATCGACGAACTGGCTGTTCGCGTGGTTTGTGGGGCTCGGCTCGCGTCTCGGGAGTTTGCTCCAGGCGAGGAGCCCGTGCCGGGCTCAAGCATGAGCCATTTCGCAGCCGGCGGCTTCATTCAAGTAACTTTCTTTGAGAAGGATTGCCTCACGCAAAGGATAGTGCACCGCTGGCCCGATCAGGTTGGAGAGCGAGTAGACCCCTCAACCGGAGAACGAGTGCCACCCTTCCTCATGAATTCGAATTTGGCATCATAGGAACCTCACAGGAAGAACCATGCCGTTAAATCTCGTCGAACCGAACCTCGAAAAAGTGAAACCAGAGTTGCGCGAGTTGTACGTCAAGGATGCGAAGTCAGGAAAGTATCGTCTCGATTTGTCCGATCTGAAAACTCACGTCGAAGCATTCGTATCACCCATCGAAAAACAATTGAGAATTGTCAGCGAGAATGAGCGAAAGCTTGCTCTTAGTGTCGCGTTTCGTGAAGCCGGCGTCGATCCGCGGTACGACGAGTTGGTTTTCGCAAACATCGAGGACCGAGTCGCGATCGGAACCGAAGATGACAGGCGAGTCGTTCGAATTGTAGCATCCGACGGCGGGACGCCGATGGTTGGCAGTGGTCCGAACGGCCTCGCAACGCTCAGCGATCTCATGAGCGAGACCGCTGAGAGTTTCCGTCGATGTTCAAGCCGACGGGGCTTACTGGAAAGGGCGGGACGCCCGATCCGCACAAGGTTCTCACGCGTTCAGCGTTCGACAAGCTGCAGCCGGTCGAGCGCGCCGAAAAAATGCGTGATGGCTACAAAATTGTTGACGATCAAGCCGACGCAAGATCGGCAAGTCGCCCGCCACCCAAGCCGGGCGAAAAGGTCATGACGCGGGAAGCGTTCGACCGACTCGGCCCGATCGACCGTTCCGAAAAGATATTGAAAGAGGGGTACAAGGTCGTCGACTGATCCGGCGGCCTCAACAATGAAATGACCACACCGCCACCACCTAGCGACCGGCATTTGCCGCCGCCTCCCTGTCCCGTACCGCCGCCCGCTGGTGGCGCGCCGGAGGCGCCTGCACAACTACTCGGACCGCCGCTCTTGCACACCTTGCCGTTACCGGTGCCGCAACCGTTACCGGAGGGCAGGGACGCGAGAGGGCGATTTGCGCCGGGAAACCCCGGCAAGCAGCCCGGCACGCGTCACCGCGTCACCGTAGCCATGGAAAGCCTCATGGAAGGCCAGTGGGAGGGCCTGACGAAAACCGCTGTAGCGTTGGCACTCCGCGGCGACACGACGGCGCTGCGGCTCTGCCTGGACCGGATTGCCCCCATCCGGCGCGGTGGCCATGTGGAGATTCCCGACTTTCCGGTGTTGGCAAGCCCGGCCGACGTCCCCAAGGCGCACGCGGCCATCCTGTCGGCCGTAGCGGCCGGGTATCTGACAGCCGATGAGGCAAAGCCGCTGTCGGACCTGCTCACGGCCTACGTCACGGCGTTCGACGTCGTCGACACCGCCGCCGAGGTGGCCGAAATCAAGCGAATGCAGCAAGAGGCCATGCAGCGGTGAGCCGTCGAAGGGTCACGCAAGCGGACCTGGCCGAGATGCGAAAACGCACCCCGCGTCCGGATCTTCGGCCGCAGGTCGCCCTCATCGTAAGGCGGATTGTCCATCCGGATCCGGCTCGCTTGGGGATGGCGCCGGTACCGACGCCGCCGAACACGCCCGAACAGGATGCCGCGATCGCCGACGCCCTGGCCGCCTGGCGAATGGATGGAAAGGTTCGGCGCTTGGTATTCAGCAGTAATGCTCCTGCGGACGCGGTGGGGCGACTGTGATTCTCGAATCATCCTATGGGCGGACAGAAAGGCCGCTGAAATAGGGGGGGCTGAGCCCTCAATTGCCTGTTAACCACAAAATGCCAGCTTTCCAGCCATTGAGGAATTGGTCTAGGGTTGTCGCAAGGTGCCAGTGTCCACGAACAACCTCCCGGAGTTTGAAGCGCCACCTCTTCATGAGGTGGTGATGGGCATTCAGTTTCAGCCCGCGCCTGGCTATCAGCAAATCAGGTCGCTTGAAGTTTGGCAGCTTTTTCAGGAGCAATTTCCGGTTGTGTCGGAGCAAGTTCCACTCAACGCTCAGTTCGAAACTTTTGGACTGCCCGTGGCCCCACAGTTTTTCCCCTTCCAGTTTGGCACGGGCATTGAACATAGCCGTCTCTGGTTTCAGTCCTCGACCGGCCATGATCTCATTCAATTCCAACCCGATCGTCTGTTACATAACTGGCGAAAGATGGACATCGAGAGCGCCGAGTATCCGCGGTTCGAGCGCGTGCTGACACAATTCAAAACTGAAATGCAAAGGCTTGAGGCCTACTTCAATCGCTATGGCAATGAGCGACTAGTGATCACTCAATGCGAACTGTCGTATCTGAACCAAATCAAGTCCGTTGGCGGCCCGGAGCCATTTAGGCCGCAGGAATGGTTTTCATATATCGCGCCCGAAGCGCCGCCGGTCGACGAACTCATGTGTACAGTCAAGCGGATTTTGCACGATGCCGAGGGAAAGCCCTATGGTCGGCTTTACCGCGAATCGGTTACAGGGGTTGATCGTCAGGGTGGACGGGTCCTCACGCTCAACCTTACCGCGCGGGGGCGACCGGTAGCCGATACGATTGAAGGGGCCCTCGATTTTCTTGAAAACACTCGCCATATGATTGCAGACGAGTTTTTGAGTTCCACCACTCCCGCTGCCCACGAACGCTGGAAGCGAGTTCGATGAGTCCCACCGCCAATTCAGCATTTTCCAACCTTGACGGTCGTTTTGTGAGCCGGCCAGTGCGCCGTCTGCCCGAGCCCATCCGGCTCTTTGTCGGGGACGACTTTGCCGCTTGGCGCGAACCCGTCATGCAGCGGTTGGAGAATTTGGTTCAGGCCGTGCCACAAAGTGATGCCGGTGCCGCGCCTTCCGTTCGACTCGAGGTTGCCCATTTTACGTTGCAGATGCTGAAATCGATTTGCACTCCAGACACAGCGCCTCCTGAGATAGCGGCCGGTGCAGCCGGCGATCTGCAGGTCGAGTGGCACACTCCATCTACCAAGATCGAGTTGCATGTGATGGCTCCGAACTCCGTTAGGGCGTGGCGCCAGACGCCCGGCCTTGCGAACGGGGAAGAAGCCGACTTGACGAATGACTTCCTGCTCGTGTTTCGGTGGGTCCGCGAAATGCTAGAGACTGCACCGCCCGGATTCCAGGCGATGCCGACTACGATTGTTCCGCCGGCAACATTGCCCTTGGAAACGGTCTCAATTCTCGACCGGCTATCGTACTCAGTTGATCAGTCGGTCGTCGATGCTGAATTTCTTGACAAGGCGCGGGCGGCCAAGAACCAAGCAGTGACATTCGTGGAGCGACATAGGCTGACCGGCAATCCCCGGGTGATGATGTCCGACGATGGTGTATTGACGTTGCAATGGAGAAGTGGGGTAAACGGCGCGGCGTTGATCTTCCCCGGTGACGGCACCGTTTCGTTTGCAGTGAAAAATGCCCACCAGAACTACTTGAACAGCGGTTTGGATGAGGCGCCGCTAGATGCCTCGCTGCCGCAAGAGTTTCGTGCGGCCCTGCAGACGCTTGTTGCCTAGTTGTAGCCGATGCCGGACTGCGCTGAGGAAACAACTACGCAGCATCATCTCGGCGCCGCCCACGGTTTTGGGCCTGTGCAAAACGACGAATACGTGTACTTCGCGGTATTCGATCAAACCAAACGCGACGGCAATTCGGTGAGCGCGGATTCTTTCGACAACAAGCATCTAAAGAAGGAAGGTTTGTCGGTTTCACGTGCGTCTCATACAACTCGCGCAGTTTTCGACAGCGATGTTGTCAAGCCGGGTGTCAACCCAAAAGGTGCTTTGGTTGGCATCTCGCGCGCACTCACCGAGAGAATTCGATCGCTGATATCTCAAATACAGATGAATAGCGCTGAAGTTTCGGTGCGTTCGTTCTGTGTACTCGACAGTGTGCTGCCCGGCGATTATGAGGCTCATGCCACGTTGAAGTACGCCGAGCTTCCAGTCGGCGTCAGCGAAGGCAAAATTGGTGCGATAAGGTCTAGAGCGCGCATGGAACTGGCTGACGTGTTCAGCTCGATCGACGTTGCGGACAGCTTTTCCTTCAAGCCCTGATTATTGCTGTGGATTGAGAATTGTCGACATAAGATGGTGGGTGACCGCGATAGGGTCACCAGATGACCGATCAGCCTTGCCTCATGTCCGGCGCCGAAGCCGCAGCGTATTGCGGCGTCACGCCCGCGACCTTTTCCAAGTGGGTCGCCGCCGGCACCATTCCAGCGGCGTTGCCAGGAACGCGCAGATGGGACCGCAAAGCCATAGACTTGGCGCTGGACAAAGCTTCGGGAATTGTGGCGTCGCCGGTGCCCGACGGCAACGCGGAATTGGAACAATGGATACGTGACGACGCCGCGCGGAAGGCAGAGGATGACTGGGAACGGACCTATGCTGCGCGCAAAGCAACGCAGCATGCCGTGCCCCGAAAGCCCCGTCGTTGATCAGTGCGGTCGCGGCTTCGTGTAATGCTGCATGCCACTCGATCGCCTCGTCATCGTACCCAAGCGCCTGCAGCGCGACGCGAAGCATGGAAACGGCGTGCTCGCGCGCATCCGCCATGGTCATCCGGAGCCCATGCCGCCGAGCGAACGCAACACTGGCACGGAGGGTTTTGGGGCTGGCTTCCTTTTCGAAGGCGGCTACGGCAGTCTCGTAAGCTTGTCGATCGATCGCAAATCGGCCGACGCTTTCCGGGTTCGCAAATAAGCAGCCGGGCAGGGTGGAAACTGAAAGAGCGCCTCGAATGACTAATCCGCTCATGCGTTGATCTCCGGTGGGTGCAGGGCAGGTCTGCCTCGTGACGGAAACCACAATACGTCAACGCATTTCGTTGTCAATGAATTTGACCGACGTATCGTCAATTATTTTCATTGACGATTTAACCATACGAACGTGTAATGCTTCAAGGTCAGTAAATGGGGGTGCGTTGAATGACAATCACCGGAGCACAGGTGCGCGCCGCGCGCGCGTTTCTGAAATGGACCGTCGCCGACCTGGCGAAATCCGCCGATGTTGGGAATTCGACGATTCAAGATATTGAAAAAATCGAACCGCGGGAGATCGCAGGGCACTGGCGCGTCAGCGCACGCGAGGAAGCTCTAAAGAAAATCGAGCGGGCTTTGATCGACGCGGGAATTACGTTCTTACCGGCCAACAGCCAGGGGACCGGAATACGGGGCAAATCCCCACCGGCTTGACAATATGTGATATTCATATATTGTAGGCGGCATGGCGACAACGACTATCTTTATTGAGATTTTGAGTCGGCTCTTAGGCATCCCGGCCTCGACCATCACGACCTATATACAGCGCCTGCGCGAGGATGAGACCATCTTCCGCCGCGGCAAACAGGGACCCGGCGCGGTCGACTTAACGGCTCGCGAACTGGCCAATTTGCTCATTGCGCTGTGCGCGACACCCTCTACAGGGCGCAAAGCGCCGAACCCCTTGGACGTTGTAAGAACCGCCAGGGCTGCTGCCCTGCTGAGCGGCGAATTTGCTGACGAAATCAGAGGCTTTGCTTTTTCGCGAGCCGAGACGTTCGGCGAAGCACTCGAAGCGCTCATCTCTGATATGCGCAGCGGCGCGTACGCGGCGTGGAAGGGCGAGCACTACCCGCATGCCACGATACGGTTTCTCGATCACGGCGGACGCATCTTCGTGAATTTGCAACGGGGGGAGGATCCAATGTCCGTCGTCGTATTCCGTAACGATGACGGGGATTTCGGCGGACCATGTCTAAATCAGATTGCTCAACTGGATCTGATTGCGCTCGAAGCTGTAGCCCAAGCCATGGGGTCAATCTTGACTGAACCTGCCCCATAACGAAAACGCCCCGGATCGGAGCGATCGCAGGGCGTGGATTGCATCGGTAATTCGCTTGGCAGCTATTACCTATCACAGTTCACGGTTTTTGCAACCGTTTTGGTTTGGGACTCACAAACGAGGAGTCCTGAATGCTCGCAAATTACCTTCCGCGGACTGCCGACATCGACGGCAACACGCTCGTCTTCTACGACAGTACTTTCGCCCTCGGATGCGTTGAACTGCACGAAGATCAGGAAATCCACGGCACCACGATCGGTCCGAACGATGAACTGATACCCGGTGAAGACGTGCCTGGAGCCGTTGAAATATGGCCCGACGACTTTGAAGGCGATCATGCTTTCATTCGGGTGAAGCCGGACACGCTGCGCGTATTTGAGCGCGGGGTCATTCCCGACCGCGGAGAGTTTCAGGTCTATTTCGACCGTGAAAGTAACCAGCAGTTCATTGTGGAAGACCTCCCGGCATTGAAGCAGGAAGCTGAGCGCCGAGCCTACCTCGACGCGCTTGCCCGGTGGGAGCGTCACCCGGCGCAAGATGATGAAAGCGCGGACCTGCCGCCAGAACCCGTTTTTGAGCCAGCTCGCGCAGAGTGGGAGGCGTGGCAAGTCGCGCTGGCGGAGTGGGAAGCCCTAATGACCGCGCTGGACCTTGAGATGGGCGATCGCCGCCGCGAAGGCCGGCCGGCGATGAACGACGATCAGAAGACTCGGGTTGACGCCCTCGGCGGCAAAATCCAACTACTCGGAAATGCATACTGGAGCAAGGTGCCTGTGAATAAGATCGAGCCGAAGGCCCAAGAGGAAATCAACCGGCAAAAGCTGTATGGTCCGCCTGGCAACGCTCTAGTTGTGGAGCCTCAAGAGGTTGTCCTCGGTTAGACCGAGTCTGCTGATTGGCTTTTGCGAGTTTATACCACCATGTGGTCTGTGCCAGTTGTATTGGTGCAGCCAGATTGGCAGTTCTTGGGCGCGCCGATCTGATGTTGGATAGGCTTTGGCGTAAGCCCATTCCCGAAGGGCGGTCTGGATGAAGCGTTCGGCCTTGCCGTTTGTTCTCGGCGTGTAGGGCTTGGTGCGGATATGCTTGATGCCCAAATCCCGACAAGCATCGCGGAATGCAAAGGACTGGTAGCAACTCCCATTGTCGGTCATGACGCGCGCGACGGTGACGCCGAGGCTTTTGTAATAAGCCACAGCCGCCTTGAGGAAGGAAACAGCACTCTCAGCCGTCTCATCGGGCTTGATCTCGGAGAAGGCGACGCGGGAATGGTCGTCAATGCAGACGTGGACGAAATCCCAACCGGCGCCACGGCTTTTGTTCGGGCCACTCGGATCGCCGGTGATGCGGTGACCGACACGCTGGAAACGCCCGAGTTTTTTGATGTCGAGGTGAATGATTTCGCCTGGATTCTCGCGCTCATAGCGACGTTCCGGCTCGGCCGGCTCCAGATCACGGATCCGGTTCAAGCCCAAGCGGCGCAGGACGCGGCTGACGGTGGCCGCCGACACCTCGACCTCGGCTGCGATCTGCTTGCCGGTGTGGCGCTGCCGGCGCAAGGCCTCGATGGCTGCACACGTGGCTGGCGGGGTTTGGCTCGGCGATGAATGGGGTCGCGACGAGCGGTCGCGCAAACCATCCACACCTTCTCCGCGGAACCGCTTGACCCATTTGGCGACGGTCTTCGGCGTCGTGTTGAACTGGTAGGCAGCGTCGGCCTGGCTCAGCCCACCTTCCACCACGCTTCGGACCATCGCCTCTCGACCTTTGGGCGTCAGAGGCGCATTCTTGTGGATGTTCATCTGGTCTCTCCTTGGAAAACTGAAGCTTCGCAACCTCAGCTTCCTCGGTTCAGACCAGATGGACAACCTCCTGAAAGACCACATCTAGTCGGCAACACCGCCCTTGCCATCGCCGGCCTGGCCGCGCGACCGATCGACGATTTCGACGAAGGTTGGTATTCGGTCGAGCGCTGGCCCGATGCGCCGCAGTTGCCGTCGGCCGCAAACGAGAACTATCCGGCAATTTTCAAGCAACTCAATTCCGCCATCCGCCGAATCGTGGCGATGGCGCAAAAGCCCCGGACCTTCCGCGTAGACCGAGTGGCGCACATCCTAGCAATTTTAGCGCTGGTGCATCCGGAGACATCTACAGAACTGATCGACCTGATCCGGACGAAAAAGTGCGCAATCCCGGAAGATGCCCTGGCCAGGGCCCACAAACAGTTCGAGGATCGGATACTCTGGGAAATTCAGGGCAGGAACCGCACCGGCTACGTCAGCAGCGCCGGCAACAAGCCCGATCCGGCCAGCTTCGATAATATCCGCACTTTCCTGAACGTCGATCTTCGCTACGACGAATTCACCAACTCGATGGAATCGTTCGAAGTGTACGATCAGGAATGGAAACGTTTGGGGGAAACCCAACGCGACTCGCTCTGGCTTGACACGCACACCACCGCGCACAACTTCAATTGCTCGAAAGATTTTTTCCGAGCCGGGATCGACCGGATTGCGCGCGAATATACCTATGACGCGCTGCGCGATGCTATCGACGCGCTGAAGTGGGACGGCATCGAGAGGCTTGGGAACTGGCTGTCGAAGGCAATCGGCAGTCCGGACGATTCTTATCATCGCGCGGCCGGCGCCAACCTGATTGGCGGCCTGGTCAAGCGAGCGCGCGAACCGGGCGCCAAGCACGACGAGACGGTGATTTTCATATCCGAGGAAGGGAAGTCCAAATCGAGCCTTTGCAAGGCCCTGGCGCTGCGGCCCGAATGGTTCATCGATTCGGTGGAGTTGGGCGGACGACCGCAGGATGTCATTCCGCAGCTCAAGGGTAAGCAGATCATCGAGTTGGCCGAACTGGCTGGCATCTCGAAAACCGAGACCACCAAGCTAAAAGCCTTCATGTCGCGGGAAAACGACAACGCCACGCTCAAGTACAAGGAGGAGGCCAGCGACCATTTCAGGCGTCACATTTGCATCGCAACGACTAACGAAGACGCGCCGCTGCTTTCGCAGACCGGCAATCGCCGCTGGCTGCCAGTGCGTGTCGACGGTGAAATCGATCTCGATTGGATCCGCGAGAACCGCGAGCAGCTTTATGCCGAGGCCGCCACATGGCATGCCGCCGGCGAGGACTTCCGCATTCCGCAGGCGCTGTGGTCCGTGGCGGGCCTGCACCAGGACGCCGCTCGCGAGCGCACCGGAGCCGAAGATGTGCTGGCGTTCGCGTTTGGCGATGAGCGCGATTGCTACGTCACGGCGGCCGACGTGCAGTTGTTCGCGTCGGAGCGGCGCTTGCCGCTGAAGGACGTGCGCGCGGCCCTCAAGAGCCTCGGGTTCGCGTCGAAGGCGCCGCGTGACGGAACGGTCGGGAGAGTTTGGCGCCGCGGCAACGCCGGAACGGCCGTCCGCTTCAAGGTGGAAATTTACACGAACAGGCCTTGTGAATTCAGGATCGATGCGATGGTGGTGGCGGCCCGCGCGGTCGGCTCAATCTCACCACCGTGTCCAGTGCCATTGCCGCGAGGCTAGGTGTAACGGCAGCGCGCGGCCGTAACGGCTCGATCAAGTGCAGCCGTTACGGCAATTCTCCAATGATTTCATTCCGTTGGTTTACTGTAACAGCTGTAACACTAACTTTTCTAGAAGATAGCTAGAGAGGTTATAGATGGACTTGGTGGTATGGTGGCCCGCCCCGAGCCCTCGTAGGAAAACTGCTGTTACAGCGTTACTGCCGTTACATCCTGGCAAAGCCGCGTCGTTAATGCGGATGCATAGCGGGGAAGAGTGTCAACGGAGAAGTGAAGCTCAATCAGGCCTTCTCGTCGTCCCGTATGGGTGTGCCTCGCTCAACGGTCAGACCATGGGCCGCCGCCATGGCCAGGTCGATCCGGAAGCAATTCACGTCTTCGACCACCCTCCGGAGATGCAGTGCACGAAGTCGACCCGGCTGCAACTCGACGTATTGCAGGACGAGGTGCCAGACTTCCTCATTGTCCGGCGCGAAATAGATGTAACGTTCGGCGACCCTCCCGCATTGGACCTCGCCGGCACCGATGGGCTCGATCAGCGTGTCGCCGACCGCAGGTATCGCCTCCTGAAAATACCCGGGCCATTCAACGCCGCCGCTCACCGATCCGTCGTGGGGATCGATCCAAGACATCATGATGCGCACTATCTGGCCTCCAGCATTCGGTCCAAGGGGTTCGCCCTGACGTCCTCGGGCAGGTCGGAAAATGCCGCCTCGATCCGAAGCCGGTCCCAAATCACGCGCCCGTCAATTTTCATTGCCCTGGGCATGCGGCCGTCCGAAACCATCTCGTCGAATTTGGTTGTCCCCACGCCGACGTAGCGGGCGGCCTCGTCGCGGGACATGCCGCGCGGCGGATAGGCGATCGAATCCGGACGCAGGACGGTCATTGCGTATCTCCAAGAACCGAATAGATTGTTGCGCAACTGTCGCGAGCGCACAAGAACCTTGGGTATTGTTGATTGTTTACATAACGCGTCAGGTGAGTGGGGGAACAATGATTCGAATGGTGGCTCTGGTTTTCGCGGTCGTCTGCATGCGTGCAGAGGTGGCAAGCGCGGCATCGAGCCCCCAGACCTGTTGGTTTAGCGATGGGGGCTGTCGCGCTTTCGTGGGCAAGCGCCTATGGGTGGCAATCCCGCCAGGCAATCCGAATGTAGTTGAGGTGACATTCACTCAACATGATTGGACCACAGAGCGAACTCTCAAACTAAAGTCAGGAGCATCGTTCGTCGTCAAAGAGATTACCAAAGGAAGCGTGGGATCCGACGATTATTTTGTTGAGCTCAGTGACGGTCGGCGCGGGTGGACCGGTACGTCTTCGCCGTTTCTTATCGACTACGATCCGGCTGCACGGAGCAAACAAGTGGCCGAAGAATGCGCGCGTCGAGGACCGCCGAAGATTGGGATGACACCAGCGGAGCTGACGGAAACCTGCTGGCGCAAACCTCTGCGTACTGTAAAAAAAGACGACCGCCGCCGGCGTCGAGGAAAATTTCGTCTACGGCATTGGCCACGTCGTCAAAATCGTTGACGGTAAGGTCACGGAAATTGTCGAAGCGCGTTGAAAAGATTAAGCGTCCTCGTCCCAGTTGGTGACGGTGAGGATCTTCGGCAGCTCGCCGAAGGCGCGCCAGAAGAGCGGTGGGATTTCGATCCGAAGCGGATGATTGTCGTCGACGCCGATGTAGAAGTTGCTCTCGTCGCCAGAGATCGAGAGACGGACTGGACAGCCCTTGTGCTTGGTCCAACCTTTCAACATCGCGATGCTCATACCCCGGAAGCCGTGGCGGATCGTGTTTGCTTCCCGCAAGATTTCCTCCGCGGTCGCAATGCCCTTCGAGAGGATCCGGGCTGCCCGTGCCTGATCTTCCGTGTCCATCTCGCGAACGCGCGCCTCGATCTCGTCGCCAAACTCTATGAAGGAGAGGCGCTTAGCGCATCCTTTGATCCTCGATGCCATCCGCGAAACTTTCGGGCTGAACATCTGGTAGCTGGGAAATTCATGCAGGACGCCCGAGTCCAGGAAGTCCACCACCTCTTCGGTGCCGTCCCTTGACCGGCGCATCCGGCGCCCGGTTTCGGTGACGTTGAGTACGCCACGGCCGACATGCCGCCAGAGGTCAATCCGGAGCACTTCGTTGATGCGCTGCTGCAGCGTGCCGTGCACTTGGTCGATCACCTCCAAGGTCGGCAGCGCCCGCTCGATCACTTCGCGGGCAGGCACGTTGAGGTGCAGGTTGGAGATCAGGTAAGCAATAGTGCGCCGTTCGGCTTCTTCCTTGTCGAACTGCGCTACGGCTTCCCAGTGACCTTCAGGGTTGAGCGTTGCAAAGCATTCCGGCCCGATCATGCGGATGACATGCTCGTCTGGAAACCAGGCGATCTTGCCCCTGCGAGAGAACTTCGGCGCTCTCGGGGAGCAGCACGGGCAGGGGGCATGCCTGTCCGGCGCCTGATGACTCGGAGGGAGGTCGAATTCCCCGATGTAGACGATACGGGCACCCGTCGTCGGCTTTGAGTGCGTATGGTGACGCCAAGAATGCGGCTCGCCAGTCTTCTTGATGTGGTCTTTGATCTCCCGGAGCACAGCCTGGGCCGCATCGCGCGTGCGGTAGAACGGTTTAGCGTCGAAATACTCGTCGGGGATATCCAAGTGCAGTGACATTGCGAATCGCTCCGGGGTGATGTCTGTTCACGTAGCGGCTCCCTCTTCTTGAGACGGGGTTCACGATTTGTTTTGCACTGGGCAATATCGGTGATTCGCTGGAACCCGGGTATGGGAATGTTCCGTGCCGGCGAGCTATCCACATCTAAACCGGGTCACGCATGCCGCCCCGGAAGCAGATGGAACAGATGGCCTCTCGTCAGTAGGAAGCCGGCTAGGAGTGCCGATCCAGCTCCGAACGGGATTTGCCGCCCGAACTCCGGGAAGCCGTCCTACGGGACCCGCGCGCCGCCGGGAAGCCATGTCCCAAGCAACCGTGCAGGTGGAGAAGGGTGGGCGTCTTCTTCCGCATGATGCGCAGATGGGCAACCCGGCGATCTACGCTCTCGGTGTGGCAGGGCGAAGAGGTTTTGGCTTCCGGCCGAACTCTTTCCATAGACCCAAAATGAGGAGAGAGTGGACGATTAGGTTGCTCAGGTGCCAATAAAACTGTCCTGCGTCCATGAGACCGTGCGCTATCTCGTTGCGCAAGTTCATTCCACGCGGGTCAGCGTAGAGCGCCTGAAGATGCAAGGCGACATCTGGACCGAGGGCAGCGACCACTCTCTGGTTGTATAGTATTTCGCCCATTCCGATCGCCACGCTCGTTTCCGAAACCGTCGGATGTGGCCTTGTGATCGGCAACCCAAGGTCTCCCGCAAGTTTGCGAAGCGCGCGCTCTACCTGCGGGACAATCACATGCGCTGCCTTCACATGGTCATCGCGCGTCCAGGCCCGGACACCTTCCACAAGCAAACTCATGTCCTCGAATAGGCCGTGTCGGTTAGCCCAGCCGGCAAAATGCTCGGGCACCGCCTCGTGCTTCTCAAACAGCCGCCGAAGGGCTTGCGCAAGCCATGGCCTAGCGAGCTGGAATGCAAAGTTGGTTTGATGCATCAGCCGCCCGAAGGGATCCTCTTGGACGGAGCCGATTTTAGCAGCGACGTGATTGTTGGCCATAATAGTCGCAGGAATATGAGCCATGAGGGGCGCTTCTTTGAGCGTCTGCTTTACTTGATCTTCAAGCTGGGCACGGTTCAACAAGAACTCACGGGCTATGCGAACGAGAGTCGTAGCCAAGTCGTCGTCCACGATCAGATTTAGAAACTGCTCCATATCATCACGCCGTATTTCGATCTTGTGCTCGACGGATTGGAGGTTTGCGCCCGCCGCTCCGATTTTTTGCTGCATCAAGATGCGGGTCCGGTCGCGTTCTTCTCTCAACCCGGCATTCCGGTACTCGTCGGTGGCCGTTTGCAGAAGCGCCGCAGCGAGCATGGGGTCAGCATTGCTCGCAAAATGCTCGAACGATTCGCCGACCGCTCTATGGAGTCGCTTGACATCGTCAAACTTACCAAGTCGGTCGTAATGTCGGATCAAACGTTCAGAAGCGTCTTGGGCCTCGTGTGGGTTCAGGTGCGCAGGATCACCGAGGTTGGACCCCGCAGTGACGATGCTCTCCAGGTCGGCTACAAGGGCAGCGCGCTCTGCGGCGGTAACACCAGCCTTCTTATCTTCGAGCAAACGGTCAATCGTGTACCACCAGAGCCCGCGCTTCTGCATCATTAGCCGGCGATGTACGCCCATTAGTTCGGTGCGTGCGCGCTCGGTCCGCGCCTTATCGGCGATCAAGACCGCCAGGTCGAGCGCGCGGATCGCAAACTGAACGTGCTCATGGTCCTCGGCCATTCGAGGGATCGCGTCGAGATAGCAGTCGACCGCAAGCCGGGCATCATCAACATCGCGCTTCCGCTTTCCGATGGGTGCGCTCATTTCCCATGCAAGATCGGCATACCGCGCTTTTAGGAAGGGGTGATTGAGAGATCTCGCGCGCCCGGCCCAATGATCGACCGTGATGGGAGCGGTACCCGCGATGTCAGGAAAATAAACTCTCTGACCCTGGTCATTCGTACCAGATCCCATCGGTCCAAAATAACTGTTCCAAGGGTTTTCGTGCTGACCAGTGGTCAAGTCGAAAGCCAGGTACTCGGCCCATATTCCTGCTCGCTCCGATTCAGACGGATCAACAAGCACCGTGCTTAGCGCTCGCATTTCCCCTGTGATGGCGAACTCATTGAACGGCTCGTCCTTAGCGTCGTAGCGCTGGATTATCTCTTCAACGAGGGCTGGCACGGTGAGTGTGGGCATGCCGCTAGGGAGCTCGGTGTGGGGGCACAACGTCGGTTTCTCCTGGCGGATCGCGATTACCAAGGGTGACACGTCATCCGCGGAGCCACTCCAGATTGTCAGGCTTCTCCCGGCTATTCACAGTCAAAGCGACACCAGCAATTTGCCGAGGTTGTGTGTGTGTACTAACAATCGTGAGTAAGAACGGTATGGGCGCTTGCGATTGCTGGGGTTCCCGTTTACAGTATGCGGCATGCCTGATGCTCGCCGGAAGATGAAAAAGCAACTAGATGCTTTGGCCAAAAAGCCGTCCGATTTCACAGTCGAGTGGTTTCAGAAGTTGGCCGAAGGATTGGCCACCGGCCGCATGAAGACTGACCGGATTACGGTCAGCGACGACATGGTCTCGGGCCTGCGCGCGATTATCCGAGATACGGGCGCCATCAGTTTTCACGTTCAGTACACGATCGGGAAATCACGGCCGTACCTCAAGATCGGCGACGTACCGGGCACCACCGTTGAGGAGGCCCGTAAGCTGGCGCGCACGGTTCTGGATCTCGCGCGCCAGGGAATCGATCCGCAAAGTGGCCTGCACGAACGACTGCTTCGCGAACTCGCCGAGCAGGGCTCGAAGTGGCGTCCCTGACGCAGAGTAGCATCTTAGACTGGTAGGGCATGCGGTAGGGCACGCTCATTTAGGGCCGGATCACTTCCTTTGTCGGATCAAGCTCTTAGGTGCTAATTAAGGGCGGACACCCCTTCCGCAGTTGTGGTGATGTTGAGGCTACGCCCGAGGCCCGAGATCGCGCGCACGATGGCGACGCAGTCGGAACGTTTCGCGAGATCCTTCACAAAGGAGCGATCGATCTTGATCTTGTCGAACGGAAAGCTGCGCAAGTAGCTCAGGCTGGAATAACCTGTTCCAAAATCATCCAAAGAGATGGAAACTCCAAGCTCGCGCAGCTGGTGCAGGATCGCGAGATTGGCCTCGGATTCCGCCAGGAACACCGACTCGGTGATTTCGAGCTCGAGCCGCTTGGGCGACAAACCTGAATTGGCGAGCGCTGAAATCACCACCTGGACCAGATTACGGCTACGGAATTGTGCCGGCGACAGGTTGACCGCGACCTTGATTTCGGACGGCCACTTCACCGCCTCGTTGCAGGCTTCACGCAATACCCACTCGCCGAGCGAGACGATCAGTCCGATATCTTCCGCCACCGGAATGAACTCCGCCGGCGAGATCATGCCCTTCTCCGGATGGAGCCAGCGCAGGAGCGCCTCAAAACCTGAGATCTTGTCACGCGCGACGTCGACCCAGCGGCTGGTAGTGCAGCTCGAAGTCTCCATTGGCAAAAGCGCGGCGCAGGTCGAGCTCCAGCTCGCGGCGCCGCTGCACTTGGTGATCCATCTCGCGCTCGAAGAAACGCTGCGTGCCGCGGCCATCCTGTTTGGCGCGATAGAGCGCCATGTCGGCGTTGCGCATCAGTTCCTCGCTACTCGTGCCGTCGCCAGGCGAAAGTGCAATTCCGATCGAGGCGCCAATCACCACCTGATTGCCGTCGATCTCATAAGGCTCACTCAACATACTGATCAGCCCGGCGGCGAAATCGCTCGCCTGCTTCGGCGAGGAATCGTCGGCCAGGATGATTCCAAATTCATCGCCACCGAGGCGTGCCGCCAGATTGTTGCTGGCTACACGCGACCGCAGCCGGTTGGCGACCTGCTTGAGCAGGCAATCGCCCATGGGATGGCCGAAGGAGTCGTTGACGTTCTTGAAGAGGTCAAGGTCGATGCACAACACCGCGACGCGTTTGCAGGCTGCATTGCCACTTTCAAGCGCCTCGGCTAGACGCTCGCGGTGGAGCGCGCGGTTGGGGAGGTTAGTCAATCCATCGTGGAGCGCCATATGGGCGATGCGGGCCTCGGCCTTACGCCGTTCGGTGATGTCGACCACCGCGACCAGGTAGCCTTCGCGCCCTTCGAGCATGATTCGTCGCCCGAAGGTGAGCACACAAATCTCGGTGCCGTCGGCTTTCACGTGACGCCAGTGATGTTCGGACTGGTAGGTATCGCCGACGTCCCGCAGCGCCTGCGTATAGCTGAGCCACTCCTCCCTTGGCCAGATCTCGTGAACTTTCATCCGCAGGAAGGTCTCGCAAGCGTAACCGTAGTGCTGCACCGCCGCGTCGTTGACCTCACAAAGGCCATCGTCTCGCAGTCCAACGCCCACATCGGCATTGGATTGGAGTCGAACAGCAGTCTGAACGAAGCGTCTCGGCGCTTTAAGGACGTGACGTCGGAAATGACCAGGGAAAGGATCCCGCCGAAGGCCTTAATTGCCAACCGAAGGCTGCGATCATCGCTGTCGATCTCGAACTGGTCACCCTGGTCGTCCTTAACCGCAGCCCGCAACCGCCCTACGACCGCTTGCGAACAGAGCAGGTGGCCTCCGTTGCTCAGACGCTGCCATAGCAGGCTTCGCTCTGCCACGTTGAGGAGTCTCACTGCTGCTTGATTGTGGTGCACGACCTGAAAATCAACCGGCTGGCCCGTCGCATCGCGAATGGTCGAGAGCGAGATTACGCCGTCGTCGGTCGTAGAAAAGATCGCATCGGGCAGATTGTATTCCGTGCCGCGCTCGTTGACGTAGGCGCCGACCAGCGTGCCGCCCCAACGCGCGAAGGTCGGCAGCGCGAGCACGTCATACGTTCGCACCATGCCGTTGCGCACGCAATGAGCGGCGGTGAGATAAGGACGGTTGTTTGCAATCGCGTTCGCGGCTGCCTCACTGAGGACGGTCGCGCAATCCGGGCGCAGCGCGTCCATCGGAACGTCCCAGCGCTCATCGCCCGGCCATTCCTGCGCATAGCGACCCGTCCGCGAAACGGCGAATGCGTCGTTCTCGCACTTGAGCAGCATCATGTGATCGGCGAGTCGTCCGAGGCTGCCCAGCAGCACATCTTCGTAGCGGGGAAGAGTTTGGCCGGGCTTGAGTGCAGCCTGCCACTTGCGACGCAGGACCGGCATGCCCTCGAACATTCCCGTATCTAATTTCACGGATTGCTTCCTGGCAGCACCCATCACACATCCCCGAGATCCAAGCTTCCTGTCCGCGCGGCATCAAATCCTGCTCTGCTTAATTCGCTGTAAACGATTGACTTGGGCTGCAGCGAGTAGCCGATTGCGACAATCTTAAATCAGCTAGTGGTTAGCGCGCGCATGACGGATGCGCGAAGGAGTTGTGCACAGGCGGGAGTTTCGCGCGACTCTTGGTGAGAGCCGACACTGTGCTCACAAGCTTGCGAATCCTTATTTGCTATGGGTCATCGACGTACCCGGCAATTGGCTCGGGGCACGGCCTCATTAACGGCCTGCTGCAGGGCCACCACCGTGATCGATTCCATACAACGGGATGCAGGATATCCTCGGCGCAGCAGGAGAATTCGACGTAAATAGGCAGAGACCGGCAGTATGACGATGAGAAACTTCGAATGGACGTTTTGAACGTCGCGTATTTTACTGGCGGAGGTTTCATCCGTTACACGTGTCTGTACGGGCTGATGTTTGTCCGATTCGTACCAACTATTATCTGCCGGACGGACCGAGATGACGAGGAATCTGCGCGGCCAGCTGTTGCGCGAGCTCTGTCGAGAATGGAGACTTCTTTCGCCGGTTTGGCTGCGACATCGACCTCCATCACGTGTATCTATGTGAACTTCGTCGGCACACGCGCAAGGGGTGGGCATCAGCGGACCCGCAATGGTGATGGCGACCGAGGATCTGGGCAAAGGAGATGTGCCGCAACCAAGCATATGTTGAAGAATCGTGGCGACGCGCAGCGTGAGGAGTCGGAGCATGAGAAAGAGTGATGTGACGTGTTCCGAGTGCGGTGCTGGCTTCTGCCGTCTTGAGCTTACCTCCGAGCGTGGCACGGAGGGCAGGTACTATTGCCCTGCTTGCGGCAATCTGATTGAGGCTTTCGGAGCGGCTCATCTCGTTGTTTACCGGTTGACGATACAGCCATCAACTAAAGTGCTCCGCTATCGGTAAGGCCGGCAGCCTTTGTCTTCAATATCCGGACATAGGCGCCTGACTCGTGCAGCTTGAGCCATCCGCGTTCGATGGCGTGATGGAGGCCGGTGTTATTCGGCGGCGGTGGCCTTGAGCTTGAAAAGCATCGGATAGTTGATCAGCTCAATATGCGATCGGGCATCGTTGGCTCGCAATTCATCTCCGCCGCACTGAGGCACTTTCCCAAGCGGAGATGGCCGGCATCGTCGAGGCGCCACTCTCGCGTTCGATCCTTTGGATGAACTCGCCGGGCTTGAGCTTCATGATCTTTGTCGCGCCGTTCTGGCGATAGTCCTTCCAGGTAAAGGTAACGTGATCCTCGTCGAGGGCTACGAGCCGGCTGTTGGCGATTGCAACGCGATGGGTATAGCGGCCGAGATAGGCCAGCACCTGCGCGGGGCCGCCGAACAGCCGTTTGGCGTAGACGACCCAGCTGATGCGCCGCATGGCGACGAGGTGAGCTGCGAAGGCGGCAGGCTTGGCCAGGGATGCAAGATCGAAGAAGTTCAGGGTGCCGGCGGTCAAGAGGTTCGAGGAATACGCGAATAAACTTTGGCGTCCCCCTCATCCAGATGCAGTTGGGCTTGGTAACCGTCGGCCTTAATTTCGCAGACGCAACCCTCGCCGCGCGGTGGATACTCGCGCAGCGTGGGGTCACACGGTTCAATGTAACCACGAATAGAAATTTTGACGGCGCCATTGACGCGCGATACTCCGAAAGGAGACTGAGGCAACGCCACGGCACACATGCGGATTCAACGCCAAGCTGCTGAATCGTTCCCTGCCGAAGCGGAGCGAACGCGAGGGGCGCCGTCTGGCTCGCGAAATGGCCTAACGTCTTGGTGTCTACCTAATTTCGATCAGGCGGCATCGTGGCGCGGGCCAAAAGAGAAGCCGCCGGTGGTGCCGCGGCGGCTTGCAAAAGTCTCTGACGGTTGAGTGTCTCCCCCAGCCCACGCGTACCGCCGTTGCCTTCTTTGCGGCCATGCACGTCCGCCTCTACCGAATGCAATCCGATTCGCCTAACGGCTGGCTGAGTTTTGCACTGAAGCGCTACAGTGCCGGTAGAAGGCGCAGGGGGGCTCGGCAGCAGCGCTCGCGCGAAATCGCCGGCGGTGACACGGCCGGGGGTTCTCACTATGCCCAGAACCGCGCATCTGAACGCCGGGTCTGCTTTCTCGGGTGAGATCACGCGTCGTTTCAGGCCTGACCGGAAGCGGTCGATGAGCACGCAGAGCGTTCGGAGCCCGGTCAGTTCCACGACGTCGGTCGATCCCAGCCTCATCCGGCTCGCGAGGGGCATCCGCTCAAGGTCCAGGCCTGCCGTGGTGATGTTCTCACCCAACTCTCCCAAACCGACCTCGTAGCCGTATCTGCGCTGCGTGTCGAAAAGCTCGGCCGGTATCAGGTGGACCTGACGCAGATTGGGCAGGCGAGGCTGCCTTCGGACGAGTTACCTGTACCGAACGAAGGGACCTGCGTGCGCGTCGCCTTCGAGCCCGTGGCCTTCTCTCATCACGTCTCGCGCTACGGTATCTTACTGAAATGGTGTCCCTGATCTGCGAACACTGCCACCGCCATCCCTTTCAGAACGAGATCATGCATCGTCGAGTCAGGCCCCCGCTAACCCGTGTTGAAACACGGTCCAGATCGGGGCCTAGCGGCTTGGCGCGGGTCGCGTCGCGCTGGATCGTCCGTTCTGGTTTTCCTGTCTTGGCGGCGGTATCGGAAGTAAAAGACGCCATGTTGGCATCTTTTTCCCGCGGCGCCCACTCGCGCCGCGCTTCGTCTCCGGATGCACGGCTCCATAAGTCGCCTTGCGCTTAGCGATCAGCTTCGCCCGTTGCGCCGGCGTCAGATCGCGGCGGATCAGGGCTTCGTCGATGCCGGGCAGGACGCCTAATGGGAAACACAGCAAGTTTCTCCGGACTAGGAACACCAGCCGGCGCCGCGAGGTTCTTCCACACTAGGGCTCGAACTTACGGAGTTCTCTTCCATGGCTACCCAGATCGTGATGGATCACACAGGCGACGGCAGACATTTTTTTGAGCGCACCGATCCGAACGGATTGGCCGAGGCCGAACGGCGGTTTAAGAAGCTGATCGGCCAGGGATTTACGGCTGCCACGCGGACGGCAGCCGGCGATCTCAAGGCCGTACGGACATTTGATCCGACTGCGGACGAGACGCTGTTTTACCCGCGCCTTGTCGGCGGCTAGCCACCCTCGTGGGCACAGCAATGTTTTTGTTCAGACGCAACGGCGTCGGCAGCAGAGCGCGTTTGCGCTCCCTGCGTTCGCTGTATCGGAGCTTCATCGAGCAAAATGGGCCGGAAGCGCGTGCGCGGCGCCTTTTGCGCGATTGGCTATCACCGGATCAGCGTGCGCAGTTTAATGACGAGGGTTATTTCGAAGTCACAGGCTCTCACACCGGCCGACGATATCGAATTCATCAGGGCACCATGGGCAATGTTTTGGAGCTTGATGAAGAAAGACAGCCCAAGACCGGGTGGTGTTTCATTCCCGAACGGCCGCTGGCAGTTGGCGACGTGATGCTTGCCCAGAAGATCGCGCTCGAAACCGACGAAGCCGCAGTGCTAGCGCTTGCCCACCGGTTTTCTCCGAGACTGCCCTCCCTGCCCCGAGTAGTGCGGCGTGCTTACTAGGCCGCTCACGGGCGGGGCCGCCGCTTGTGACGGCGGCGGCCCCTTGCCGCGAAGGCGGCGGTTACGCGAGACAGAGCCACCTCCGCGACGCCGGGTAGCATCAACCCAGTGCTCGCCTTACGCAATCGGATCTACTTGTTAGCCTTACTCGATGGCGTCTGGTCGCCTTGTGTGATGATCTTCTCGACATCTGCCATCGTTTCAGTGAATGCGTCCCACAGCCGCTTCGCCTGAGCGGGGCTCTCTGCCTCGGTGAGATATGCAGTCTTGATCAGCAACCGGTTCAACAGATACGTGACGCGGGCGTTGTCAGAGTGCCGGGTTCGCAGAGCGATAATCTGTCGACGCATCTCGACGAGGTCGAGCGTTTCGTGTTTTGACGGCCTCATCAAAATCACACTCGCGCGCGTGGCCGGGCAAACGAAGCCGCCTCGCCGAATATAATGGCGCGACGGCTTCGCTTGGGCGGACCCGGACGGGGACAATGTCCGGTGCACAAAGCTAACCCCCCGATGCGCCGCTGCAATCAAATCTTCAAGTTAAGCTTGATCTCCCGGCAGGAAGTTAATTCGGGAACCGAGAAGCCGCACCGGAGTGTACTTGCTGTGAATGCTCAAGAAGGAACGTCTAGGCCTGCGTTCGGAATTCCTGACTGAACAACAGCTTCGAAAGCTCGAATGCTCGTGAGGTGTGACTGCCCGAGCCTCGCCAAATGCTTCGGGTTTTTGACCGCTACCGGTCCCGTTCACGACCCGCGTCATAGTGCCGATCGCGATCCTCTTGGAGACAACGCCGTCGAGGCTGTGCCGCAGGCGACGACGGCGAACCGTCCTACTGTTGAGGATTGCCGATATCGAACGCGCCTAGACGGTAGTCTTCGCCCACCGCTCGCTCGTCCGCCATTTGGGTGATCAAGGTGAACGTCGCGTGGGGGTAACGCGTCCACACTTCAATGTCCTCTGGCGTGACGTTTAGATATCCGAAAAAGCACTTATATCGACCCGGCTCCGTCACCCGGCCGATTTTGTCCCAATTGATCTTGTTAACGCGCATAGCTAGCTCCACTCGTTCTCAGGCAGCGAACCGGGCGGAGGTTTAAGTTCTTCGAGGCCGGCTTCGATCACCGCCAATTCCTCTTGGACTGTTTTGGCCGCGTTTTCTGGGTTGATGCCCGATACGGCTTGCAGTTCAGCGAGCACCTTGCGCCGATGCGCCAGCAAGTCCGTCAGCGCGCGACGGTCCCGTACCTTCACGTAGCCGGCGACGATCAGTTCCATGGCCTTTGACACGTTCGTCGTTTCCCACCGGTTTGCGGGTTATCGGGGGCGGCTAAGTTCTGTCAGACCGGCTTCGGTCATACGATATTCGACACCTTCGCCCGTTGAGCGTCGCTCCATCCATCCGTTTCGTAAAAGAGCGAGCGTTGTTCCGGGGTGATCGGAAAGCTTCGAAGAAGACACCCAATCGCGGTCACGAAGAGGATCGAGCATTTGCCGGTGATACTGATTAAAAAGCGGCCTGCGCTTTTCGTGCCGACCGATGTCTTCATCCATCGTTTCAAGCGGTCGTTCGGTTTCCATGGCCGTTTGTTGCCATCGCATCGTTTACGATCAGTTACGGAGCCGGCAATGTTTTCTAAATGGTTCATGGATATTATTCTGCCGCATGGATCACGAGGACGCATCTGCTTGGTTCGTTCCGGCTCTCAGGCGAAGCTACGCTCGTCTAGCAGCGTGGGTGACGCGCGGTAATCGAGCGCCTGAACCCAGCCGCTTGCCGGCGGCGCCGCGCTCAGAGCGGCCAGCTCGCTTTCCCGACCCGCCGCGGCGGTCAGCGCCGCCGCGCATTTAGGTAATGCAGGCATCGCGAATGACGAACGATCGCACATCGACACGTCCGTGGTTGCCGGACGAAGAGGCGGAATTACTCTCGCTCTTTGGCGCAGGTGCCACAGCGGAGGAGGTCGGCGAACGGCTAGGCCGCACCCGCCAAGCGGTTTATGCTCGCTTGCAGCGCTTTCAAAAACAGCGGGGGCGAGCGAGTAGGACGAGCGGGAAATTCTTTGCTCAGTTACTAGAGTGATCGGGCGATCCCTGAGATCGCAAGATCACATCCGCAGCGGAATTAAGGTAGCGTTCCGATCGCATCGTCCGTTCGCCCGTGCTGAAGTAGCGCTCAACCGATACATCGAAGGTTCAATCTAACAGAGGGCTGCGCACTGCGCGAGAACGCGTGCTATGTTGAATTGCACTGGGACCGGCAACGAAGAACGCGCGCGCGAAGCCGCTGGTCATTTTTATCGTCAAACAGGGGAATGGATCGGCGAATGATACGGAAGGGGGCTGCCGCGTTGCTGTTGATCGCGGGCGTATCGAGTGCGGGGGCGCAAGATATAGAAGCGCGCCTTACCCACCAAAGCATGGAACTCTATTTTGACTGCCTTGAGCGGGCAGTGACCAAGTTGGATGATTACGCGTCCGATGCCGCGACGATCTCAAGGGGAGCGATGGGCGCCTGCGGCGAAGAGGCAAACGACGTTGCTCTGCTCTCGGCGGGCCGTGACGGGCGGCTTGTCCAGCCCCTCCGTGAATTCATCGATGCCAAGGGCCTTGAATTTGGCACGACCTATGTGCTGAAACATCGAGCCGCACGGCGCGCTGCTCCTCCACTCGCACCGCCAAAACCGAACGCAAAGCCCAAGCCGAAGGGCGAGAGCATCTAGCGTTGACTAGCGCGCCGCCGCGGCGCGATTTGGATCGGGTTTTAGAAACGTGGCGGCTTGGGCCGCATCCTTCCGGGGGGCATCCCTTGCTTTTGAAGAGTGGAAATGCATTTCCTAATGGCCAATTGTGCCTAACCTTCGATGATGGTCCCGGCGAATATACAGCTGAGATCAGTTCGTTTCTTCGCGAGCAGGGTATCCCTGCGACATTTTTCCTGATCGGCCGTTTCGTGCCGCAACTCCCCGACGTCGTGAAGCAGCTGATCAGTGATAGTCATGAGATCGGCAACCACACGCAAAACCATCCAGATCTGACCCAGAATTTTGTCGACATCCGGGAGGAAGTTGCTGCCGCCCACAACGTGATCAGCCCGTTCATTCCTGTAGGAACGAGACCGCTTTTCTTCCGGCCGCCCTACGGTCTTTGGCCGACACATGAAGACCTCAGCGCAAGGGGAATGCCATTTGAAGGGCCAGAGCTCTATGGATCATACGCCGATCCCATCCACTGGGATTTCTCCGGAGATGATTGGTCGTTCTGGAACCTTGCGATCAGTCTCGATGACACTGCGGCGCTCGATGCAGCTACCAAAGCATACAGTCAAGCGGAGCGTGGCATCGTTCTCTTGCACGACAACAGTTTTGAAGCTGGCATCGCGCAGAAAAATCAGACCTTTCGGTTGATCCGGAAACTGGTGCCGAAATGGAAGTCGGGTGGCTTAACATTCGTGTCGCTCCGAGACGCCTATCGCAACGGCTGGTTGGGCGTTGCCGCATAGGCTACGGCAACGGTGTCATGAGTGACGAAGATTGCAAGAGATCGGAGGTGACGTTCGCGTGGTTGCCTTTCGCAATTGGACTAGTTTAAGTAATCTTCAGGGTTGTTCGGCATCCTACAGCCGCCCGTCATCCGCCGTTTTTCTACTGGTGTTGTTATCCCTTCGCATGCGCAAACCACAGCCCGACTTAATCGCTTCATTGCTGTTCTTTAGCTGTGCTCTGATCGCGTGGACAGGAGTTGCAGGTCCAATCGTTTCTGACGGCTTGTGGAAGGGGTTTCAGAACTGGCAGACCCTCATCGCCGCGCTATTAGCCTTGGCCGCAGCGTACCTTGCTGCTCGGCCAGTGTACCGCCAGCTTGCAGAGCAGCGCGCCAATCGGCGGCCGCTGCCGTTTCGATGATTGTGAAGGCCGCGGTTTCGCTTGAGACCGAACGAGACACCGTCAGAAAGGCCGTCGATGACCTGCGGACTGATCGGCTTCTGTGGGAGTTCGATCACCTTTTGTGGCATGAGATTTATAGCTCGTGGTCGGAAGAGGCGTTCGGCGTGATGACTGTCTGCGACACTGCGCTGCGCTCGATGCGCCTGTACGCTGAACGCAACCCCGATGCATCGGCCACACAACACTGGCGCATTGAAGCAATTGCGGCGCTAGAACAATTCCGGGCTGGCTTGACCGATCTCGTCACGATCATGCGCCAGCAGACATCCGGATTAGCCTATGAGGAAGGCGAACAGGACATTCCGGTTGAGGAGCATCCGACCAGGCGCCAGGAAGTGAATGTCAATGAAGAGCGTTGGAAGTCGGCGGCCGATAGGCTGGACGTCGGACTTTCGCTAGAAATTGCGAATGTCTGGCGTCGCATTCGTCACCTCGAAGGCATCGCAATCGGTGCGTTCGAATAGGTGCACAATTTACTTGCGCAAGGGCCTAGCGATATTGATCACAACACCTCTGCCGTTTCTGGTGAACGCCTGACATTCGACCGTTGCGTCGCCGTACGAAGCGCGCTCAGAGAGAGCGCAACCAGCGCTCGGTACGCTAAGCGTCAAAAGCGGGCGCTTCCGTCGTCGAATGATCGTTCATGGCTCGGTGGGACCTACCACCACCTTGTCTCTCGCCCTTTTGTATTGGAGCAACTGCGATACCTCATCGTAGGAATGGTACCTTGCGTAGACGCTCTTCGCATTTCTCTCGCGCAGATCGGCTAGAGCGTCGGCCCAATAAGCGACCATTGCGCGACGAACTCCGTCGAGAGCGAAGATGCGTTCGGCCTTTGCAAAATCCTCGTCGAAACTTACACTCACCGCATGTTCAGCAGCTTTGTAGTCGGCCGGTTGAAAATCCCCAGCACGCTGGCCGAGCCACATGATCGTTTTTGGATAATCCAAAATCAGACGGTCGAGCACAAGATAGTGCGAAAACTTTCCGTCCACATGCGTTCGAGTGCTGAAAGCAACTTCGTGAGACCCGATGTTTAAGGTGAACCAACGCCCTCCGTTGGTCTGCGGGAGAACGCTTAAGGTCCACGCGCCTTGAATGTCGAGGTTGCCGTACAATCCCGAAAGCTGGAACAAGCGGAATAGAAACAGGCTGACATCGGGATTGTGGAAGAGCCGATCCGTCCTTTCGGGATCGACGCGGAGCGGCTCGCTAATCGAACGCAATTGTTCTCTAGCCTCGTGCGGAGCCACGCCGAAGAGCTCCCGCGTTCCGTCAATCTCTACGTTTCGGTTGCGAAAGTGACGATGGAGAGCATTCTCTATTGCGATGCAGTCCGTGACATGCACACAATCTGACAATTCCCACGGGCCATGGGGAGCGTACGTCTCACCGCCATTTATTCCACGAAGGCGTTCAGCGATGGGCCGCTCGGTACGGCCGATTTTTATGTAATCGCTATTTGGTGAAACGAGTACGTAGACAAATCCCCGCGGCATAGGCGCGATCCCCAAACCCACGCCGGCAAAGTAACTGAGGACCGCCCGGACGTGAAACAGGCGGAACGTCTAGATTGCATGACCGGGACGGCAATCCTCCCGCGTCGGCGGCAACCTGCTAACCAAAAGGTCTGACGAAACGATTAGTGGATGATTGCGGGCTTGGTGGCGGCGTTCGTTGTCCCGCTAAGCCCTAGACGACGCAGACAGCATGAAATGGCCGGCGGGCATCACTGCCGCCGGCCATCGCTTGCGCTACCGTAGCTTGGGGGCTGATCGGCAGCGCTGACCGCAAGCCTGCCGAACGCCGATTAACAATCCGTTAACCAATTCGGGCAGGCTCTGGCTATTTCGCAGGCAACAACGCGGCGGCCTGTGCTCTCGCCTGCGTTGAACCAGGCGTTTCGGACCACGCGCGCCGGATAGTGCTTAAACAGGGCGGCGGGCATGGGCTTGCGGGTGTAAGAGCCATAACCAGCAGGCTCCATGCTTCGAACACGCCCTTCTTCTCCACGCCACAACGGCGCACGCCATGCGGCGTCGATCCCTCGCGCGAAGGGATGCGGAGTCCCTCGCCGGGGGGCACTCGGGAATGGGCCCGCCGTGATGAAGTATGCCGGCGTCGCTATCACTGCCCCGTTTCCGGGTGCCCTCTTAAGTAAGAAGAGCGAGCCCCACGGCGGTCGGCAGCGCGGCCGGACCCAAGCTGATCGAGCAGAAAGACGGCTCATCATAAGGGTTAAACGCTGCCAATCGCCGTGGTTGCAATGGTAAAAGTTCCTCGCCGACTGACTGGGGGCACCATGGTTAAGGCATTTCGCAATGTGATCATGGCACTTACTTTTGTAGGAGTTGCCGGCTGCAACATGTTTTGGAATTTCATGAATGACTATAAGGCCTGTGGCCTTGCGCTGGCGGCTTCAGTTGCAGCCGGCTTTTGCGTTGAGCGCATCTTCATCGAGCGGTCCCGTCGGGAGATGATCCGCCTCCACGGCGCGGACTGGCATTCGGCGGAGAACCGACAGCTCGACTCATGAGCGTCACCCGTCGCGCGCTCGTAGTTTTCATCATCCGATTGTTCGCATTCGACGCGGGGGGCCTAGCCCGATGATCAAACCGGTCCATCCATTCCGGTTCGCTCGCATCGAGCGTCTGCGAGAGCTGTTTGAACGAGACTCCGAAATGGCATTTGATCCGAATGCGGGCGTGAGCACCACGAAGCTGGTGAGACCCGATGCGCCAATGCTCGATGCAGGTTTGAAACTCGGTCGTGATCCAGGAGGGTGCGAACTGGGTCCTTCGAGCGCTACGGCACCGCAACCGGTCAATACGCCCGAGGAGCATCACGATCTGGAAGGGCGATGACTATAAGCCGACCCCGAGGTAGGGGGATGCCGAAAGCGAACTCCCGGCTCCCTTGGTCCTTACCGCTTTACAATGTTGCAACAGGGGTCTCGTCGGAGTCGTCACCATCGCCGCCAGCAAGGTAGGCAAGAGGAGCGATCCGAACTAAGTCGGGCGCGAGGCTCAACGGCAACAGCTGGCGGAGAAGCAGTGCATGAGCTGGCAACCTGATGATTGAAGGCGGCCCCATGTGGTGTCCCTCACCGGACAGCAGGTCGTCACTGGAAACCAGCACTGTCTGCTCTGGCGACGTGGTCTCGAGAACCATTTCGAGCTCGCCATTGCCGAGCTGACGCGGCGGCAACTCATGGCGGCAGTGGACAACACAGCCAAGACCGGCAAGCGCGGAGCATCAAAGGACCCGCGCGAGCACGATACCTTCCTCGAGTGGTACCTCGGCGAAGGTTGCCTCGAGCACAACGTGCTCGCGCCTATCGAGCGCCCAACGAAACTCGTGCCCAAAAGTGGCGCGCCGACGCGGATCTCGTGGTGAAAGATCAACGAGTTTTCTTGATTTGCCGTCGGGATCGGAGCGGCGGGCGAAGGTAGCGGGATGATCTTTTTTGCAACGTGCCCGGGTTGTGCCCCAGACTTTCCGGGGCACAATGTGGAGGAAGCAAGTCGCTAAGTTACTGTAAATTCTGAAGTAATGGTGGGCGCACAAGGGATCGAACCTTGGACCTCTCCCGTGTGAAGGGAACGCTCTCCCGCTGAGCTATGCACCCGAAACCATCATGCAGGCGACCCGAGTTTCGGCCGCCGATGCTTTGGAGCCCGCGATTTAGAAGTGCAGGCCGAAGGTGTCAAGTTTCGAGGCGCTGCCGGGCCGGAAAACCTTCCCCCGGACCCGCAATTCGGCGGTCAGACCATCTTGGGGCCGCTTACGCGCCCTGCTGGCGGGCGCGGGAGGCGTGGGCCTGGAGCGCGCGGATGCGTTCGGCCAGTGTTCCGCCGCCTTCGGGCAGGGTGCCTGCGGCGGTGCCGTTGGCAGGGGCGTCGTTGGCCGGGCGTGGCGCCGGCCTCGGCGGCTGGCCGGCCTCCGCCGCGAGCAGGGCCTCGATCGGCGAGTTCGGCCCTTCGAGCTGCATCGCGAGCTTGGCCACCTCGGCTGCGATGTCGTTGATGCGTTCGCGCAGCAGCGCGTTCTCCATCCGCTCGGTCGCCCAGGAGCTCTCGGCCTGTTGCTGGATCGCGTTGATGTCGCGCTGGAGCTTGGCGCGCTCGTCGCGGGCGGTGCGCAGCTGCTCCTCGAGCGCGGTCTTTTCCGCGCGGATCGATTCCATTGCGGCCGAGGACTTGCCGCCGCTCAACGCCGCGATCTCAACGCGCAGCTCCTTGATGATGCGCTCATTGGCCTCGTTGGCCTGGCGGAGCTGGTTGTTCTCATAGTCGCGTTCGGCGAGCAGCTTGCCCTGCGTGGCAAGGCGTCCCTCGAGATCGCCGACGCGGCCCGACAACATCTCGGCCTCTTTCACCTGCACGATGAGTTGGCGATCGAGGTCGGTGACGCGCTGGCTCAGATTCTCGACGCGGCCGCGGGCGTCGCCGAGCTCGCGCGAAGCGGTCTCGGACTCGGTGCGCTCCTGCGCCAGCCGCGCCTGTGTCGCGGCAAATTCCTTTTCGGCGTCGCCGACGCGGTGCTTCAGCTCCTCGATCTGCGCACGGACCGCGACCAGCTCGACCTGACGGCTCTCCGCCATCATCGAGCGGTCGGACAGTTCGGAATTGATCTTTGCGAGCTCGCCCTGCTTGTCGGTCAGCGCGAGCTCGGCGGCGCGCAGGGCTGCGGTCTTGGTGTTGAATTCCTCTTCGCTGGCGCGGAGCTGCTCCTTCACCGCCTTCTCGCGCGCTTCGAGCGCGAAGATCGTGGCGTTCTTCTCGCCGAGCTCGATCTTCATGCGGTTGATGGCGTCGCTCTTCTTGCCGAGCTCGGCGAGCTGGCTCGTGGTCTTGTTCTTGAGCTGGTCGACGCTCATCTCCAGCCGTCGCGCCGACATGGCGAACTCGGCGCGGAGCTGGTCCTTGTCGGCCTGGATCTCGGCCATCGACAACG
This sequence comes from Bradyrhizobium sp. Kon56, assembly GCF_055807635.1. Lineage (NCBI taxonomy): Bacteria > Pseudomonadati > Pseudomonadota > Alphaproteobacteria > Hyphomicrobiales > Nitrobacteraceae > Bradyrhizobium > Bradyrhizobium sp. Kon56. The sequence continues at coordinate 3,416 of NZ_JBVVOU010000018.1, read as the reverse complement.
GCGTGGCGGCCTCGAGCCGGCGCGTGGTCAGGCGCACGGCGCGGTTATGCACCAGCGGCACGATCGCGAGCCCGCACAGCATCGAGAGCAGGAAACCGATCGCCAGGTACATGATCGGTTCGACCATGGGCCAGAACTCCCAAAGCTAAGGAAAAATTTACCAAGGACATTGCATGCGGGGCCGGCAAAAAGCCAGCCCCGACATGTCGTTAACCTTGATCCGTCGCCGGAGGGGAAAGCGGAACGCTAGAACGGGTTCCAGGTCGCGCGCGGGGTGAATTTCAAATAGCCGATATTGGCTCCCAGCCGCAGGCCGAGGCCCGAGCGGATCGGCACCAGCACGATGTTGTTGGCGGTGAGCGCCGTCATGCCGAAGCCGCCGATGATGTAGGCCGAGCCGTCGAGGCCGGCGAAGCGCTGGTAGATCGCGTTGGTGGCGGGCAGATTATAGACCAGCGTCATGGTGCGCGCGCCGTCGCCACCCCAGTCGAAGCCGAGCGAGGGACCCTGCCAGTAGACCCTGAGGTCACCGGCGTTCTTGGTGTAGAGCGTGCCTTCGCCGTAGCGCAGGCCGGCGACGAAAGCGCCGGACCCTTCCTCACCGAGGATATAGCCGTTGGGCAGGCCCCATTGGCTGACCGCCTTCTCGATGATCGAGGCGAGACCGCGCGAGACGTTGCCGAAGAAGCGATGCCCGGCGTTCACGAGTTCGTCCGGCCCATAGGTGCTGGGCGTCTGGGTCCGCTGCGGCGGCGGCAAGTCGGGCGGCGGCGGCTGCTGGGCGGAAGCCGGACTGATCCACCCGACCATCGCGGCAAGCGCGACTGCGGCAAGGCGTGATGCGAAAGTCATAAAAGAACCCCTGGTATCGAATCCGGTCGCTTCCTTAACCTGGCGCCAACAGGCGCGGCTCTAGGTTGCGCCGGATGTCCCCTCGACTCGGATGTTATCCGCAGCAACTATGACGGCACAACGGCAGGAAGCCAGCCCTTTGCGCCCCGGAATTGCCTTGATCGGCCTTCTGGTCTGCATGCTGTCGGGCATTTGGATCCTCTGCGCGGGGTTGCCGGCGCAGGCGGCCACCACCGAGCGGATCGTCGTCAACCGTTTCAGTGGCGTGGCGATCGAGGGCTTCGACCCCGTGGCCTATTTCGTCGCTGGCACGGCCGTGCAGGGGACGGCCGAGTTCGAGGCGAACCTGTGGGGCGCCGTCTGGCGCTTTCGGAACGAGGGCAACCGGGCGTCTTTCCTCGCCCATCCCGAGGTCTACGGGCCGCAGTTCGGCGGCTACGATCCGGTCGATATCGCCCGCGGCGTCATCATCGCCGGTAACCCCCGCTTCTTCGCGATCGCGGCGCAGCGGCTCTATCTGTTCAGCCGGGAAGCCAATCGCGACGCCTTCGCCGCCAATCCCGAGCGCTTCCTCTATGAGGTGGGCAAGCGCTGGCCCGCCCTCCAGGACAAGCTCAGCCAGTAGGCCCCTTTACGACCTCAGAGTCTTGCCGCCTGCGGGTCACCCCAAGCAATGAACTCCGGGATGATGAAGCCGCCATCGTGCCGCTCGCCGAAGCGGAGCGCGCCGCCCTTGCCGTCGGTCACGCTGCCGCCGGCCGCGGTCACGACCGCGTAGCCGGCCCCGACGTCCCATTCACAAGTGGGCCCGAAGCGGGGGTAGATGTCGGCACTGCCTTCCGCGATCCGTCCGAATTTCACGGCCGAGCCGACCGCCTTTCTGACGGCGCTGGGGCGATGATCGATGAACGCCTCGGTTCGGGGATCTCCATGCGAGCGGCTCACCGCGGCGATCCAGGGTTCGCCCAGGGGCGGCAGCTTGCGGGTATGGATCGGCTCGGCAGCGCCGATGGTTGCGCCGTCGAACCCGACGCGCTCGGCGCCACGGCCGACGATGCCGCGCCAGAGCAGCCCGAGTGCCGGCGCGCTGACGATGCCCAGCAGCGGCACGCCCGATGTCACCAGGGCAAGGTTGACGGTGAACTCGTCGCGCCCGGCGACGAACTCCTTGGTGCCGTCGAGCGGGTCGATCAGGAAGAAGCTGGCGCGGAACGGCGGCGAGGCGAGCTGGGTCCGCTCTTCCGAGAGCGTCGGGATGTCGCCCGCAAGCTGTGCCAGCCCGTCCGCGATGATGCGGTCGGCCGCAAGGTCGGCCTCGGTCACCGGCGAGCCGTCCTGCTTGCCGTCGACCCGCATCGCTGCGCGGTTGACCGCGAGGATGGCTTCGCCCGCCTTCACCACCAGGGCGGTGAGCGGCTCCATCAGGTGGGAGGCGGCCGCGCCGTCGATGATCCGCTTCACCTGCATGCCTCATTCATCGGCAATTCCATCCCTAAGCGAGTGATTCGCCGCGGCATTAGGGCCGCTTCGAACGGATCGCAAGCTAGCTGCCACAGGCTTGCGAATGTTAGAACCTGCGGCCTTCGTCAAGCATGCTTGATTCGCCGCGTCCGCGCCGTGCAATTCCAGGAACCCTTTATGTCTGACGCTTCGTCACCCGCTACCGCCACCGCTCCAGATGCGCTCGAACTCGCTGCGCTGCTGTGCTCGCGGGTCTGCCACGATCTCATCAGCCCTGTCGGCGCCATCGTCAATGGGCTCGAAGTGCTCGACGACGATCCCAAGCCCGACGACCGCGAGTTCGCACTCGACTTGATACGCAAGAGCGCGAAAACCGCCTCCGCTCGCCTCCAGTTCTGCCGCCTCGCTTTTGGTGCGGCCGGCTCGTCCGGCGCGCAGATCGATCTCGGCGATGCCCAGACCATGGCGCGCGGCCACATCGAGGACGGCAAGTGCTCGATCACCTGGAATCTGCCGCGGATCTTGCTGCCGAAGAATCGCGTCAAGCTGCTGCTCAACATGCTGGTCGTTTCGCAGCACACGATCCCGCGCGGCGGCACGCTGACGATCGATCCGATCGGCGAGGGCGAGACCATGAGCTTCCGCATCACCGCGACCGGACATAATGCGCGCCTGCCGCAGAACATCTCCGAGCTCCTGAGCGGCGAGCGCGGCCCGGCTGCGGATGCACATGCGATCCAGCCTTATTATACGCGGCTGTTGGCAGAGGCTTGCGGGCTGACCGTGAGGCTCGCGCACGAAGGCGAGGCCATCACCATTATCGCGTCGTAGACACGCCGCCGCTCTCAAACGTTAATCGAATCTTTACGAGGCGCTTCGGCTTGTCCGGAGCGCCTTATCTCTTTGTTGGTTCCGTTCTTTTCCACATACTCAACCATTATTAAACGCTTTGCGGTGAAGCTGGCCCCATTCCGAATTGGCGCATCACGTCTTGTGTGCGCGCCCTCCCTGTATGAAGGCCTGTTTTCATGGATGATCTGTTGCGGGAGTTTTTGACGGAAACCAGCGAGAGCCTGGACACCGTGGACAATCAGCTGGTGAAG
>NZ_JBVVOU010000017.1:0-175005 GCF_055807635.1 Bradyrhizobium sp. Kon56 | reverse complement strand
ACTTTTTGGTTCGATAAAGAAGGACAGTGGCGGCCTCGAACAAGTAAGTTCGGAGAAGCCGGTCGCCCCATCGAGATGTCTTTCCGTTGGTGTCGGTTTCGCCGGATTGGCTGCGCCTCGGCGTAAGGCCGAGGTAGGCGCCGACCGTCGAAGCCGATCGGAAGCGCGAGGGGTCATCGATCGTGTGGCGGAACGTTAGGGCCGTCACGACACCGACCCCCGGGACCGTCATCAGGCGACGCGTCGTGTCGTCCAGCTTTGCCAACCGGCGGACCTCGTTGTCGAACTTACCTTGTTGTTGACAAACGTTCTCATGGATCGAGAGCAGCGGCGATATCACGCTGAGAAGCAAATGATCGACGCCCAAGAGCTCGCTGACCTGGTTGCGGAATTGTTGGCCGATCGCGCGAGGGAACAGCAATCCACATTCCTTGATCAAACTGCGAATCTGGTTCTCGATGTCTCGGCGCATGGACACTAGCCGAGATCTGGCGACAAGGATCGCTCGGATCTTCTGGCTTTCCTCACTTTGGACTTTTACCTCTCGATACCATCCAACCCGCACCAGTTCGGCAAGCCCTCGCGCATCATTCTGATCGCTCTTGTTCATTCGGACCGACAAAGCTGCGCGCGCATGCCGAGCGTCGATGCAGACCACCGGAAGCTCAACCCTGCGGAGTTCATGCCATAGCCAACTCGCCATCGCACCGGTCTCGAAGCCGATACGCTCGGCATGAGGCGCATGTTTGTTAAGCAGGTCAGTCAAGGCACCAGGATTAGACTTGGCTTTCCCTTCGAAGATTACTTGACCAGTCTCGTTGACAACGCACACAGCGGTTTCTCTCTGTGAGACGTCCAGCCCGACGTACTGCTTCATGGGTGAGCTCCTTCGAATCATTTGATTGCGAGGGCTCAACGATAACTGAGGTTGTCTGCCACGAGCGCCGACCGCAATTACGTCATCGTTTGCAAATTTGGCTCTGATCCAATTTTGGTGCAGCTCCGATTATTCTGCGCCGATTAGTCTGGCTTGAAGCAAATCGATTTTCCCGCGACCGTACATTTGACGTTTAACGAGCTTGAGGCGCGTGATCTGCCCGTCTGTTTGCCCGTTGTGACCCGATAGCGCTTCCGCGCGGCGCGCGCCTGAGCGGCTCGAATCATCCCACGACGCTACGTCGCGCGACTCATCATTGTGAATCCTGCGCAAAAACTCCTCGCGATCTGTGGCAACTATGACTCAGTTGTTTATGGACGGCCCTTATTGTCGACGACGAACACCTTGACGCCATCGCGCTCTGTCACGGCGTCGTCAGGCTTAGCCTCGTCGGCCAGGCTCATCCGGTATTTGAACCCGTCGCAGCCACCGGCCTCGGCCATGATGCGCAGGCCGCTCGTCGGCTGCGCCGAAGCCGAGATCGCGCTCTTGAGCGCATTCGCTGCGCTATTCGTCAGATTGATCATGGCTATCCTTTTTGCCTGGGTCGTTTGCATAGGAATTGGCAGGTCGCATGCCAGCGCGCCCGAGCTTGACATTGCTCACCTTTTCGAGATCGCCCCTGTTGGCTTTGCGGCGCGTGTAGGGTTGCTGACAAAGGTCTTCGAGGGATTGCGGCGGCTTTGCGCGTCTTCTTTATGGATTCCGCCGATGAAGCATAAGGAACGCGGCGGCAAGCAATTTGCATAGCGTGCCTAAGCCGGCCGAAGTGTCCGGTGATGAGCTTAGATCGGAGACCACTTTCATGACGGACACTGCCGAACAACTAGAACACGCGCCGGGGGTCTTTGTGGACAACATCTACGCAGGCGGTGCGCCCATTCAGCTTGTTTTGCACAATGACGGCAAGACGACTCTCGGTTTCGTGGTACGCCTGCTGCGCGAGGTATTCGACAAACAGGAGCGGGATGCCATTGCGCTCGCCAAACTCGTCTCGCAGCGCGGCAAGGCCGTCTGCGGACGCTATCCTCCCTCAGTCGCAAAGGCGCTCCTCGAGGCGGCGCGAGAGCGTATCCGAGCTGAAGGATGTCCCCTGCTGATCACAGGCGAAGCCGCGGGCGAAGCGGACGGCCCCGACCTGTCCGACGTGCAATTCGAATATGCCTTCGAAGCCCTTGAGTGGCACTTCACCAATATACCGCCGAGCGAACTCGCCACTACTGTGCGGCAATTCCCGGGCCACATGCAGGCCGATGTTCAGGTCGCGGTCGATAAGCTATTCGCCGATCCGGTCCGCTTCTTCGGCGCCTATGCAGAACATAGGTACGAGACGCTTTCATTCGCTCGGATGAAAAAGCGTGGACAGAATGCGATTTCGCTGGTGCCACCGCAATATCACCAGGTTGATACTGGCGAGACGGCGCCGGTCAAATGCCTGTACAATGGACTGTGGCTTTGCCGGGCGAGCGACTTTTTCTATGCCGTCGTGCTCTCTACTGAGTTCGAGTTCAAGCAAGAGCCGAGGATCCGGATTGAAATCGTTGCCCCTGCGGGGACTGGCGGCGAAGCCTTTGTTCAGCGCAGCTTTGACGAACTGGAACGGGCGGTACACGCGGCACGTTCTTATCGCGGCAAGATTCTCTCATTCGAGAAAGGTGCGGATTACAGCGGCCGCTCAAGAGGCATCATGGTGCATCGATTGGCACCAGTGAGGCGCGAGGACGTGATCCTGCGGGAACAGGCTATCAAATTGCTCGATCGCAACGTGTTGAGTTTTGTCACCACGCGTGGCGCACTCCGCCGATTCGGCCAGTCGACCCGCAAGGGCATCCTGCTCTATGGCCCGCCCGGCACCGGTAAGACCCACACCATCCGCTATCTCGCCACCAACCTACCGGGACACACCACGCTAATCATCACCGCCGAAGAGGTCGGTGAGCTGAGTGCCTATATGGCGCTCGCGCGCCTGCTGCAGCCTACCATGGTGGTGATCGAGGATGTCGATCTGATCGCCAGCAAGCGCGACGACTTGACAACGTGTGAGGAGGCCGCGCTGAACAAGCTCCTAAATGAAATGGACGGCTTGAAGGAAGACGCTGACATCCTCTTCGTGCTCACCACCAACCGCCCCGAGCAACTCGAGGGCGCCCTGGCCGGTCGCCCCGGCCGCATCGACCAGGCGATCGAGATGCCGCTGCCTGATACGACCGGCCGCGACAAGCTGATCCGGCTTTACGGCATGGGCCTGCCGCTTGAGGCGGAGATCGTAGCCGAGACGGTGCGCCGCACTGAGGGCGTCAGCGCCGCTTTCATTAAGGAGCTGATGCGACGCATTGCGCAATCATGCATCGCTCGTGACGGCGGAAACTCAGTGACCACAGCTGACATCGAGGAAGCGCTCGACGACATGCTGTTCACCGGCGGCCGCCTCAACGTGAAGCTCTTGGGTGGGGCCGGAGCGATGGCTGCGGGGTCTGAATGAAGGCGAAGGGAGGAAGATCACCCGCCAAGGGCTGCGCCAACTCCCGCATGCGCCGGGTGTCAACGACGCGTCTATGATTGATGAGCGGCGAGGCGGTTCGTGAACGCGAACCGCCTCGACAATCGCCCGCTCAACCGTCGCTCGCAATTCCTGTTCCATGCCGGCCTGCCCCCTACAGGCGGGCTTCGATATCACGAAGGCAACGCCTCGCCACAGGCGACATGCAATGAGCAGAGCAGATATGCGGTAGCATGGAACTCTTATCGGAAGAGCAGGCTGGAATGGCGCACTTGTCGGACGATCAATTGGAGCTTCGCCATCCGTCAAGGAACGAGAACGGCTGCGGGATTGCCGGCGAAAAGTCCCTCTGCGAAAGCGTCCACCTGGTAGTACATGCGCATGCAGTTTTCTCCGGCCGATGGCATCGGCTGACTCATACCTCATGATGGGTCCGACGAGCCGACAAGACGCGACACCAACTCCTTAGTTGCACGATCGGCGTTTTCGGGATTAGTGACGTCAATTCGCGGTACGCCGTGCGCCTTGGCAGCTTCAGCCAAGGCTGTGTTTTCGCGCAGCGAGCGTTCCACGAACTTCTCTATTGCGGCTTTCACTTTGTTCGCCTTGTTCCGAATACCGGCTCCCATGCACGATACGCTCGGGCAGGACGGGATCTTCAAACGTGGAATCACACAACCAGAGCATCGCCAATCTCCCAGTCAGCTAGGTATTCAGGGCGAAGCGCAGCACTTTGAAATATAAAACCATCTCCCATTTGACGTTGCGCTCTGATCTTCTCCCGAATGATTGGCCGCATATTCTCATGATGCACCCGGAGGAACCAATGGATCGTGTCATTCGATTGACGATGATAGAATTCTACTACGGCGTCCGGCTCGCCGGTTCAGGGTCGCCCTGGATGACGCCCTAACATGTCGGTCGAAATCACTGGCAAGCCGGTGGCCAGGCCGATGCGTTGCGCACAGGTCGACTTCCCGACATGCGAGGTACCAATCAGGAATAAGTTTTTCGGTTGGGGTGTCACTGAATTGTGTCGCTAGCGTCACGAGAGCAGAACCACTGTTTTGGCAAGCCATCGCTTGTCACGAGGAGACCTCGCCGGCTGGAAGAGCCCTCTCTGGGGACGGCTCTACCACGGCGATGCACTCCCAACCACGGCAAACGTCAAGTCTCTTCCCCGACAAGACCACCGCCATCTGGAAGCGATGGAAACGGCCTGTCAGATTCTTGATCCGGCTCGAACAGTTCCGCTCGACTCGATTGAACTCACTACCGCCTGATGTCCGGAGATCCATATCAGCCCCCGTTGCCGACGCCTGAATCTCAACCGCTAACTGATTCTCACAGGACATCGCCCGCGACCGTTTGAATTAGACACGTTTCTGACTCAGTAAGACTAGAGCCTGACCGGCGAAGCCGGATGCGCCATGCAAAACGGAAATGCATCGTTCTCTCCACTTGCAAACAAGATTTGAAAACAACCATGCCACGTATCATGATCAGGAATGACTGTACGATACGATATTCGAGCCGAGACGAACGGCTGGACGGTCTACGACATCCGCACTGGTTTTGCTGCGCTGATCAATGACGTCGCCCAAAATGGCCTTCCCCTGGAAGACGCCGACGACCTGGCCGATCTGTTGAATCACCTACAATCAGAGCAAGCCTACGTCAGCGGTCACTAAGAGTTTCGCGGGCGCCGCGATTTTCGCTCTGGTCGCCGCCCTTTGGTGTGGCGGAGGATAAACGTGTATCGACGGGAGCTTCCACAGGTTTTCGAACTTCGCGACTTGGTCCACTATTCATCATCGCGAGACGCGTATCTCCAGAATTTTGAGAAATCGCTGTCGGAGATCCCTCAAAAACTGAAGCAGTTCCCGCGACATCGAGCGTGCACCCGCCGACGGTGACAACTGCTGACTCTAGTAGGTTTGTTGTTCCCACGCATGGGCTAGTGACTAGGTCGTTTTGACAGACACGCCTCGCGCACCAACAGTGCAGACCCTGCACAGGAGAACCTCTATGTCGTCGACTGCACTGCGCAGCACCTCTCTTGCGTTGATCCTTTTTGCCTGCGGGATCATGGAGAGCGTGCGGGCAGACAATCCGCCGCCGCGCGCCAATGCCACAACGCCGGCCGGCCAGAACGGCGGCCCCGGCGAACGCGCCGGCCAAGCGCCGAGTACGCCGTCGGCGGCCGAGCAGCATCGCCTGCCGCCGGACTCCAGCACCAGGCAAACGCTTGATCTCCCTGGGCGAACGCTCTCTTTCATCGCGACGGCCGGCTCCATCCGCCTGTTCGACGAGAAGGGCGAGCCGGAGGCCGACATAGTCTATACCTCCTATCAGCTTGACGGCACCGATCGCGGCACGCGCCCGGTAACGTTCTTCTTCAACGGAGGACCGGGCTCATCATCGGCCTGGCTGCAGCTCGGCAATGCCGGACCGTGGCGGCTGCCGATCAATGCAGACGAGGTCACGCCATCCACTTTTCCGGAGGTGAGGCCAAACGCGGAGACTTGGCTCGATTTCACCGATTTGGTGTTTATCGACCCCGTAGGCACAGGCTATAGCCGTTTCGTGGGGACCGGCGATGATGTGCGCAAGCGGCTCTTTTCCGTTGACGGCGACGTGAACGCGCTCGCGCTGGTGGTCCGTCGCTGGCTCGAAAAGCATGACCGGCTGTTGTCGCCGAAATACATCGTGGGTGAAAGCTATGGGGGCATTCGCGGGCCAAAGGTTGTGCACCAGTTGCAGATGCGGCAGGGCATAGGCGTCAAGGGCCTGATAATGGTCTCGCCAATCTTCGACTACGGCCAATATGCCCGCACTGGCCTGCTGCAATACATCGCAACACTGCCGAGCTATGTCGCGACCCAGCGTGAAGCCGAGGGTCCGGTAAAGCGAGCCGATCTCGCCGACGTGGAAGCTTATGCACGCGGAGAGTTTCTGATCGACCTCATCAAAGGTCAGGCGGACAAGGAAGCGACCACGCGTCTGGCCGACAAGGTCGCGGCGCTGACCGGCATCGATCAGGCGGTGAGTCGCAGGCTCGCGGGCCGCTTCGACCTCGCCGCGTTTCGCCGTGAGTTCGATCGTAAGAACGGCAAGTTAATCGGCAAATATGACGCTTCAGTGCGTGGCCTCGATCCGTATCCGGACTCGGATTTCTATCTTTCCGGCGATCCGTCGAGCGACAAGTTGCTCGCACCTCTGACCAGCGCCACTGTCGATCTCCTTACGCGCAAGCTAAACTGGCGGCCGGACGGCTCCTATGAGCTAGTCAACGGCGCGGTCGGGCAGGCTTGGGATTACGGCCGCGGGCCTCCGGAGTCGCTGTCGGAGCTGCGCCAGATTCGCGCAACGGACCCGAAGATGAAATTGCTAGTCGGGCACGGCCTGTTTGACCTCGTCACGCCTTATCTCGGATCACAGATCGTGCTCGACCAATTGCCGCCATTTGCCTCAGCACCGCGCGTCAAACTCGTAGTCTTTCCAGGCGGCCACATGTTCTATTCACGAGATGGCTCGCGCCACGCGTTTCGTGCAGAGGCCGAAGAGATTATGAAGTAAACCCGCACCGCGAACTAGGTCACAAGCATGCTCGTGTTCGCACGAGCATAGTTATAGATGAAGCTGCTCATGGCGCCGGCTTCGAGGCAAACTCCTTGGATGGCCGTGAGATCGATCTCTTTGCCGACCAGCCAGCTATGGATATCGCTTGGCAGGGTTAAGCTGCTGTCTTCGGCAATGATCTTGCCCTTGCCGTTGACTACGCTGTCGTGGTGAATCTCCTCAGAGAGCTCTGCACAACTGGCATCTTAGGAGCGTCAATGGGAAGCACCTCTGAGTGTCGTTCACAGCTAGTCGTAACTGTACACGGAATACCGAGAGGTTCGCGTTGCGCGAGGCAGCCTTACCCTTACGCGGTATTCCGCCGATAGTTCTGGCTACGCCAGCGCCGATCACGCACCGTACCGCCGAGGAAAATTTGGCGCTCGGTTACCTGGCGAGTATTCTCAGAAGCAAGGGGGCGAATGTCCTAATCATCGACGGTTGGCTGGGCGGTCTGACGAGTGACGAGATCGCAGATTCGATAGCCCGGCTGCCAGTTCCGCTGTGGATCGGATTTTCCTGCTACCGATCCAATATGGCTCGGGCAATCGAAGTCATGCAGCTGCTTCGTCAGCGTGGTCTACAAACCCCGACGATCGCCGGCGGCTACGGGCCGACGTTTCACCCGGATGAGTTCCTGAACGCTGGGTTCGACGTCGTGGTCCTCGGCGAGGCCGAAGAAACTGTCTGCGCGTTGAGCGAGCACTTCGCATTCTGTAAACTGGACCTCTCTGACATTTCAGGTATCAGCTACAAACACGACGGCAGGATCGTTCGTAACGGGCTCAGGCCAGCGGCCGCGAACCTTGACGCCATACCTTTTCCTAGCCGCGACACGATCCGCGCCTCACTTGAGCGGCGGAGCGCTGTGCACGTGCTTTCGTCACGCGGCTGCGCGGCCCACTGCACGTTCTGCTCGATCGTTGCCTTTGCGAAGGTATCGGATGGTTCGCATTGGAGGCAGCGTTCGATCGAAAACTACGTCGACGAGTTGGAGCAGGTTAGCCGGCTCGGGGCGACGTGTTTCAAAGTCATCGACGACAGCCTTATTGAGCCGCGTCGAGACGAGCTGTGGTGCCGTGAACTTGCCGACGATATTCAATCGCGAGGCCTGCGCGTGCGCTTGCGAGGTTCGATCAGAGCGGATCGCGTGACCGACGAGGCAATTAGGCAGCTCAAGCGGGCGGGCTTCTTCGCGTTTTCGTGCGGTATTGAGAATTATTCGGAATCCGCATTGAAGAGGATGGCGAAGAGTGCAAGCGTTGATCAAAACCTGCAAGCCCTTGATGTCTTCAAAAACACGGCATCTACGTGCAAGCCGGGCACATTCTCTTTGATCACGGCACGACGATGGAAGAGTTGCGGGAAAATCACCGTCGCATGTCGGACTACTTTTGGACGATCAGCAAGGGAATTTTCTCCGAGATGTATGCGGCCGAAGGAACGCCGTTCACGAGGCTGCTGCGAAAACGCAATCTGATCGACGCCAACGAGGATGGGACTGGCAACCGAAACTATCGTCTGGCCGCCGAAGACGTGGTTCAGGCCTATACGGGCCTAGAGCGCTGGCACAAGAGCCATCTTCGCCCTTACGACAAAGCGATCGACGCCATCAGCGCGCCAAAGGCATTCGAGGACGAGGTACTGGTCGAACTCCACGCGCTTGCGACCGAACTACGGCGGCACGACCTCGCCTTTATGGAACTCCTCCTGGACGCCGTTGAGTCGGGTGAGCATGACGTCCATGGCCTTGTTGACGCTCAGGTCGCAGGGAACAAGATCAAATACCAGACGCTGGCGACACGGGTTGACCACGCCTACGCGTCGGCCGGGCTGGTGTATGACGCCGACGCCAATCCTTTCTTCGGATGAGAAGGCTCAAAATGTCAAAGCCATTCGCGATCAGCTTCGACCGGCTCGAACACTATAACCTCAACGTGGGCCCGGTGCAGGAGTTCGGCGACCTGCCCGAGTGCGAGGTTGCGATCAAGAATATCGGCTGGACGCTGGGGAACGATTGTCCATATTGCTGTACGCACTGCTACAGCATGAATGCTAGGGAGAAGGGGAGCGACCTTACCGTCGAGATGATCGATCGGATCGTCGATCAATTGAAGAAGCACGGCGTTGAAACGGTCAATCTCGGCGGAAATGAACTGCTCTTCACCAACGGATCGACCCCCAAGGCGACCTTGCTGCCCTACATCATCAGGAGGCTCGCGGACGAGGACATCCTGGTGGGCCCCACGACCAGCGGCATATCGTTGGTGCGGTTGTACAAGGATCACTATCGGGAATTTCGCCTGTTGAACGATTGCGACGTCTCGTTCGACTCGCCGTTCGAAGACGAACACAATGAAAATCGGGGAGCTAGCATCTTTCGGCAAGCTGTGGAGGCGCTCGATATCTGCCGCCGCGAGGGCATCTCGCGGACTTGCATCATGGCGGCGATGAACTGGAACTTCTCCATCGGGCACATTGAGCACTCGCCAAGTTGGCGAAATCGCACGACGCCAACGTTCCGGATCAACCCGATCAAGGCGACCGAGCCCGCGCATATGAGGATCGCGCTTCCGCCGAGCATGTACTATGCCGGTTTCGCCCGGCTGATGGAGTTGTGCGATCCCGTGGACCTGGGCGAACCTCCCATCGCGGCGGTGACCAACACCTCGGAGGCTCGGCGATGTCCTTGCGGACGAACGTCATTCAGAATCCACTCGATCTCGCCAGACGGCAATGTCCATGTGAGTCCTTGCGTCTATCTACATGACTACGAGTCGGAATTCGATCTGCTGACGAATGAGCTGTCGGAGATCATTTCCAGCCCGCAATTTCGGGTGTTCAGGCAGCGCAACGCAAATCCGGAAATAGTCGAGGGATGCAGCGGGTGCTCGTTGCTCGCCAAATGCGGCGGGGGATGCGTGGCCAGGTCATATCTGTATCGTCGGCACATGACGGGCGGCACGACCATGCTTGCGCGCGATCCCTATTGCCCGGCTGAGCAAAGGCCACAGCAAGCCTTTCCACAATCGCCAGCTCTGAAGCGAGAGGAGCGATTGGTTCACATGGACTACTTTTGTACCTGGATCGGCCAGCCACACTAGCATCGTCTTGACGACTTCGAGGGCGGGTTGATGTTGAGAAACTTAGCAACCAAAGGAGCTGACTATGGGTGACGCACTAGGTGAGCGCGGCAAACCGCACCCCGTCCCGACGTGCTTGGGAAAGCACACTGAATAAAGCAAGAATATATTTGGAAGCCTTAAGCTCTCGATATGAAGAGCCCAACGCCTGTGCGTCGCAACATGCGCAAGGCATGCCACTGATGATCTAGCGGTGACTTCAAATACGCTGATGCCTCTGAGAATACGCTGGTAGCGGCGCCACTGAAGAATGCTGCGGCGTCCAGGACAGATGCCGCTTGTGGGACACGCTAGAGAACAGTCGATATTGCGTCGCGCGTTGCCGGCTTCGGCAATGGCGCACAGGCAGTGACGAGCGAACGCGGCAGCCCCAGCCGTGGGGCGGCAGCGGCACCGAGAGTTTGGGGTCTCGATCGCGGTCCCCGGATCTCGTCCGGTGTATCAAGCTGCCGCGCGTAGGTGAGGACTCCGCGTGCGTGCGCCGAGTAGCCGTTGCCTTCAAGTTGAGCGTGCCATGCCGGCAGGCCGGAGCCGGCTGGCTCGATCTCGAGATAAACCAATCGGCTGGCCCCGGTGTCGCGCCCGCAAAGTGGCCAAATCGGGCTGGTGTCGTCACTACGCGCAGGAGCGCGAATGGTTTGGTCTGTTCAGCACGAAACCCGTCCAAGAGCCGCGGTCCGGCGCCATCAACATAGTCGGCATCGATGCAATCAAATTCGAAGGATGCACGGCGATGAGCGCTCGTGCTCAAGGAATCCACGCGCGAGACGCGCGCGTACAGTCCTCTGCGGGGAAACTCTGGCGGGATGCGGATAAAGAAGAAAAAGAAGATAACCTCCCAGGGTCAAAACTCACCGATGCGGCGCGTCTTAGCTGCGACCACGCCGACAGAGGGCGCTATTTTTTATCAAAGGCTCGACCAGCATCTGAGCCGACAGGCCCCATTCAATGAAGGTGGCACCCTGACACAGTCAACTCGCCGTTCCAGAGTCTTTCGAGAAGGCCGCTTGATAAAGCTCCTCAATCCTCGTGACTTCATCCGGCGTTAGTTCGGAGAATTCGTTGTCGCGGGCACGCTTTGAGAGTTGCCCTCCATTCTGTTGCAGGAATCCGAAGAGGTTGTTGAGCGTCCGCTCCGGCATTTCGATCATGTTCTCGATGCCCGCGCGGAAGGTATCGAAGCTCCGTAAAAATTGCGTTTCCTTTGGAAGATCTTGTTCGATGGTCCTCTGCACGCATTCGTACAGAAACTCGGCGTGGGGCGTCGCGTCAAAGAAACGATAAAAATCACCTGTATCGTTCAAGACCTTGACGTTGCCCTGTGGGGTCGACTCCCATTCAACACATGGAAGCAATCTAGTCGAATAGCTTTCCAACACGCTCTTGTATTCGCTAATCTTGTCGAGAATCGCGGCAGAAACCGGAAAGTGGATCCCGGCGGGATTGAATCCGCGCCGTGCCAGAACATGGTGCATCAGGTATCGGTGAATGCGTCCGTTGCCGTCCTCGAACGGGTGGATGTAGACGAACCCGAAGGCGAGCACGGCGGCAGCGACGACAGGATCAAGCTCGTTTTCCGCCGCATGATCGAACGCGATCAGTGCGCGCACGAGGGAGGGGATATCTTCGTGACGCGCGCTGATATGATCCGGGATAGGTCTTTGCGTCTCGCGTTCATGCTCGCCGACGAAACCACCTTCGTTCCGGAAACCAAGTTTCACGAAGCGCTCATCGCCGATCACGATGCGCTGCAGGCGCAAAAACTCCGCCTCGTCGAGCGGTGCCCGTCCCGCTTCACCGATGACCCTGCCCCATCGCTGGATACGGTCCTGTGGCGGTCTCTCTCCTTCAATGACGTAGCTTGACTTTGAATCCTTGAGGAGAAGGAAGGCGGCAGTTCGCGCGAGCAGATCCTTCGGGACTTGGCTCACCACGACACGGGCGCGCTCCTTGAGATCCTGCGCCATAAACTCGCCCAGTGCTGGAGTCTTGAAAACAAGCGGGCAGAACTCCAGTGTTCCTGGCAGATTGTTGCGGACGCGGTGCCGTGCCGAATTCTGCCCGGAGGTAGCGTATTGGAGTTCGGTATCGACGGCATCGACGTAAGAGACCTTATCTGCCGCAGGCAGATTGAGTTGGCGCTCCAACAGCCATTCATGGAGAAACCAGATACGACGCGTGTACAGACCGGTCGGCTTCTGTCTTACAAGGTCCGCAACCTGATCCTCGTTCACGGCGAGGAAAAGCCGCTTCAGGATTGCAAGATCGAGTCCTTCATTCTTGAGAGCGAAGGTGAGATGTCCCTCAAGCGTCGCGTCCGGCGCATGGCGTGGCGTATAGATGCGCCATCCCCCTTGCTCAATGATCCGGTGCTTTGTTCCGATGGCCGAAAGCAAGCGCGGGACCGGGGCGGATAGGTTGTAGGCGTCAATCAGCGCAGCATAGCCAGCAGGAGTTGCCACTTCCGGCAGCCTCCGGTCATGAAAAATACTCACGGGCCCTGAAAACTCTATTTCCATTGTCCCAAATCCGTGAAAAACCTTCTCGGTCGTGAATTTCACTCTCAATTTGGCCTTTGAGCCGCAAAAACCTTTTACACCGTGAAAAACACTCACACAACACGGAAAATGTGAAATGTCTTCGCGAAAACCGTTGGGGTTCTCCCTCGCCCCACCCAAGGGAACACTTTTGAGAGGACCAGCAATCCATTTAGCGGCGTGGCGGCTCGTTCACCGTTCAACAGACCGGCGCCCGACCACACGTTGGGGGTGGAATTCTTAACAAGGTGCAAGATTCTTAACGGAACACGACGCAAATTTTGGAATAAAAGAGCGGCGTGATTGCGATCAGTTCTCTTTTTGTTCTATGGTGATGAATGGCCTTCCTTACTGAGCAGGAACTCGAAAGCCTGCGCATCGATCAGAGCGTTTTTCATATTGTCGGCCCGGGAGAGGAACATTTTCAGCTACTGACTGCGTTCGATGCCGGTCGACACGCAGCTTTTTTCCTGGGCCGCGTCCGATCGGTCAACAGCGGAAACCGATACGAGTTTCTCGCGGACGCGCCGGTGCGGGCGCAACTGGCGCGGATCAGCCGGGATAGGGCAACTTTCCAGGAGGAAAGCGAGAAACTCGCGACAGCGTTCAATGAGGCTCACGGAGGCAGCACGGCTGTCGGTGCCTTCTTGATCTTCTCGCTGTCTTGTTCAGGTGGCCGATTATATGCACTTCTGAAATTCGAGGACGAAAAGGTTCTCAGCTACGACTACGACGTCAGCCGCGGCCGTTCGGGCAAGCCGAAGCCGACCTTCGGCGAGATTGAGCGGACTTTTGTCCAGAACCGCAATGCCCTGCAGAAGGCCGCGCTCATCAAGCTCGGCAAAGAGCGCGACGAAATCTGCGTTGTCGATCGTCAAAATCCGCAGCGGCCTGCGGCCTATTTCGAACAGTTCTTGCTCGTGCGACGCCAGCGAACGGAAGAGGAGCTGACAAGGACAATCGTCGAGGTCACGCGCAACATTGCGCACAAGCACAAAGACATACTTCCGCAGGACACGATGAAAAATCTGGCGCAACGCCTCTACGACGCCAGCCAGTCAGGCGGTTCTGTCGACGGCGAAAGTGCTGAAAATTGGCTGAAGAGCATTTTCGGGCCGCTGCCTGATGATAGCCCCGTGCTGACCGACTTCAAGGCAAAGCTGAAGCGCGAAGGAATGGCGGGCGAATCGTTCGTGCTCCAAAAGAACGCAATTCAGGCTCCCAAGAACCGTCGCGTTGAGACGGCAAGCGGGGTCAAATTGACCTTCCCTGTCGGTTTGATGTCTTCAGTCATTTCGGTGAACCGCGACAGGGGCGAGATTATCATCAGGGACAAGATCACACTCGATGACTTCGAGATCAACACATCTGGTCGAACGCGTACGTGAGCTTGTCGCGAACGGCGCCGTGGCGGACGAACGTATTGACGCCCTCGTGTTGCGAGGCCGGCTACCGTCCGTCGATGCGCAGGTCGCCTGGCTCGGCTTCGTCGACGATGTCCCACCGCCGTTCTCGTCCTTGCAAGTCTATAATCCGGGTCTCGGTGGTGATCTCGTTGGGGGTGATATCTTTGATTCGACCCGTGAGATCGTGATCACGCTCGGAAAGCCAACTGCCGACGGCTGCGCCTTCTTTATCTTCCAGTCCGACATCCCACAATATTTGGCGCAGCGAACTGTCCTTCCGCGCCTCGCGATCGCCGACTTCAATTCCACTCAGGCATTTCGCGCACGAGGATTGGAGTTCGCTTCATGGGATTTCGCGCAAACGCCACCGCGAGCCGAGCCTTTGCTTGGGTCTATCGACCCCACTCGCTATGTTCGTGACTTTGTCCCCGACCGTGAAATCGTTACCGATCTCAATCCCTGGCTATTATTGGCCGCGCCAGCGGTTTCATCGCCGGCGTACCAAGCTTGGGAAACGGTTTCTGCCCGCAGACTGTTGGGCGGTCTCGTCTCCCGCGCCTGGCTCGAGGATGGCCAGGTCTGGCTGCAAGCGGCGGCGACGCCTCCGATCTATCGCATTAGAGCCGATGATCCTGCCCTGCCCGGCGCTCGTTCTCGGTTGACTGAATCCGCCAACTGGGTTTTTCTTTCGGGGACAGATGTCGAGGCACGCCACCTGCTCTTTTCCGGTGAGTTGGCTCGGGCCAGCCGTCCTCAGCAAGATCTCGCCATGACATTGGAGCAGGCGCTTGAGGCTGCCAAAGCTGCCTATGAAGCTCACGTTCAATCATCGAGCCGCGAGACTCTGAAGGCGCTCGCCGATCTCCGCAAGACCGTGATTGATGAAACTCAGAAGGTAGCGCAACGGGCGCAGGATCTTGCGGCTACGCTCTGGCGCGACCTGGCCGTCTCGGCAGCGCCTTTTATACTGAAGATCCTGGGAGATGCGGCCAAGACACCGGGTCCTCTCATCTCTTCCTTATTCTACTTTGCGGCCGCCGTATTCATCGGCCTGTCGTTCGCATTGCAGTGGCGGATCAATGGCGCGTTCTTCCAAAGCCAAGCCTCGTCCCGACGGAGCTGGATGCAAAGTCTTTTTAGTTACATCTCCGTTCGCGAGCGGGAAGAAATCGCTGAAACGCCGATCGAACAAGCGATGAAGAATTATCGGGAGACCCGCGGCGTACTGCTTGTTGTCTATGTACTGTTGATCGGAGCTCTCGTTGCCGCCGGTGTCCACACTCTACACGATGTAACGCCCTCACCTTCGAGCCCCGCTACAGGCGTCGCGCCCAGCCCAGGACCAATTCCGCGGCCTCCGGCAAAGCCGCCGTAAATTCGAGCGTTTCAAGATTTCTACTAGCCGCGTATCCGCGATCGAGATCCAACAGGGCTTGATAATAGTCGAATGCAACTGCGATACCGTCAAGATTGCTTAGGTCGACATATCGATTCTACTTACGGACATCCGAGGTCGCTCGCGTACGACAGCGCTCATCAGCGGCGGAATATTTCGGACACCAAGGGCGGCGAGGAACTTTTTCGCGAATGCGCCAGCCACAGTGAAGCATCGCGCTGAGGCTATTTGGCGAATAGGGCAAATATCGAATGCTAAGGTCAGCCAACCCCTCTACGGGGCGCTCCCAGACTCGCGCATGCGTTAAATCCGGGCGGCCCGCTACTATCCTACTTATTGACGCCACTTGGCTTCAAACAGTTCGAAAATGCCTCTATTCCGGGTTGGCCGAAGACAGTCCACTTTCGATTTGTCCTAACACCGGTGCAGGTACCTGCACGAGACTAATCGGCGACGGACCTTCAACCGACATTGACCGGCACAAGTGTCATCGTGTCGTTTCCGAAGATATCGATTACCTTCACCGCCACGGTGTATCGGCCCGGCCGATCATAGGTGTGCACGGAGGTTACTAGCTCAAGTTCGCGGTTCTGACGGGTCCGGAAACTTTGCCATTCATTCTCAAATATGTAGCCTCCGGTCCATCGCTCCTCGAATTGCGGCATAGCCATTTCACCCTGCGGCGGCTCAGATCCCGGCAGTGAAGTAACCCCGCCAACTCCTGAACCTACCGCGACCTTGATGATTTCCTTGCGTTGCATGTAATCGAAATCCACCGCCCAGTAATCCACCCAATCGGTCCAGTGTTTGGTGAGCTTCTCTTTCTTTACAATCCCGTCCTTGCTCTTGCTCACCTTGTACAGTTGTCCCCGATCGCAGATGACGTCGTTCTTGCCCTCTTTCATCGCAGCAATCGCGGCCTCGGCCGCTCCCTGGGTGTAATAAACGGAAAAATCGGTGAGTTCGATTTTGACGGCCAGCTTGTTCTTCTTTTCATATCGCGGCGTTGCCTCGACGAAACTAACGTCGTGAAATACCACCTGCCCCTTATCTACTGCCCGCTTGTCGAAAACTTCGGCCGGAATGTATTTAGGCACGAGATCAATGCCCTTGCTTCGCGCCTCTTCGAGAACAGCGGGAAACAATCCCATCTCGAATTCAAAAGCCAACACGTCAACACGGGATGCACCACGCTTCCGACACTCCATTATGACTTCTTCAACGAACAAGCGTCCTACTGGCAGATTGATTGGGCCTATCACGACTAGGCGCCCGTTACGTGCGCCGTGAAAAAACCCGTCTTGCGCTTCCGCGCCCCCGTTTCCGCCAAAGCCCGTGGCCTTGTAAGCTCGCAGAATCAGATCACGAAATTCGCCCTCTTTTTGCGCAAGGACTTGCGCTTTCTGCGCTCCAGTCAATCGCCCCGCGACATTCAGGTAGGCCTGCCGCTCGTAACGGCCAAGGTTCAGCACCTCGAAAGCTCGAAACTCCTCTTCTGCAAGCTTCCTTTCCCGCTGCACCGCGATCAATCGCTTTCGAGTCGTGTGGATCGCAAACTTGCCCAGATCGGTGCAAATCCATTTGCGTCCAAGTTTTTCAGCGACGGCCGCAGTAGTTCCAGAGCCGCAGAAGAAATCTGCCACGAGATCATTCGGTTTGCTGTTAGCAGAAATTATGCGCTCAAGTAGCGCCTCTGGCTTTTGAGTGGGATAAAATAATCGTTCATCCGCTTGAGAGTTAATGGCGTCGATGTCGGCAAACACATCGCCAATTGCAACACCCGGCATCTCATCTAGGTATCTCTTATACGCAGGGACAGCGTTCGGGTTTGTCTTAACGACTCTGCCCTCAGCGACAAGCCTCTCCATTTTGTCTCTGTTGTATCGCCAGAATCTGGTGGTACCCATCAACTCGTATTGAGGATGTCCACGCGAACCAGCACCGGGCGCTGTCAAGTTGTCGAGCCGGTACCTTCTGCCGTCGGGATCGCGGTACGAATATTTCGTTTTAAGATACTCTTCGTCATAGGGTGTGAACTGTTGATTGAAGTAGGGCTTTGAGCCGGCTGATCTCGCATAGTAAAAGATGATTTCGTGAATGCGAGGCCAATTGAATGCTCCTTGAGTATAATCGTTCTTTGTGGTTGTCCGTTTCCACGTAATTTGATTGACAAAAGCCTCTCTGCCGAAAATCTCATCGAGAGCAATTCGAATATATCCGGCAACTCGATAGTCGCAGTGGACGTATATTGAGCCGTTCTCGGCCAAGAGATCGCGCATCAGAACTAGCCGCTCATAGATCATTGAGATGAAGCTATCCGCTCCGCGCCCCCATGTGTCACGATAAGCAATTTGCTCCAGCAAGTTTGCTTCCTTGTGGAAGGTCTCGCCGCCGATTTCAATGTCCATGCTAAAATCTGCGCCGACATCAAAAGGCGGATCGATATAGATGAGCCTCAGGCCGCCGGCATCCTCGATCTGCTGGCGCAATGCCCCGGACTTCAACGAAGACAAAATAAGCTTGTTGTCACCCCAAATCAGTTTATTCGTCCACCCGCGTAGCTGGCGACCCCGGCTATCAAACAGGTCTTCTTGCGTTCTGGTCTCGGTACGAGGTTCGTCGATATGCTCCAACGATTGAAACGGTAGGACGGTGGTACATACGTCGCGACTTTTGCCGTTCCAAACAAGCTCGACCTCACGCTTGTCCTCAAAAAGGATAAAGCGGTACTTTTCGGGTAGGGATTTTCCCTGTTGAATGAGTGTTACTAGGTCGCGCTGCTCTGCTTCGCTGAGGTCATACGATTGCTTGTCGTGGCGCGCCATCAGTGGGCCTCTTGGTATTCACGGAAGGTGCCGATCAATCCTGCAAACGACGTTGGCTTATGCTTCTCGAAGCTTTCTTGGTCGACGTAGACAAACCCAAAACGCCGCGCACCTTCGCTAACACTAGCTTCCGTTGCGTCTGCACACCACTGACCAAGCCGCGCCATCTTTTGCGGCACGTCCAACTCCTCACGGCCTTTGGTTTCGACGATCCAAACCGAGCCATCAGTGGTTCGCACGATGAAATCAGGCGTGTAGGTTGAAAGGTCGCCATTTGCTTTCACGTAGTCCAGCTTGAAACCCACCGCCATGTAGTTCTTGCCAAATGCCTGTACATCCGGCGCTGTGTCCAGGAACGACGCGAACGCCAGCTCGAGCCCGCCCGCATTCGCTTCGCCGACTATCCGGTTGAAGACTGACCGTTTGGTCAGCAAAAAATCGCGCGGTTCGGTACGAAACGGGCGGGTGTCGCGCAATCGGATGTGGCCTTCAATGCGCGAACTGCCGCTGTCGCGAATAGTAAGCGCATTAATCGCCATCCGAAAGTGATCGAACAGCACCTTGCCAACTTCAGGCTCCGACAGATTGCGCAGAACTACCGGGTCTTCGAGATCGACCGTCCGGACGAACAGATGATCGCGAATGAAGGTCCTGACCTTGGGATAAAGTAGATCATAGCCGCCCACCAGTCGCAGATCCTTCAGAAGCTGCCGTGCGAAAAACGCGACAACAGAGCGATAATCTGCGTTTCCGCTGTTGTCGAGTTGGATCGTATGATCGACCTCCGAATCCAGCATGGTCTTGAAAACAATCTCGCGGGTCTGTTCGGGCGTGAATGCCTTGACAGGTAACTTCGGGTTCTTAAACGCTCCGGGGTCAAGCTCACTGAGGTCCTTGAACTCGCGATTAAAGCGCCGGGTCAGTCGCGGCAGCGCAATATCGAGCGAATCAATATCTTTATCCGGTGCTTCCGAATCCACTTCGACGATCAGAGAGTCCTGCCGCTCTCGTCCAAAGGCGCCGCCCATGGCAACGCGCTCGAAAGTTACGCCCTCGCTTTGGATCGACTCGACAAAATCCATAAATGCGGGAGTGCCCATAACGGAGACCGTTTCGCCTTGTTCGCTGCCGAAATACATCCGGCGCAAGCCACGCCCGAGCGTCTGCTCCGGCAGAATATTGCTTTTGGCAGCAAACGCGCGTAGCCCAACGACGGTGGTGACGTTTCGAACGTCCCACCCCTCCTTGAGCATCAGCACCGAAACGATTGCCTTGTATGGCGATTTCCAACCATCAATCGCATTGGATTGCTCGCGCAGAAGGTCCAGCTCCTCTTTTTTTTTGCCGGAAGCCGCTTCGGAAATCTCACCGTTGTTCTTGGTGTGGATCACAAGAACTGCGTCCTGCAACTCCGGACAAACCTTCTGCAAGTATGATCCGACCTCATCACAATTCTTGGTATCGTCAACCATGACGAAAAGTACGGCCTTTTTGCCTAGCTTCTCGTGCTCAGCATAGCACTTGCGCCACTCCTCGACGCCGAGTTGCAGATAGTCGGCGTACTTTTCGGTGATAAGCGGACTCTTGTGCTCGGCAAGCTTTGCGCGGCTGGCGGCGTCCGGGAGCACGGGATGCTTGACTACGTTCTGGGCGATCGCTTCGACGAGGGGATAGTCACTCACGGTTTGAACGAAGATCGCGCCATTGTCGTGCCGTGGCGTAGCTGTCACATCGATCTGAAGTGCTAGCCGAAGGTCCTTTTGCAGAAGGCGGTGGTGGATGTCCTGAATGCTCTGAAACCAGGCCATGCTCGGGTCATGGATGTGGTGCGCCTCATCGTTGAATATGGCTAGCTCATCAATCTCTCGTACGATTTCACCGAGGTCTGTGTTGCTATCATTCGTCTTGCCAGCAGGCTGTGCCCCAAACGGTGCTAGGAAATAGTCACGAAGATCATCATCTTCGAGCGAAGGTTCCGGCACATCGCCAAGATAGACTCGATGAATATTTGTGAGAAAAATGTTGCCCGCCGGACGGACGATGCGGACGTCATCTTGAATATGGAGCGCAACTTGAAAGTCGTCTCGCCAGTTGCGCCCCGCATGGCCATTGTCCGGCAATATCGGATCGTTGAAAAAGATACGAAGCCCATCAAAATCTACGCGCAGCCGATCCAGCACAATGATGTTGGGTGCGATCAGCAGGAAGTTTCGTGAAAGGTTCGAGTTTGCTTCATAACTCTTGTGGAAATAGCTCCATGCGATCAGCAGCGACAACACTTTAGTCTTTCCCGCGCCCGTGGCCATTTTGACCACGAAACGCAGCCAGTCTTCATCGAACATATTGGCGGACACAGCGCCGGAAGCATCAAAGCGCAGGAGGTCGTACTTGTCCCGCGCACCTCGTACATCGTAGAGCCAGATAACGGTCTCGACGGCCTCGCGCTGGGCGAAGTAGTAGCGGAATTCCATTTGAGTGCCGTCCGCCTGTTCGACGAGGTGGCCGGTCTCAAACCACCAAGTCAACAATGCGCGGGATGTGTTCGAGGCTCCTGAGTATCCTGCGTCCCGCCACGCCTCCACCTCTTCGCGAATTTTGGCAACCAGCGGCGGTAGCAGCTTTTCATACGCGGTACTGCGAAGCTCTTCTGCAGCCGGAAACCAGCGAGTATGCGGGGAGAGTATTTCGTAGGGAGACTCAGGAAAATCGGGGTGCAGTGCCATAAAACTCGCTCGTAGAAGAAAGGTCCAAAGCGGCATTGCCGTGTATCACAACTCGGAGCACTTCAATAACAAGATTACATTGGGGCCTAATCCAGCCCGAAGATGGCTCTCCGACTTTGGTTGTGTATCTTTCTTGTACGGCGCGCATGTGCAGCGGTAGCGAATTCCGACCTAGTACCCATCCACACTTATTAGTTGCAAGTTTTCGTTTCAGTTGTCACATTGTCGCTTTGGAGGAGTCCACGCAGTCTTTCGAATGATGCCAAATCATTCGACGACAACATCCTTAGCTTTTTCGAAGCATTCGACGCCGTTGATGTCATTCGGCCCTTTAATTGCGGTTTGATGTCAAGTGGTGTCTCCTTTCTTGAAGGCGGTAGCGCTCGACCTGTCGGAGCCCGCCATTGCGTAGACAGGGCGAGCGCGGGTGATGACGATGCCAGTCCGGTTGCGGTTTGGCGGCGTTGAGCCTGATGCCATCGCTGGGGTCATGGTCCTTTCCGAGGTCGCGCAGCGCCTCATGATGATGTCCGGGGCGGACGCCTCAACGTCTGCAGCGGGGTACGGTCAAGCCGCCACCAGCCGAATGAACGAGGTCGTCACAACCACCTTCCCAGCGGGACATCGCCAGTCCGGCGAACCGGACCAGGAGCTAATAAATAAAATCAGGCTTCCTTCGCCTGATCCCAATCGAACGGTGTGCCATCGACCCAGACGCAGTGGAGGATCACGGCGATCTTGCGGGCGATGGCGACTTTTGCCTTTCTCATGCCAATTCGCTTGGCAAGCTTTATTCCCCAAGCCTTGAGAGAAGACCATTTCTTGGTGCGATAAAGCAGCACCGTCGCCGCCTCGAACAGGTAAGCCCGGAGCAGACGGTCGCCCCATCGGGATATCTTTCCGTTGATGTCCGTTTCGCCAGATTGGCTGCGCCGCGGTGTAAGACCCAGATAGGCGCCGACGCTTGATGCGGATCGGAAGCGCGATGGATCATCGATCGTATTGCGGAACGTCAAGGCAGTCACCACGCCAACACCAGGAACCGTCATCAGGCGACGCGTCGTCTCATCCGACTTCGCCAACTGGCGGACTTCGTTGTCGAATGTGCCTTGTTGCTTGCAGATCTGCTCATGGATCGACAGAAGCGGCGCGACCGCACTGAGGAGCTGATGATCTTCACCCAATAGCTCGCGAACCTGATTGCGGAATTGCAGGCCGATCGCACGGGGGAACAGCAAGCCGTATTCTTTGATGAGACTGCGGACCTGGTTCTCGATATCTCGACGAATGGCCACGAGCCGGGATCTCGCCACGAGTATCGCACGGATCTTCTGACTTTCCTCGCTCTTGACCTTGACTTCTCGATACCACCCAACCCGTACCAGTTCGGCCAGACCTCGAGCATCGTTCTGATCGCTTTTGTTCATGCGCACTGACAACGCCGCGTGCGCATGCCGAGCGTCGATACAGACCACTGGAAGATCAACCCTACGAAGCTCGTGCCAAAGCCAACTCGCCATCGCCCCGGTCTCAAAACCAATGCGCTCGGCGTGTGGAGCTCGCTTGCGAAGCAGTGCCGTGAGCGTCCCGGGGTCGGACTTGGCCTTTCCCTCGAACAAGACCTGACCTACCTCGTCGACCACACATACTGACGTTTCTTTCTGCGAGACATCCAGCCCAACATACTGCTTCATAGCCCCTCCGATTCGTAAGATTGCGGAAGACTAGAAGATAGCGGACCCTTCGTGCCGCGGGCGCCGACCGCAATTACGCCATCGTTTGCAATATTGGCTCTGACTCATTTCTGATGAAGTTCGCCGGCGACTGTGGTTCTTCAACGGAGAATCGGCGCCATGCGGACAGGCTTTCGAATTTCATCGCTAGGACCGAGTGGTTTGGTGTTTGATGGCGTAAGTGATTCAGAGGATTCGGTTATTCTGGCTGTTCGGTCAGAGGCTGCGGAGGCCCAGTGCCCTTTGTGCGCGACACTATCGCGCCGAGTCCATAGCCGCTACATCCGGCACGTGGGCGATTTGCCATCAGCGGGCAGAAAGGTGCGCCTCCGATTACTCACGCGGCGCTTCACATGTGAGGTGCTGCATTGCCGCCGGCGGATCTTCGCGGAGCGGTTCGGAGAAGGCGTCGTTCCGCTTCGACGGCGTCGGACGGCACGGCTCGAACACATCGTCCATCACCTGGGGTTGGCGCTCGGCGGCCGGGCGGCGGCAAGCTTCGCCAAGCGGCTCATGCTGCCATCAGCAACGATACCTTGCTGCGGGTGGTCCGCCGGCGGACGGCGATGCCGATGGATCCCTTGCTTGTTGTGGGTATTGATGACTGGGCGTTCCGGAGAAATCGTCGGTACGGGACCATCGTGTGCGATTTGGAGCGCCGGCGGATCGTTCCCCTGCTGCCCGACAGGGAAACTGCGACCGTTCGGGCGTGGCTATCGAAGCACCCGGGCATCAACATTGTGTCGCGAGATCGCGGTGGTGGATATGGCGGGGCAGCAGCCAAGGCGCTGACCGCCACTGTGATTTGCTTAGCTTGACGATGTCCAGCTCCCTCCAGACGATCCAGGACCATCCGGGCTCACTCTACTTCAAGCGGATTCTCGAACGTGTTTCCAATTTGCCGTTCCGCTCTTCGCGGCTCCTTGGACGTCGTATACCAAGTTATAGGCGCCTCAATTTCGGGCGTGAGCTTTAACCCATGAGATTTAATGGGACTCCGGAGTGTCTTGTCCTAGAAGCATGCGCTCACCAAATCGCCTATCGGTTCGATCATTCGCCGCTGGATCTTAAGTTCTGCACGGCATGCCGACGGCAGCCCTTGAGCGGCGGCAATCATTCGATCGAGTACGGTCGCGCGAATCTCTCTCTTTTCGTCGAACTTTTCGATCAGCTCTTCGCCTAGGTCTTCAAAAAATGGAGGCAACTGCTTCGGATCGCCAACGATGATCCATCGATGGCTCCTTGCCAGAGGTACTAGGATTTCTGTAGCCGTTGCTTTTGACGCTTCATCCACGATGCACAGATCGAACTCGACGTCGTCGACACCTTTTGTCCCAGCGATGCCGACACAGGTTGCTGCAATGATTTTGGAGGAGTTCATCACCGCGGCATTAAAGTCGCCCCCACGCCCAATTCTAAGATTCCAGCTTTCCAAGAGCGCTAGCCGATGTTCTTGAGAAACGCATTCCAGCTCACCGCCCCGCGACGAAGAATCCAGTCCTCCAGATTTTCATCAATCCACTCCATGGCGAGAAACCAGCGTCCGGTGGAATCGCGATCAACCGTAATCAACTCAACAATATTTGGATGCTTGAGCCGCTCCAGGGCAGTGACTTCGCGCTGAAAAGATGCATTGGAGCGCTCCTGATCAGCGTGCTGCTTCATTCGTTTGACCGCAACGAAATGACTGGATCTCAGATCGACGGCCTTTTGGATCGTGCCCATCCCTCCCTCTCGGATCTCTGGAAGCAGAAGAAAGCGCCCGCAAAGAGGCTCTGGATTTGAGGATGTCGACTCAGTCATAATTAGGAAGCGCCTAAAATGAGCTTTGCAGATTAGGGGATTTAAACATTTTCAACACTGATGGTGGCAGCCGCGCGCAATACAATCTGAAGCACGAGTTGGTTCTGCTTGCCGGCAAGATCGATTGGGACTGCATCGACGGCGAGATCGCGCCGCTCTACAGCGAGAACGGCCGGCCGGGGATCGAGACCCGCTTCATGATCGGGCTGTTGTTGCTCAAGCATATCTACGGGCTGTCCGATGAGGGGGTGTGCGAGCGCTGCGTCCACGACCCTTATTTCCAGTTCACCGGCGAAGAGTTTTTCCGGCACGCTTTCCCGCACGAACGCTCGGACCTGAGCCATTGGCGCAAGCGGCTCGGCGACAAGCTGGAGCTGCTGCTGGCCGAGAGCCTGCGGGTGGCGCACGAAGCCGGCGCCTTACGCAGCCAGGACCTCAAGCGCGTCACGATCGACACCACGGTGCAGCCGAAGGCCATCACTTTCCCGACCGACGCCAAGCTGCTTCATGCGGCCATCCAGGGCCTCAACCGCCTGGCGAGAAGGCACAGCGTCAGGCTCCGGCAATCCTATTCTCGCGTGGCGAAGGCCGCTGCGATGATGGCCGGCCGCTACGCCCATGCCAAACAGTTCGGGCGGCATCAGCGGCAGTTGCGTATCCTGCGCAGCCGGCTGGGCCGGATCATCCGCGACATCCGTCGCAAGATCGAGGGCCAGCCAGCCCTCGAGGAGGCATTCGCCCTTCCGCTTGGCCGAGCCAGCCAGATCCGCTCCCAGCAGCAGCGCCAGCGCGGCTGGATGCTCTATTCCTTTCATGCCCCGGAGGTGGAGTGCATCGGCAAAGGCAAGGCCTCAGCCCCTTACGAGTTCGGCGTGAAGGCCTCCATCGTCACCAACAATCGCCGAGCTCCCGGCGGCCTGTTCGTACTGCATGCCAGCTCGCTGCCCGAAAATCCCTACGACGGTCACACCTTGCGGAACGTCATCGACCGGACCGAGACGCTCACCGGATGTCCGATCGAGCGGGCCTATGTCGACAAGGGATACCGCGGCCACGATGCTCAAAATCCACGTCGCGTCTTCATCTCCGGCCAAAAGCGCGGCGTCTTCGGCGTCATCAAGCGCGAGCTGCGCCGCCGCTCCGCCATCGAGCCCATCATCGGCCACATGAAGACCGAAGGTCACCTCGGTCGCTGCTACCTCAAAGGCCGTGCCGGAGACGCCGCCAACGTCATCCTCTCAGCCGTCGGCCACAACTTCCGCCGCATCCTAGCCTGGCTCAGAGAACTCTTGTGCCTGTTCCTGGTCCGACTATGCCGCGTGCTGGCCGGTCCAGCCCCGCTCAATTCGCCTTCTTAACGGACGACTAGTCAGGATGAATATTGAGGCACACTCTCCCGATGCAGTTCAATCTTGCGGAAGGCCTCCCCCAAGAAGTCGAACTTGCGTTCGAACATTGCAGCGAGCTTGTCGTTTGCCGTAGCAAAGAAGATCTGCCGCCTCTTCGATAATGCAATTTCCCTCAAATAATCGAGGAAGGAAAGACAGTTCAGATCGTCGACATGAGCAATCGGATCATCAATTAGAATGATAGGTGGAGCGTGGGTAAGCTTCATGTTCTGCGCCAAAAACATCGAAAGTCCAAGAGCCGCGCGCTGTCCCGTGCTGATATCGGAAAGCTTCGCGAGCGTGCCGTCTAAGCGACGAAGCGTAGTCACTTCGTCTCCTAGCCCTGCGAATTCTTGTGGAGCGTGAATCTGACCGAAGATTGACTCGATGGCTAAACGATTGTGGCTGATGGCCTCCTGCATTGCGGCGTGCAATGAGTGTTCACGTTGCAGCCTCTGCAGAACATTCACGCATCCTGAAAGTTGCCTGATCCTTGGCAGCAGCTTCCCGAGAGCCTCAGTCAACGCCGCCTTCCTGTTTGCAGTCTGCGTCTGAATGATGTTGTTGTCTCTTTCACGCTGTATCGCCGCTTCAAGCTCAGAGGCGAGCTGTCTAACGGCCTCCGCTTCTACAGCTACTTCCCCTAGCGGCTTGGTCTTTGGGATTGTGAAAGTGTCGCCGATCTCCGCAAGTTTCGACGCCAAACTGGCTGCCGACGCACTATTCTGCTCAAGAGCGGCGAGACTGACTTTCGCCTGCTCGATGGTTTCAATTCTCTCCTTCAACACTGCACCGATCTGAGCTTTGTGCTCTTCGGCTTTCTGAGCACAGGCCTGAAGGTTATTGTGCTGGTTTTGGCGGAATGAAGCAATGGCCCTAGATACTTGTATGATAGAACCCTGCGTCCAGTCGGACAACGGAAAACGCAACTTAACAAGTTCGACGCGAGTAGGTTCGACCTCGCTCGATGGAAGTCCCTGCTCGTCCATTTGCTCCAGATCTTGCTGGATGGACTTTATCGAGTCCGAATACTGCGAGAGATCGGCATTATCGGCTTCTATCGCTGCGGCTATTTTCGCTAGCGCTGCATCGACCGGCAATCCCGCCCGGTTTGCGAAGATCACGAAAGATCTGGCCGCGACCTCATCCAACGCCGCAGACTCGCCGGCTTCTTCTGCTTCGCGCACTCGCGTGAGAACTCGCTCCTCCTCTTTAGATATTGACGCGCTGAACTCGGAATTGATATGGGCGATGAGATCCCCCGCTTTGAATTGAGTATGACACAGCGGGCATTCAGTCTCGTTGCGTGTTTCACCGAGAAGCATTAGCGCGGTAATCTTAAGCTCCTCGACGAGGTTCGCGGATCTCTCACGAGTTGATTGAAGTTGGCTATAATCTTTTTGCGCCCTTTCCAAACTGGCACCGATCTGACTGCGTGTTACGGAAGCACGCGCTAGATTTTGAGAAGCCCCAACTTCAGGATTTTGCGCTGCGGCCGCCCGAATTGCTGCTTGATCTATCCCTCCAAGCCGATCAAGGACAGAGGCCATGGCCTGCCGGAGCCTGTTGAGGTGCACAAGCCGGGCAGGTATTCCTGCTGCGGCATATCGAGTTGCCCGCTGCAGGACTAGAGACGCCGCGTCGGCGCGCTCAATTTCGCTGACGCTAATGTTAATTTCGCGCTCTAAACCCGCCAAATAATCGATGTCAGCCGCGATCTTCTGCCGCGAGGCGTCCATCGACCTTGCAAAGCGTTCCAGGACTGTTCGCGAGGGCGTCGCTGGAAGCGGCAGAGCAGCTGCCTGCCGCGCTATAGCCAAAAGCGCCGACAGCGGACCCACAAGTTGAGCAACCAGTTCCTCTGCGCTCTCTGCGGTGGGAACCTTCCACCCCTGTTCTCGCAGCGTGTCGACGAGAGTGTTTCTTATCGGGTCCGAACTCGCACCTTCAGTCAAGCTGGAGAGGAGGTTCTCGAGCTCTGTGACTTGACGTTGAATCGCTCGTTCTTCCTCCCGCAGGTTTTTCAGGCGCGCTTTCGCATGCTCGTTAACTCTAACTATATTGTCCCATGTTTTGGCAGCGTCAGGTCCGATCAGTAACTTTGACAGCTCGTCGTCGAGCTTTGTTGCTTCGTCAGCCAAGCGGACGGCCGCATCTGTATCGAGGAAATTGAAACGGGCGAAGCTGGAGTAGAGATTGTTGGTCTGCACTTCGGCTTGTCCATACCAGCTCAAATTTCGCTGCCGGAAGAGTCTAATCGGCCGACCATCGTCGGCGAGCTCTGTTTCGTCGTCGGCGAATGTTGCGCGGAACTCATAATCCGGCTTGTCGCTGGGCGAACGTTTGTTACGACCACAGTAAAGTAGTTCGATGGCCTCCAATAAGGAGGTCTTGCCAGCCGCATTAGGGCCGGTGATTAAGTTCACTGTTCCGAAATCAAAATGCCGCTCAAGTGGGTAGGGTCTGTAGTGGATTAGTGACAAGCGATTGAGCTGACGCCCAGGAAGAGCTGCGGCCTGCGTGGAAGGACTTGGTGCTGTCGTCTTCTGCACATTTCCCGTCTCAATTATCGACATCCGCTTCGGCATATCGAGATCGCCCCAAATGGCGCGGCCGAGGCCAGCTTCCGATAGGCTGCTGTTCCAGATGGTAAGAACACTAGGCCTGGTCGTCTGTTCAGGCGCGACTGCACGGGGCCGGAAAATGCCGCCAAGCTCTCGCTCGGCTACGAGAAATTTCCGAGCATAAGTGCGATCCTGCTCCAAAAGGCCCCGTATGTGCATCGACTCGGCCGAGCTAAGTAGATCATCGCTCGCGATAAAATACAGATAGTTGTTCCATTGGAGACTTTTTGCCCCTTCAAAATAATGCTGGCCAATGATCCGGTCTTGATAAGATCGGAGATCGGAAAGCGTTCTCGGAATTGCGTGTCCACAATCTAGGTAGCAAATCGCGAACGGCCGCGAGCCATCACGCCGCGTGAACTGCACGACGCTATCGCCAATGCGCTGCGCATCGGGGAAATATTCGCGGACAAGAGACGTCATCTCTGTTGGCGTCATCATTAATTCTGCCTGGTTAGATCGAGATCTGATGTGCTTCGAGGATCATCAAATCTAATGTATCGATCCGCCTTAAACCGATGAAGATTCCCCTGACGTCGAAACCAGACTACTAGACGCTGGCGTGATGATATCGAATCGTCATCGCTTGCAGAGGTTCGCCGTAGATTTTCCGACATTTGAGTGGCAATTCTCTTGACGATCGCATCGTCCGCTTCCTCTCCAAGATAGATCGCGGTCGCGCGTTTACCTCCAGCAGAGATAATATTTTGGTGCGGATGGGAGGCTCGCCAATCCATGCTGAACCCCCCTTCTAAGTCAGCTAGTGCAGGAGGGCGCCTATTTCCATCGGAGAGCATTTGCCAAAGTGAAGCGCACCGCGCCAAGCGGCCTGAGCGGAAGTCAGCCGCGTCAGCGTCCGTATCTTGGCAAAAAGTGATGCGATGGATGACTTCCGTGGTTTCGATACGGAAAGAGTCCAGCTTATGTACTTTGTACCACTCGCCAATGCCGATCTTACCAGCACAAACCGCCAGCGCCCGCTCTGCAGCGACAGGATTCGCATCGTAAAGGCGCTTAAGTTCGCTTTTTGCATTGCCTGATTGGGATAGAATAGCGGCAAAGCCATCGGAGGCCATGGCTTGCCCGCAAAGTGCGATAGTCGTCGTGTCCCACACAAAGACCTGCTGTAGCTTAGGACCTGCGCGGCGAGATACTGAGGCGGGCACTCCGGTGTGCGCAACTTTTGTTGCCTCGATGAAGTAGATACCGGGGAGGTAGTTGATAAACAGCGCATGGGCGCGTGAAGAATTGAGCCACGTGTAGTAGAGGCCACGCTTGTGATTATGGCAAATCATCGGGTCGCCCGCGTCGAAACCCTTAGGGCGCAAATACCACGCGGACCCCGAAGGGTTAGCCCAAGCCTTCTGTTTTCCGTTGGACCACTCACACACACCGGCCGCCCAATTGAGGCAAATGAGTTCTGTCTCGTCACCGGCGTAGGTGAACAGCTTCTCTCGATACTGGCGATACTGGTGCTGTCGCGGTTGGGGATTAAGCTGAATGTGCAGAATTAGGGAGCGCTGATATACTGCAACAGCGTCTGCGTCCGTGAAAGCGAATGCGTCAGAGCATATTAGTGAAATCAGGCGCAGGCTGCCGGCGCCTCCAAACTGATAAATGGTCGAGCCTTGGTGCAGATGTTCAATTTCATAGGCATCGCCCATCGGGTGAGTTTTGAACTGAACGAGCAGAACCAGTTTTGACGCGGCTCCGCCAATCGAATCGGCCAAAAAGACGTAGACTAGCGGATCCAGGAATCGGTTGGGCCGCTCGACCATGTCCTCGAA
Organism: Bradyrhizobium sp. Kon56; assembly: GCF_055807635.1. Lineage (NCBI taxonomy): Bacteria > Pseudomonadati > Pseudomonadota > Alphaproteobacteria > Hyphomicrobiales > Nitrobacteraceae > Bradyrhizobium > Bradyrhizobium sp. Kon56. The sequence continues at coordinate 144,582 of NZ_JBVVOU010000017.1, read as the reverse complement.
GACGATGTTTGCTATGTCGGCGAGGTCCGCTTGATAAGCCTTGAGCTCTGTAAATGCTAGGCTTTCGCACCCAAGAGCCCAAAGCTTCCCTGCGGTCGCGATTGCGTACGCCATGATCACTCGCCTCGATTACACCTTCCGGCTGCGCCAAGAGAGCAGTGTAGCTGCTAACATCTGGAACGAGGGCGGCCAGATTGGGTGCGCGCAAATCTGCCTTGGCAAGGGCTTGGTCAACGGGGAGTATCTTCAGGGTGACCTCAGAGAAGAAATGTTGAGGTGAATAGCCAGACAAACTTCTTGTGCTCGGAGGAAGCGAATATTGCAATGCTACCTTAGCATGCAAGCGCCGATGGCGCGAATCCCAAACTTCTCTAAGATGTCGGCCTTGTCAAAGAGGCTCGCCTACTTAGTTGCGACATGGCACTTCTTTTCTGCTCAGCCTGCCAAGGTGTGCTTCTAGTCAACCGCAGCTGCGGCTGCCCAGCTGAAGTCATAATGAGCGCTCAACAACTTCATTGTGACAACAGCGACAAGAACGCAGATTGCAACAACGTTCTGGTCGAGAACACTCTATTGAAGCGCGTCATGATGCCGCCTTCTAGCGCTGATGACCGAGCCGGATTCCAAGCTTGAGCGCCTTTTGGCGGAGTGAGCCTTCGGAGCGCTTTGTGAGCTTCGCAATTTTCGCAACAGGAGTCTTCGCTTTCGAATGAGCGCGCAGCTCCTTCACGTCAGCCTTTGTGTATTCGCGACGAACAGGTTTCTTCTTCGTAGCCGTCTTCTTCGCCTTCTTCGCCACTTTTCGCTCCTCGATTCGAGAGTGGGCGTACTAGCACAGCCGCATTGAGGCGCAACTCTCTATCAGTTGACCCTGTCCGCTGGTCCGATGCGTGAACTCGCTCACGATGTCAGTTTTGACGGCGATTTGATGCCCGAGAGATTCGGTCCGTGCCCGAAGTTCAAGCACGAACTAATGCGCTGCTCGCGGCCGGTATGGCCACCGGTGCTGCCAATTCAGCCACGACGAGCGCGGCATCCAGACGTTTGGAAAGACCCCGGGCCGGGCGCTGGCGCGCCTTCACGCCGACCTTCGTAAGTGCGATTTCTCGTTCTTGCTTGGTAATCCAGCGGCCGGCCAATCCGGCGATGGCGCTCGTTAGAAGGGGAGGTGTCGCGGTGGGACAGTTCCCGACTCATGCGCGTCACTATCGCCCATTCACGCGCATCCAGCCTTCCCGGTGTGGGTCGACAGAAACGACGGCGAGGTCTCTCAGTCCGCGAGTCTCGGCGAAACGCCTCGCTTGCTCAGCATCCTGCGTCGCGTGGACGAGCTCGCCTGCATCGTCAAAAACGCCGTGACACAGGAAGCGTCCGGGATTGTTGGGATCGATCGAACCCAAGATCCGCTCGGCCATGTTCCAGCCTGAGAAGAAGGTTGCCGTACCGGTCCCGCCGGCGATACCGCTGCTGACCACGCCTATGACGTTGCCGGTCTCGTTGAAAACCGGGCCGCCGCTCATGCCGCCCGGCCATTCGGCGGCGACTCTGATCACCGGCCAGGGGCGGCCGCGTGCCCCATCCGCCGGCTCCGCATCCGTGATCTCGCCGAAAGATCCATACAGGTATTGGGAGATCGGTCGTTCCTCGCTGCCCTCTTCAGCATCAAGGTCCGGGAAGCCGAGTGCGAGCACGCGCTCGCCGCGCACAGGCCGCCATCGCCGCAGATCGAGCGGCCAGTACGGTGTGCCCTCGGAGGATTGCGTCGCAGGGCGGATTCTCAACACGACCAGTTCCGTCAGATTCCGAAGACGCGGCTTCTGGAACGGCGGGGCCTCGACGCCGCAGAAGGCGTACGATCCAGCCAGTGGTCGCCAAGCGTCCGCGCGTAGTCTGATCAGGCCGAACCCTGTCTCTTCGACCTCGAGCGCTGCGAGCCGCAGCCCTGGTTGAAGCACCGCCCCCGTACCGGCTTCATCAACCTCGAAGAGATCTTCTAGGACGTGGAATGCCGTGAGACAACGGGACCATGGATCGATGCGAAAGGCCGTGCCGTGGCCGACGGGGCGGTCGTCGGATCGCCTCGGATCGAAGCTGAACAGCGGCAAGACCCTGGTGCGGATGTCTGGGGCCTGCACGAGAAAGAGCCCCCGGTCGTCCACCTCTCCGGGCTTGGGCTCGACCGGGAAGCTCATGCATCGCCTCCACACGCATCTGACTGGCTCAGCTGCAACTGGAAACGCCAAAGCGGCGGCGCCTTTTTGGCACAGCCAGCCCTGATAGGCGGCTCGCCCCATCCCGGCCCTTGTGACGACCAACGCAGAACGGTTTGTCCGTTGCGATGGGTCAACGAGGTTGAAGCCATTGGACGGTCAATTCCTGATGTTGCTTGCCGTCCTCCCAGCTCAGGGTCACCCAATTCGTTGATGTTGGATAAGAGATCAGGATTCGGCAGGGTCGATATCTGGCACCGGCCAAGGACGGATGCTTGCTCAGATCAGGCGCTTCGAGCAGCAACTCGAAGCGAAAGCCCATGATGTTAATCGCCAACGCTTTAATATCATCCTGCTCGTCCGTCAGCGGCTGGAACTGAAAGCGCGGCCTGTTTTCCATGATGTTGCCGGTGTTCATGGTGCAGTACAGCCCCGCCCCTTCGGGCCAATGCCGCGGGTCGTCAAGCATGTCGAGAATTGCGTCATCCCGCGAGAACGCGCCCGACAGTCGTTCTCTTCCGCGTGCTAGGTTCCGGGACACAGCCGCTGCCTTGGCAGTTTTCAAAATCCAGCGTTCGAGGTCATGCCCGGATAGAATGGCGTGTCGCGACCCGGCATCGTGTTCGAGATAAGATTTGAGCGAGGCGAAGAAGTAATGTGCGGAGGCATCGAGCGGGCTCAGCGCGCTATTGTGCTTGGTACAAAGGCATTTTGCCTGAGGTGGGGCCATGATCTTCGTTTCGCCCGCTTGCAGCCACGGAACGCCTGCGATCGAGAACTCGCCGTCGCCCATCAATACGCGGCAGACAGAATCCGAAATGATGTGTTCGGCCGAGATTGGGGGAACACATGACCCCAATTCTTTCATGTAGCATTTTTCGACTCGTCCCGTGGCAGGCAGTGCGCTGAGTCCAAGGACAGCGGGCGACTTGTGCCAAGCCTGCCCGTTTGAGCAACAAAGGCGCGCGGTCTTCCTCGAACCGCACGGACACGGTCCGTTAAGACGGCTTCCCTTTTTCGCTTTGCTTCACCCATGGCTGCACCTTGGAGTTCGGAATGGGATTGGCACGCCCGGCAAGACGGATTTCGAGAATGATCTTTCTGCATCGTCAGACTTAGCAAATTTGCAAATATATAAACTTGCTATCAGTTTGAAACTATACGTACTGCTGAGCATGACTAAGCTTTCTAGAGGAAAGCTAAACTTCCTCGAACGTACCCTCCCGGAAGGCCTCGTGGTCGATGCCGGGTGGATGACGAAACACGGCTATTCGACAGGTTTGCGCAGCCAATATGTCTCAGCGGGCTGGCTGGTTCAGCCGACACGTGGGACCTTCAAGCGTCCGCTTGGTACCCTGACATGGCAGAAGGCCGTCATATCGCTTCAGACACTGCTTGCACGCTCCCTGATCGTCGGAGGGCGAACAGCACTCGAACTGCAAGGGTTTTCGCACTACCTCCGGGCTCAAGGGCCGACTGTCGTTTATCTGTACGGTCCCGATGCTCCGCCCGGATGGCTCTTCAGGCTTCCGCTCAAAGAGCGCTTCACATTCGGCAAGAGCACAACGCTCTTCAAAGCCGATCCGGCGACGAAGGGCTCAAGAGCTTCGCCCGGAATGTCCAGAGCAATCGCCAGCGCAGCCGCCGATGAATTCCAGGCAGGCCCATTCAAGCAGATATGGGCCAGGGCGAATGGCCGCTCACCGTCTCATCGCCCGAGCGCGCGTTGCTTGAACTGCTGGACGAGCTGCCGAACAGCGAGAGCTTCCACCAGGTCGACATGCTTGTTGAGGGCTTGCGCAACCTCAGTCCCCGCAAGCTGCAAAAGCTGCTGGACGATTGCCGAAGCGTGAAGGTCAAAAGGCTGTTCTTTTGGTTTGCCGACCGGCACAACCATTCATGGCTGAAGCAGATAGACCGTGACACGGTCGATTTGGGAAAGGGAAAGCGCATGCTGGTGAAAGGCGGAATGCTCGATCCGAAATATTTGATCACCGTGCCGGAGGATCTCGGTGCCCCTGTCTGACCGCTATGCGAAATCGCCATAGTCGGCCTCGCCGTGATGGGAAGTTCGGCGTTCTACGCGCTTTCGCGCCGTGGGGCCGATGTAATCGGGCTCGACCCTCTAAGTGTGGGTGAGACTCGCGGATCCTCGCACGGCTCATGCCGGGTGTACCGACGGTTCAATTCGAGAACAAGGCCTATATACCAACACGCTGAGGGCGGACTTGCGTCCGGACGACGGCAACGAATCCATCATCGCCCGACTTCCCGATGATCCACGCATCATGGTCGCGTCGCCTTGCTCCGGTCACGGCACGAAGTTCGCCAGCGCGATCGGCGCCATGCTTGCGGACATGTCGCTGGATCCAAGGGCCAAAGCGCCCGAAGCATTTCGGCTCGATAGGTTCAGCGGCTTCGCGAATTAGTTGACAACGACAACCTCGGCGGGCACGATACAATTTGTTGTTTAGATGACGAGCAAGGCTCATATGCTCAGAATCATTTTCTCGCTCAATTTCTTGCTTTTGGTATTCTGTCCGACCGCCTCCTCCGCCTGGGGATTTCAGGGGCACCGCATCGTGGGATCCATTGCGGATCTGTTGTTGAACCCACGCGCGAAGCTACAGGTCGCGACAATACTTGGCTTCGAACTCCGGATCGCCGGCCCATGGGCCGACTGCGTGAAGAGCGTCGTGCGAAACGACGACGGCACCTTCGAATACAAGGAAAAGCCCGATCATCCGGAGTACGAAATCCCATGCACTTCGTTTCGGACCTCTGGCGAGCAGAAACGGATGGAGGATTATGTCGGGCGGAACTGGACTCAATGCGTTTATCCGCCGACGGGCCAGGAACGGGGGTGCCACAACACGTATCATTTCGACGACATCGCCATCGAGCGCGACCGGTTCGATCGAGGGTTTCTCGGCACCAACGAGCACGACCTCGTTGCCGCAATCTCTGCCGCCATATCGGTGTTGAAAGACCGGCCGGCGACGGCCCCTTTTTCGATAGCGGACAAGAAGGAGGCGCTTTTCATGCTCTCCCATTTTCTGGGAGATCTTCACCAGCCCTTGCATGTTGCCGCCGTGTACCTCGACACCCGCGGACATTTGGTGGATCCCGACGCCGTCCATCGCATCGATCCATCGACCGACACCGTGGGTGGAAACAATATCCGCGACCAGCACACCCCATTCCACACGGAATGGGACGCTATCCCCGGTGACCTCGGGGAGGCCGCAACTCCCGCACTCCTTTCCGCTGCCAGATCGACCCCGCCAAGCGGAGGAGTTGTCGAGGATTGGCCGGCTCTATGGGCTTCGGACACCGTCGCCGTGGCTCACTCCGCTTTCGCGGGTGCCAATTTCAAGTTCGTGTCGCCCCAACACTGGACCGTCTCGTTCGACGACCGAAACGCGTATCTGGCAGCCCAAGACTCTATCAAACGGCGACAACTGGCAAAGGCAGGTGCCAGGCTGGCTGAACTGCTCAACGCTATCTGGCCCTGATCTTCGAACCGCGCGTCACCTCGGAATTCAGGACGACAGCTGGTCGACTTATTTCACTGCGCTTATTGGATTTCACGACAGGGAAAGGTTGACGATGCAGCTCAAGAGTGCGGAAGGGCTCTACACATCGGCACAGCTTCTCGAGGGCTTCAATCCATTCGATCGGCTCGGCTTTACATTGACCCGCGATTTCGCGGTGTTTCGCCAATTCTCAAAAGGACGGCGGCCCGGTACCAGCATCGCTCGAGATACGCAAAGCGCAAGCGGATCATGATACTGACCTTGCAGACGCTCTGAAGCGGTTTCTTGGGGAGGTCAGGCGGCCGCTCTTGGGCATCATGGGAGGGCACGCTGCAAAAAGGGGCGGGCAAGCCTTTGCTGACATCGCGCACTTGGCGAGAACTCTTTCCGAGGAGGGCTATCTCATCGTGACGGGAGGAGGTCCCGGCATCATGGAAGCGGCTCACCTGGGTGTGGCTTTTTCAAAGAACGACGCTTCGGATCTCGAAAAGGCGCTCGCGAAACTCGGAAAATATCCCAGCTACGGAAATCTCGACGGTCTGTTCGATCACGACGGGACTGTGAAGAGGGAAAAGATCGCTGACGTCGAGAAGGCGAGGGACTGGCTGCAATCTGCGCTCGAGGTGCGCTCCTACGCGCCGCCGATCCTGCCGTTGAGCGTGGCGATCCCGACATGGCTTTACGGCGCGGAGCCAACAATGCCGTTTGCGAGCCACTACGCCAAATATTTCCAGAATAGCCTTCGGGAAGAGGCGCTGGTGAACAATTCGCGGGCAGGCATCGTCTATGGCCAGGGAGGCGGCGGAACGATGCGAGAGGTGTTCCAGGATGTGGAGAGAAACTATTACGCGGGCTCGGCAACGGAATTTACACCGATGATTTTCTTTGACAAAAGCGGATATTGGAAGACCGAGGCTGCGTACGAAGGCACGGCGCTGAAGACGCCGGGAATCAAACTGGACGTCATCATTCCTTCAATCCTGAAATTCGGGATACGTCAGCGCCTGAACTTGGACGATGCCGGACTCAAGCAGTTCACGGACAAGGTCTTGTTCAGTGACGATGTCAATGAGATCAGGGCAGTGCTGGCCTTGAACGCCGATACCGCGAAGGAGAATATGGGCTTCGCGTTGCAAGCTCAGCCGAGCAAGGTCCCCAGTTTCCGGATGAACAGGATATGACGGGCAGTGCGCCAATGCGGGAGGCCCTGCGTCGCCGCTTGCCTACCATGGCCGACGTCCCGGGAGAGGCATTGCGATGAAGCGGACTTCAGTCCCCGATAGCGCGCAAATTTTGATCCTCGCGGCGCTCGCCTTCCTGCTCATCGCCTCACCGACGAATGCGCAGAACGCAATCAGCTACCGAGGAATCTGCGATGCGTCCGCGGCCGCGCCTCTGGATCAGGATCATTTCATCGTCGCGGACGACGAGCATAACACGCTGCAGATATATCGACGCGACCTGCCCGATCCGGTCTCGGCGATCCCCGTGTGGCAGTTTCTCGGCACCGACGAAGACAAGGAGTCCGATCTGGAGGGATCAGCGGTCGTCGGATCGCGGATCTACTGGATTTCGTCGCACGGGACCAACAAGAAAGGCAAGGTTCAGGAGCGTCGCCGACAGTTCTTCGCCACGGAAATCGTGGGCGGGCGGGTTCCGACGGTGACGCCGGTTGGAAAGCCCTACGGTCTGTTGGTCGACGATCTCGCGAAACTCCCCAGCCTTGCGAAATACAGGCTGGCCGACGCTGGAAAGCTTCCGCCGAAATCTCCGGGCGGACTAAGCATCGAAGGTCTCGCCTCGACAGCCGACGGGGGGCTTCTCATCGGATTCCGCAATCCAGTGCCGGGCGGAAAGGCGTTGATCGTACCGCTCCAAAATCCCGGGTCTGTCGTTCAGGGTTCGCGTGCATCTCTCGGCGCTCCCATCGAGATCGATCTCAAGGGTCAGGGAATTAGGAGTCTCGAAAGGGACGGCGACAGCTATCTGATCGTTGCAGGCCCGATCGACGGCAGCGGTGTTTCGAAACTCTATAGATGGTTAGGTCGAACGGCCGATGACCCGACCCCGGTCGCTGGAATCGACTTCTCCGGCCTTAACCCGGAAGCGCTCTTTCTCGTTCCGAACCGTTCGGAACTGCAGATATTGAGCGATGACGGAAAAACGGATGGCGAAAAATGCAGCGAGAAGAAATTCAGAAGCATGATCGTCGGAAAGTGATTTGGATCGACCCCAAGCCCCTCGTTCCTGGCGCGCGGAAGTTCTGTCTTAGACGTTCGAGGATTGCGTTACATTTTGAAGGTAGGTCACGATGAAAGCCCCACCGAGAATAGCAGACGCTGCAAGGAAGCGGATCACCGACGCCATCGCACAGATACGCCATTCCGTGAGCGCAATCGAATCGGGAAGGCCTGGCGACGCAGAATACGAGAACTCACGAAAGGTGCGGGTGCTGCAGGCCCGAACTGGCGTATCCCTGGACGAGGCTGCCCGCGTCGTCGCGAGACCCGACGAGGGAGCCGAGCGCATCTGGGGAAAGACGGTCGATTTCGTCGACGTCGCCTTCTTTGAGCGCGGCCGCCGAGCGGCGCGGGCAGTCGCACGCATCGTCACGAAGGACGGTGCTCCGCTCGGAACAGGCTTTCTGATTTCGCCCCGCCTGATGATGACGAACAACCATGTCATCGGATCGGAAGCCGAGGCCGCAGCCCTAGTCGCAGAGTTCGAATACGAGCGCGATGTAGGCGGCAGAATGCTCGCCCCGACGACCTACGAGTTCGAACCGACCACCTGCTTCGTCACCAACAGTCAAGACGATCTGGACTACACGGTGGTTGCGCTCGGCCGGCGAATTTCCGGAGCCACGGAGCTTGCGGCGTTGGGATATCTTCCCGTGAGCGCTGCCCGCAACAAGCATCAGCTCGGAGACTTCGTCAATATCATCCAACATCCCGACGGCCGACCCAAGGAAGCGGTCATTCGCGAGAACCAACTGGTGGCGAGGAGTGGTACGACGCTGGATTATATTGCTGACACCGAGCCCGGGTCCTCGGGGTCGCCTGTACTCAACGTTCAGTTCGCGCTCGTAGCCCTGCATCATTGGGGTACGCCACACCGGGAACTGACAGACGAGAACGGCAAGACGATTCCCAAGACGGTCAATGAAGGAATCCGAGCCAGTTCCATCTCCTCCGACCTTACCACTTTGCGGACTTCGCTTCAGTCGGGGCCAAGGTCGCTGATCGACGAGGCATTGCAACTCGGATTGTCCAGTGATGCGCCTGCCGCGAGCGCACAAACGGCTGGCGAGGCGTCGGCGCGGATGCAATCGGCGCCGATGGTCGCCCATGTCCAGGACGGTGTGGCGACCTGGAACATTCCACTGTCGGTCTCGATTAGGCTCGGCGATGCGCCATTAGCGCAAGTGATTTCAGCGGCTGCATCCGCGCCGGGGACCGGCGCGGCGGAGGCGCGCGTCGAACTCGATCCGGACTATTCCGACAGGGATGGTTACGATCCCGAATTCCTTCCTGGTGCCGAAGTTCCACTTCCCAAGCTATCGCGCGATCTCGCCAAGCTTGCCGCCAAAAACCTGAGGGCCGGCCGCAACGAGGATCCTTACGAACTGAAGTACCATCACTACAGCGTCATCATGAACGGAGCCCGAAAGCTTGCCTTCGTCTCGGCGGTCAACATCGATGGAGCGACATCGAAGGACTACGACCGCTCGACGGGCAAGATCACCGAGCCAATGATGGGCATCGACGGAGACGGCGCGTCCGAAGCATCCGAGCTATGGTTTCCCGAGCACCGCATCCGCGACGACGAGCAGACGCCGAGGGACTTCTACGAGGGGCAGACAACCTTCGATGCTCAGGGAAATCAGATACTCGACAAGCGAACGAGCGGGCATCGCAACCGGATGTTCCAGAAAGGCCATTTGACGCGTAGGCAGGATCCGTTGTGGGGTGACGACGAAAGTATCATCAAATTTGCCAACGCCGATACCTTCCATGTGACGAACTGCTCTCCGCAAGTAGGTTTCTTCAACATGGGAATATTCAAGCAGGGCACGAATGCGGAAATGCGAGCCGCCTCGGAGAAGCAAGTTGTCCATCCGGGTGGAAATCTCTATTGGCGAGCACTCGAAGAATTCGTGCTGACGAATGCCCGCGCCGAGCGCGAACGGGTCAGCGTCTTTACCGGGGCGGTGTTCGACGACGAGAACGACATCCCATGGGACCGCGGCCGGCAGGAGATGCGCGGCTTCAAGGCGCCTCGGCAATTCTGGAAACTGTTGCTGAGGGTCGAGAACAATGAACTTCAAGCCACCGCTTTGGTTGCGGACCAGTCACCCTGATAGACTACGTTCCCGAGGCTCTGCTTCGTGGTGAGGCAGTTTCGAAGCCGTTGCCGTACGACAAGATCAAGAAATATCACTTCAGTGTTGCGGAACTCCAGAAAGTCACCGGCCTTGCGTTCGGCGCCACCGTAATGAAGGCCGACACCTTTGGCGCCGGCGGCAGAAGCGCTTCCGGTCGCCGTGAGGTGCGTCGAATTGAGGACGTAGTGATCTTGCGGCCTCCACAGACCAAGAAGCGTCGAAAGTAGCCTGTCGAAAGTAGACTTAAGTTGGCCGCACGTTCACTTCAGCAAGCGGGTGATCTCGGCGAGTGAATCGCGATCGCCTAGAGTTTCCTAGCGCTGCGAGGCCTCGCTGAGGAGTTTCACGCCTGCGCGTCACAGTGCCAAGCAGGAGCCTCGCGAGCGTTTTACGTGCGTATGCACCGTTTTCCAGATCGTCCGCTGAGACAATTGAGACCGCTCCTCTGAATGCCTCAATCGCGAGATCAGGCCTCTGAAGTCTGAGTTGAAGGTCCCCCCGGAATACGAGCCCTGCTGCGTCGTTCGGAGTACCGAGTGCGCTTATCGCCATCAAAAGGAGCCGCTGCGATGCATAGAGGTGACCCAAGGCAAATCGATGGGCCTGATCGGTCCAGGTGATCTTCCTTGTCAAGCCTGGAGCGCAACGTTCCTAGAATAGCGTTTGCAGTGCCAAATCGGCCCCCGTGCTGCTTGGAGGTCCGCACCTTAACCGCAGCACGGGGGCAGAGCGTATCGGCACCGCTGCCGACAGCAGGGTCATGATGCACGTGCTTCGAGCGGACGCAACAAAGTAAGTTTAAAGCTCAGCGCTGTGGCGGGCGGTTGAAGCACCATCGCCTCGCGTGCGGACTGGCACTCCATTGCTCTGCAATGTCAAATCCTGCAAACCAATTGGAGAGCATCTTGCCGCCGGAATCGGAGCGCGCCGCCTGAGTAAATTGTCACGCAAAAACCCGCCGGCTTGGGAGCCGGCGGAGTTTGATTGAGATTGTTGGCGATCGGCGGGCACCGATCACCGGATTGGGTTAGCAGAGTCGCCGGCCCAGCGCGAACCAGCGGGCCTTGATTTTTGAGACTAATAAGCGGGGCTCACTAGCGCACTGCCTTAACTTATGAAGCGCCCTATATGGGCTAGCCGACCCTCAGATTTTCAGCGGACGTTTTGCCCTTGTTGCTCATTTCGTCGTAGCTCACCCTCGCACCCTCATTGAGCGTGCTCAGTCCCGCCTTTTCGACGGCCGAGATGTGAACGAAAACATCCTTGCCTCCATTGTCAGGCTGGATGAAGCCGTAACCTTTCGTCGGGTTGAACCACTTTACTGTACCTATGGTCACGCACGTCTCTCCTAAAATATGAAAACGTCCCAGCTTGCCAGAAGCTGATCACAAGGAAAAGAGGCCGGCGGCCCCTTCCGCGTCATGGCAAGAAGTTGCGCTTGCGCAACAACCTTCCATGTTCCGCCTCGGAACAGATGTTTTGAGACTCAACCGGCAAAAGCGAATAACGAGGGTTTATCGCGCCGCTATCGGGAGACGACGGTGCTCCCGTCGTTGGGGTAGTCTGGTTTCTTGAGGGTTGGGAAAGCGCCGCATCTCGATGCGGCGATGATCCTTGCGTGCGATCTCGCGCTCGCACAGCAGGATCAGCGTCTCACGCGCCGATAGGTTCGCGCGCGCCGCCTCGTCGAGCAGGCTGTCGAGCTGATCGCGGATGCAGGAGAGCTGCAATCGCGCCAGCATGGTATCGAGCGGATCGATCGTTTCTTCCATTATCTTCTTTCCCCACGCTGGGAGCGAGATGCGCGTAGGCGCGCCGCAGAAAAGCAGCGGTCTCGTTGCAGCGCATCAGGTGGATCGGGCGCCAGTCCCGGGGCCCGTCGCATCTCCACAAATACAGCGACAATCTCGCAATGAACCCACAGCGCTGCCCGATTTCAGCCGCATCACGGCCCATGTCCCGGCGAAGGGTCGTGCCCGGGTTGGAGGCGCAACACCGGAGTTTCCTATGTCCGGTCAACTGCGTATTTGCTTTGCCGGTTTCGTTCTTGCTGGCGGTCTTTGGACGACGCCTTCGTTATCCAATCCTCTTGCCGAGCTTCTCAATACTACTTCTCGCCAAGACGCCGCGACGTCTTCCGCGCAAGCGGAATGCTTGCCGCGGCCCGACAGGACGACCGCGGACGGGACGCATTGGGTCTATCGGTTCGACGGCCACCGTAAATGCTGGTTCCTGACGGAGGGTATCGCGAAGGTGAAGAAGACAGTTCGTCATCGCGGGGCCCAAGATCGCGCCGCGAATTTGGACGAGAACGGGACTGCGCGGCCCAGGCAGAGCGCGGTGGCTGATGCGCGCGCGGAGTTGCTGCGCTCCGCACCGGCCGAGCCTCCTGTACCCGAAATCAAGGTAGCTGATGCCGCTTCCGTACTCGACATGGGCATCATAATGAGTTCAGCGGCCCCCACCATTCTTCACAGCGGCCGGCTTACGCCTGAGCATTCCGTGCCGGACCAAGTCGACGTTGAGCAGCTCCTCGCGCCCGCGCTCGCCGGCTCACCTCCAGCTATGCCGATGGGCGCGCGCATTTCAGAGGCGCACGACGAGGCACACAGCTGGACGGCAACTTGGTTAGGTGTGCTGCTGATGACGCTTGGTGGCTTCTCGATCCTAAGCTCGAGCCGCACGCTTCGCCACGCGGTGAGATTACGCCAGTGAGCTGGCGCAATACGCGCGCGACGCCGCGCGATCGATGAATTCCAGGAGTTGGTATAGCCGAATTACCACACGTACAAAGTATCCGCGCGCCCGCACTTAGATTAGCACTGCCTTAGACGAACATTCGATTACGATGATGGTCCTCCTTTTGGATGGGGCCGCCATCATGCGGTACAAAGTTTTCGTGGTGGACAGCAGCCGGCGAGTGATCTGCGCCGCAAAGCTCGACTGTGTTGACGAGCAGGCGGCGAGACGTCGAGCCGAGCTAATGTGTGGCGAGCACGACGTTGAGCTTTGGGAAGGCGATCGATTTATTGCTGTGTTCCGAGGTGCAACGTCGGACGAAAACCGGGGTGGCCGCGCGATCCTGAATAGACGGCCGGTCTCGCGGCCGAGTTAGTTCGAACATTGTGAGACCCGCCGGGCCTGGCAGGTTGCCGACACGTCGCAGGGCCACACTTATCGCGGCTCGCCAACGCGTCTCAAAATATGATTTGAAAGAAGTCGATGAAAAGAGAAAGAACAAACAATCGCTAGCCCAAACTTCAGTGAACCAAAGCCGCAGCCGCCAGATGTTCCCAGTATTCTCCCTCTGCGAGCAGCTTCCAGCTTCTCTCAGGATCACGCACGGCGGCCTGTCGGCATAGCAGCGCCATCGCGCGAAAGCGGCGCATAGCTTCCATCGCAAAAACTCCCTGTTTCTGTTTCCCCAACCTTATTTTTTATTATCGCGGTGGAGTCATCATGATTACTGTGCATAACTAAATTTGTCGTTTAGCCGCAGCCAGTTAAGCTCCACCAGAGCGTCAAAGCGGAACTATTTTCGCTTTAGGCTTCACCTCAGTTTCGAATGCTACTCGCTAGGGCTTTGTTGCGCGTTAAAGCGCACCCGGCATCATCGCGCGCATGTCGATGAGCGCGCGGAACGCAACACGATCATGCGAAGCTCGCGAGCAAGCAGCGCAATGTCAGAATGCGAACCGACCGGCCGCGAGGACTATTCTCTATTCTGTCCGTTGCTGAAGACCGAACCATATTGGCGATCAGCCCGGCAGCACCATCTGGTCGATATGCCCGGCGAGCTCCATGGCGTCGACGGCAAGCTCGATATCCATGTTGCCCTTGACCTTGCGGCGGCCGCCGGGGTCGATGAACTCCTTGGTCGGCTTGGTGACGACCGTGGGTCATCTAGTAGATCAAGCAGGGTGAAAAGGTTTGCATGCGGAATCATAAAGAGCATGCGGGCACAGAAAGAATAGCACGGCGCTTGCTTACCGGTCATCCTCTGATTTGTAGTCGAGAATATGTAGCTAAAATCTGAAATGAGTTGTGCTGGGTTGCGACCTGTCGTCTGAAACAGATTGAGCGCAGGGGCGTCCAGGGGGTCGAGACGGCGTTCCAGTCATCCGTGCCTTTCGCTAAGCCCGCTACCGTGGTTCTGTACGAAGTCCCGCGGGATGAAACGCGTGTGCTGCTCAAGGTAAGCTTGGTACATCTGCTCCTCGCGTTCTTAGTCGAGCAGCTGCACGAACCTACTATCCCGCCCCCCGGGCTTGGGCAAGGCTTTTGATTAACCGGGGAGCCCTCCGAAAACAGGCACGATTTGTCCTATTTGTACGCCACACTACCCAGCAGCCATACCTGCGCCATCGATTTCTATATTGCTGCTGACGTCTGCGATTTATTGCCTCAAACCGGATCAGGGTTGGGGGCGGAGGCATGAACGGTGAAAACGAAGAGCCTCCGACCGAGGCGATAGGACCGCCAAATAGTGGTGAGATGCCGCCTGCCACAAAGCGGCGTCGCAGGAATCGTGGCGTGCCGCCGCCCGCGACGTTCGATATCGATGCGCTGCCGGCCAGCTCCAATTTAACGGCATTAGAGACGGCCGCCGTTATCCGGCGGACGCCTGGCGCATTGGAGCAGTGGCGGCGTGATCCGAACCACCCGCTGAAATGGCGCTACGTCGACGGCCGCCCGCTCTATCGTGTCGATGCGGTGCGTGACTATTTGGCCGGACAAAACCACTAAGCCGCTTCGGCTGCATAGTGTTCGCGAAGCCGGCCGAGCAGTTCGGCCTTGATTGGATCGAGCGGATTCGTTCGCTGCAGGCGCACGGCCCCGCCGACCCTGATCGCGCCAACCAATTCCGCGATGTAGTCATGAGCTGCTTCAAACGCCATCTTGCGAATGATCCACTGTTCGTCGTGATTGTAGACTTGATCGATTCCGCCAGGCTTTTGCCCGACACACAGTCGCTGGATCTCGTTATCGTAGCCGCAGCGTGACATGACAGTGCGGAGAGTGCGCCTCAAGTCATGCATGGTAAACTTGGCGACACCCGACTCCTTGACCAGCTGGTTGACCATCTTGGTGAAGCCCGACATCTGGCCGCCGGTCTTTGGTGACGGGAAGACATAGTCGGACGTGGCCCGTTGGAAATGCTTCGCAGCCGCAAGCACCTCGTCAACGAGGCGCGTGCGCGGCACATCGTGGTGCAGACCCATTTTTGTCCATGCCGCATCGAAGGTGATCCGGTCGTCCATGATGTGCTTCTGCCACTCGATGATAGTCGGCTCGCTCCGGCGCGCGCCGCCGAGCAAGCACATCCTTGTCAGTAGCCCAAAGGTGCCGAGCTTGCCGGACGCATGCCAAACCTTGATGATTTCTTCATCGCTCAGTGCGCGGCCCTTCGTTCGGCGTCCCACTCTTTGCGCACGAGTTTCCTTGGGCTCGCGATAGCCAGCTAGCACATTGTGGTCGACATAGCCCTCGCCGACGCACCATTCGAGGAACGTGTGGGTGTGCTTGCGCAGGTCCTTGGCCGCGCCGCGCTTGCCGGCCTTGGCGACGCGGTCGACTGCCGCCATGATTTGCCGCCGCTTCAAGTCGCCCAGGCCGATTTCGGCCTGCTGCTTGAGCCCGCGCCGCAATGCCGACATGGCTGGCTTCCAGTTGACGACCTGACGTCCGGTCAAGGACGTCTGGTAGGGACCATCTTCGGCGATGAGGTCCGCCAGGATGGTGCGTTGCTTCTCGGCTGCCTGTTGCCGCCTCGCCTCCCGTTTCGCATCGTTGGGGTCCGTGCCCTTGACCACCTCGCCGGCGGCGATGGTGGCAGCCTTGCGCGCGGCCTTCTCATTGTACTTGGGCCACGGGCCGAGGGTCTTTCGCTGGGTCCCTCTCACCCCCGGCTTGGTGAAGAGGTAGACCCAGGTTCGGCCGCCGGTGGCGCGCATGCGCAGAGCGAGGCCGGGCAGCTTGTCGTCGTGGAGATAATGCTGGGTCTTGCCGAGCGGCAGCGTGGCGTTGCGGATCACCGCATCCGTGAGTGTTAGCTGGTTGGTCGGCTCTGGCATGACTCTTTCCCCACCTTTTGTGCCCCGGCGTGCCCCGCGAGGGGAAAATCGCGCCCTATCAGAACCGGCCCTCCAAGCTTCACTGTGTGCCCCAAAAAGGAACGACCGAGAGACCGTAGCTCGGACCCTCCCTCATGTTTGTGCCCCAAGGGAAAAATCTGAGGGGGCACAACAGGGGCACACAAAATGCAGTATGGCCGCTTATGGCTCACTGAGGCTTAAACAGCCATAAGGCACTGTAAGAAAATGCATTATTTCGACAGAACTATGGCTACGTGGGGCCCGCTTGGATCTACAGATTGTGGTTCACACGGGAGAGGTCCAAGGTTCGATCCCTTGTGCGCCCACCATTCACCTTCCTGAACCATAATTTGTTGCGGACGATAACCGACGCTCGGCGGCTGTCTTCACCCGTCCAAATCAAAAACAGCGAAAACAACCCCATGCACAGTAGCCGACCTCAGTCGGATCAATGAGTTACAGGATTGCGACTTTTCCGAAATATAATTTGACTCGTCGGGCAAAACACCGGCATGATGGCATCATCGCGGGGGACCTGAAGCGCGATCGCATCAAGCTTCACGCAACCCGCGCCGGTCGCCAGGCTGCGTACAAACCGACCAGGGTGCCGATAGTAACCAGCGCTGCGGCCAGCAGCAGCTGCAATTCTCCATCGTCCGTGGTGCCTACGGACGACACAAGTCTGGTCACCACGACGAACAGAATGCCCACAGAGGCTGCTGCGCCCACGCCGAGATAGGCGAGCTCGCGCGTCAGGTTGCGGCCGAGGAGTCCGAGTGCCGTGAAATACATCGCGCAGGCGTTGGGATGAACGAACAGCGCAATTCGCGCGTAAGGACCGTAGGCGTCGAGGAGGGACTCACACCGGTTCAGTGCCGCCTTTGAGGCAATCCGCTGCAACAGCGGTCTGAAAAAACGAGCCTGTCCGTAGCTCAGAACGGCGCCCAGGATGATGGCCAACCACGCCACGATGAAAACGGAGACGTCCGCGGGCTTTGGATTGAGCGCCACGGACATCAGGATGAGAGCGGTTCCGGGGAAATAGCCAAAATACGGGAAGACCGCCTCCAGCAGCACGCAGACGAATATGAAGGCCGGAAACCACGCCGAGCCGGTCGCATCCTGGACGATGGCGTTCAGGTCGAAGAGATTTGTCCTGTACAGGACGAGGTACATGCACATGGCCAACCCGGCCAGCGCGTAAAACGGCAATGCTCCCGACAGAAACCGCCTCATCCAGCTATCGCGCCTTGTTGCGCGGACACAGCGGAAACCATCGATAAACGCCCCCTACTCAATCGACAAAATCTCGATCTCCTGCGCACCCGATCCCACGACATCCCCGACCGCCTTCCCCATCAACGACTTCGCCACCGGTGCCACAAATGAGATCGTGCCGGCCTTGGGATCGGCTTCGTCCTCGCCGACGATGCGATAGGTTTGCACGCGGCCATCGGCGCGGCTGAACGTCACCGTGCTGCCGAAGGCGACGACATCGGTCGAGGCCGGGGCGGGAATGACCTGCGCCGTGCGCAGCCGTTCGGTGAGATAGCGGGCGTCACGCAAGGGCACCGCCGACTGCCGGCGCTTTTCGTTGACGTCCTCGATGGCTTGCGCGGCTTCATAGGCCTCGCGCGCGTCCTGAAGCTGCTTTTGCAACGCCTGCAAGCCTGCTTCCGTCACGAGATTTGGATGCGGCGAGATCGGCCGATCCGGCAACAGCGTCTCGGCGGCGGTTTCCGCGCTCTCTTCCTTGGTAAAGGCAACGCTCAAGTCGAAAATCCTGTCGAACTGTTCGGGCTCACGGCCCGCGCCTTCGCGCCGCAAGCAATCGCGGCGGGCAGAAGCTGGCGATCATCCCGGATCATATCTCAAGTACGACGAAACGGCGCAGCTTGAAAACGATGTCCGGCATGGCCTGCCGGAACCGCGTGGCATCCCGGAACGTGGTCGAGAACGGCGCGAAGGTGATCATCGCGTTCCAGTGCCTGTAGCCGTAGACCGTGACGGAGGCGCCGGTCGCCGGAAAATTCTCGAGCTTGCGCAGCTCACCCAGGACGAGATCGGCGATCGCTTCAGCAGGCAGCAACTGCTTGCCATCAGGTGTCGTGGCGATCTTCGCTGGCGGCTCGACTGACTTCGCGGGGGCCAGCGCCGCATCGAGCGCGTTCTCGGAATTTGTTTCGGGCTTGTCCTCGAGGTTGGCCGGCGGCGTATCGGCGGCGGGCAGCTCGACCAGCTCAAATCCGTTCGTCGGCGCGGTCGGCGGCGGAACCTCGATGACCGGCGGCGGCGCAACACTGTCTGCGGCGCGCCTGTTGCCTCCCAGGATGCTGCTGATCATCGCCACGAGGCCAGCATCCTTCACGTCGTCACTCATTACTCCCCCCAGGCTTCGACCTACTCTAGCACCGCTCGCGCGGACCGCCACTGGGGATGTATGGCCGGATTCCGTCCGGCCAAGGTCCTATTTCACGCGATGGCATTGGCGGCGCGATGCCCGATCACGCCGCGCTGCCGTGCGATCCGTCACTGCTTATCGAACGGAATGTATTGTTGGTATTGCTTCGGCACCGAACTGCGGTAGCGCGCGGGCACCGTGCCGCTGTCGACCGAGTGATCGATCTCCTGCTGCCGCGTCATCTTCTTCTTCGCCGGCTTCTTCGACGCACTCTTTTTGGAGTCGGTCGGCTGGCTGGAGGTGTCGCTGGTTGCGCCCGGCGCTGCCGGCGTCGCTGCCGGCGCGGCGGTTGTCGCCGCAGGCGCCGCGGTTCCGGCGGCGGCTGGTGCGCCCTGCGCCAACGCGAGCGGTGCCTGCATGAGAAGCGCCAGCGCTGCTGTCGCAGCCAGCAAGTATGATTTCTGCATTAGAACCTCCAAAATACCTGATCCGAATAAGGCAAGCGTATTTCTGCGGGATCGACGCGTGCAAGTCCGTTCACGATAGGCTCGAACCCCATGGTGAACTGTGGCCGAGATCACATTGCCGGCAGCAGGCTGCGTCATGATGTGCCCTTGTCGCGAACGCAAAGCATTCTGGCGACACCAATACAGGCATGACTGCGCAACAGACGAGCCAGGCTCGCTGGCATTCCCACCCACTCGCTCTCGAAGGAGACTGACATGCGTCGCACCATCCTCACTCTCGCATCGCTCGCGGCCCTGCTCGCCGTAGCATCCCCGGCAGCCCAGGCACATCCTGCGAACGATCGATATTGCATCCAGGGCCGCTCGTGGGGTTACCCCGGCAATTGCCAGTTCGCCAGCTATCAGCAGTGCCTCGCTACCGCCTCCGGCACGTCGTCCTATTGCGGCATCAACCCGCGCTACGCGTTCTCGCAGCAGCGCGACTACTGACGAATTGGCGGCGTGCGCGTATGACGCGCGCGCCGCCACAATTTTTGCGTGAAGACGACCCGCTCCGCCGACGTGCCGGCGAATTGAAACTGTGCGAAGCCGCTTGCGTCCGTCGATGACGAGAATGTTATCCGTCATCAGCACCGAGAAATTCACGATGCGCAGCCGTGGCTTGCGGGCCAAGGCGCACCTTCCGAAAATTTCGATACCGGGCAATTGTGATCCATCTCGCTCGTGGCAGGCGTAATCGCGCCTAGGCTGCAAACTCCAGCGCGAGAAACCTTAGCCCGATCTTTCCATTCGACTTTTCAGGAAGGTGTTTCAATGAGCAGCCGCCACGCAATTGTTCCGCGCGGTCTGAACGCAACGCGTTCGCCGCTTTCGCAAGGCCGCTTCGGCCGCATGTTCCGCAAGCTCGCACCGGCCAAATTCGGCCCGAACGATTCCGACGCTGTCGCAAACCTGTCGGCGCTCGCCGACAAGATGGTCGCCGGCTTCGACGGGCCGAAGGACGGGCCGGATGCGGAAGAGAGCGGCATTCCCTCGCTCTACACTTATTTTGGCCAGTTCATCGACCACGACATCACCTTCGATCCGGTCAGCTCGCTGACCAAGCAGCAGGACCCCGACGGGCTCGTCGACTTCCGCACGCCGTCACTCGACATGGACAATGTCTACGGCCGCGGCCCGAACGACCAGCCCTACATGTATGACGACATCAAGTTCCGGCTCGGCGAGAAGGTCACCGGGGCGGGCGTGCCCGATGCAGTCGATCTGCCGCGCTTCAAGGGCCGCGCGCTGATCGGCGATCCCCGCAACGACGAGAACAGCATTGTCTCGCAGTTTCAAGCCTTGATGCTGCGCTTTCACAACCGCATGGTCGACGACAATGACAGTTTGTCGTTCGAAGAGGTGCAGCAGCGCGTTCGATTCCACTATCAGTACGTGGTGCTGAACGACTTCCTGCCGCGCATCGTCCACGCCAGCGTGCTGGACCAGCTGAAGACCGCGGGTCGCTACGACCGCGGCAAGCTCGCTTACTACCATTGGAAGACCTATCCGTTCATGCCGGTCGAGTTCTCGGTCGCGGCCTACCGGCTCGGGCACTCCATGATCCGCCCCGGCTACCGGCTGAACGACGCGGCCAACATGCTGCTGCAGATCTTTCCCGATCCCAACAATCCCGACCACAACGCACTGACCGGCTTCCGAGCGATGGGACCGGGACGCGCCATGGACTGGGGCCGCTTCATCGATCTCGACACGCGCCCCTACGGCGTCGAGGACGACGACACCAATCCCGACAACAAGAGGCGGCTGCAGTTCGCCTATCGCATCGATGCCTCGCTGGTGGACCCGCTGCGCAAGCTGCCGCCGGAAGTCGCCTCCAATCCGGCGTCGCTCGCGCTGCGCAATCTCGAGCGCAGCTGGCGGCTCGGACTGCCGTCGGGCCAGGCCGTCGCCAGGGCGATGAACCTGACGCCGCTGAGCGACGACGAGATCATCATCGGCAAGGCCGTCGACGAGCCCGGCGCGGGCGATCCGCAAGTCAAGATCGCGACCATCGCGAACGGCGTGTTCGCCGGCAACTGCCCGCTGTGGGCCTACATCCTGGCCGAGGCGCGGCAAAACGCGACCGACATGGCGATACCCGCTACCGGCGGGCCCGCTACGGTCAGGACACCGCAGCTCGGACCGGTGGGCGGTCGCATCGTCGCCGAAGTCTTCCTCGGCATGATGTTCGGAGATAATTCCTCCGTGCTGTCGCTCGACCCGCAATGGACGCCGGTGACCGGCTCCGGCTTCGCGCTGAAGGACCTCGTCGCCTACGCACTCGGCCAGGGCGACCCGCTGCATTGAGCGGGTGACGGACGATGATGATGCAAGGCCGCTCGTCATGCGAGCGGCCTTGCGGCTCCCCTCTCATCAACCGGCAGAGGTGAACCGCGGCGCGCATCGATCAAAAGGCGATGGCGGAAGCGACAATGCGACCTTGGGCGAAGTTCTGCTAGCCTGCTTGGGGCCATAGCAGCCCAAGCCCATGCAAGGCGATCAATTGCAGACTTCTCTGCTCCGGCCAGCCTGGCCCGTCATCACCGAGCTCATGTCACCACTGCTGGCGCTCTCTATCCTGCATGCTTTGCCGACAGGGCGGCAGCCAGCAGCATTGCAAAATATCTGGCTCGATGCTTGCGGCTTCGATGGCGACGTCTCAACCTGCTTCCGTTCTGCATCTCGCTTCTTGGACTCCTCACGGCTGGCGACCGGCTTCTTATCTTGGACCTTCTCGCATTCATTATCGTCATTGACGCGATAGCCAACTCGGCAGGCGATCTTCACGCAGGTGTCGCCATCCGCTCTGAAGCCCCGATCACAGACCTGCGGACAGACCCGTCCGGGTTTGGCCTTGATCGTATCGAGCGCGTCGAAGCTCGCGAGCTTGGCGTCGAACTTCGTGCCAGCGTATTTGTTGAAGGTGGAAAGCGATCGCTGCGACGCTGCATTCCAGTCTCCATCCGCCGCGCCAGATAGACAACCGACGCGACGCAGCTCCGACTGCACAAGCTTCGCTGTTTCCCGCGGTGATAGGGTCGGCTGCGACGAGGTCGGGGCAATGGCTGCGACCTTTTGCTCGCCACCGTCGTTCGCCTTCTCGGCGGACTGTCTGGCAGCGAGTTCGGCTGCGGCCGTGTCACTAGCGATCTTGTCCGCAAGCGCCTTTTCGGCGGTCTGCTTCTCGGCGAGCGCTTTGGCAACGGCGGTTTCAGCTTCCTTTCTCCGCTGCTCGGCGGCGGCGGCTTTGGCCTCCTCAACCTGCTTGGCCTTCTCGGCAGCGAGCCGGGCGTCCTCGGCGATTTTGGCGGCAGCGGCCGCCTTGTCCTGCTCGGCCTTCTTGGCGCGGTCCGCCGCGAGCCGTGCTTTCTCATCTTCAGCCTGCCGGGCCTTCTCAGCAGCGGCGGAGCGCGCTTGCTCGGCCTCGATCTTCCTCAACTGGACCTTGGCGAGATCGGCGTAGAAGCCATCCGGGTACGTCCGCAGGAAGGCATGCCATGCGTCTTTCTCGCCTGCCTGCAAAGCCAGCTCATAGTCTCTGCGAACCGCGTCCTGCGGGCTTGCCTGCGGTCCAGGAGCGGCTACCGGCTTCGCGGGCACCAGCGGCACGTCGTCGCCGCCGAGCGAGCCGTATACATAAGGCTCCTGCTTGTAGCCGGTGTTCTTGAGTACGTCGTCGCGGATGAAGCCGAAGGCCTTGCGCAGGTCGAGCCCCGGCATCGGCAAACGCTCGACCAGCGCTGCGGCGAAGGGACTGTTCTTCGAGTCGCCATCCGAGGCGGTCGAGCCCGCCTTGGCGGCGAAGGCGATCATCGTGTTCGGGCTCGTCGGCTCGATCTTCGCGAGGCCCCGGCCAATGGCTCGGGCAGCGACCGTCCGCTTCATCGTCTTGGCGAAAGGATTGTCGCGGCAGGCGTCCAGAATGACGAGCCGGAGCTGCTTCGCAGGCTCGACGGCAAACAGCGCGCGGTCGAGTGCCACGGTCTCATCGAGAACGTCGCTATCGGTCTCGAGAGTTGCATCGGTTGGAATCAGGTAATTGGTCCCGTCGAGCTCGATGCCGTGACCGGCGTAGTAGATGACGGCAACTTCGGCGTCTCGCGCCCGGCCACCAAAGTCGCGCAGAGCCTTGCGCATCTCGGTAGCATTGAGATCAGTCCTGAGGTCGATCCAGTCGAACCCGGCCTTCTTGAACATGCCACCGACCAGAGCAGCATCGTTCGCCGGATTGGCGAGCCTCGGCACGCTCTTGTAGGCGGAGTTGCCGATGACCAGCGCGACACGGCGCTCGGCATGAGCCGAGCCGCAGGCTAGGATGAAAAAGAACAATGAAAACCAGCGAAACGCGCCCATCGAAGCCCCGAGTACTATGTGCGCAGCGTATGTAGAGCCTGTCAAAAGGCAAGCTCCTGTTCTGTGACGCTGGTCACGCTCATGGTCGGCTGGTCGTCGAACGCCTACAACGGATCATAGCAGTCGATGTCGTCCGGCGGGGCGACTCAGCTTCGTCCTCGAATATGACTTATGAGTAGACGCTCTAACGCGCAGCCCCGAGGCCGACCTCCTCCAGCCGCGTGGCGAACCAATGCGACAGCGGCTGATCGAGGACGCCGCTGACATAGACTTCCGAGATCGTCACGTTGTCCTTGTCCAGCACCAGCAGCACGCCGATCCAAAAGGCGAACCAGACATGCGCATCGGTCAACGCCATCAGCTTGTGCTGGTCGTGGTCGAGCGCGGTGTGATTGCTGGCCTTGCGGATCTCCATGGTGAGCAAATTGTTCGGGATCTCGCGCTGATGCACCACGACGTCAGGGTAGATCGACTTGCCCAGATGATCGTCGGTCGAGATGATGGTGCCGTGCGGCAGATGCAGCGTACGCTCGCCTAGCCGGTCGTAGTTGCAATCGACCGACCAGCCGGAGAACTGCTTCTCCAGATGCACAGCGAAGCGGTGCGTGATGGCACGCTCGCCGATGTCCTTCTCGAACAGGAATGTTTCGTGTGCGTAGAAGTCCCGGAGTGCCGCGATCACCTTGTTCAGCTCGGTCTGCATCTTGCCCCCGGCCCTCGGCGCTCCTGATGCGGTGCCCTACATCTGGACTTCGATCAGCCGCGGTCCGGGCTCGGCGACGGCCTCGGCCAGCGCCTTGTTGAACTCGTCCGCGTTGGTGACGGCGCGGCCGGGCACGCCCATGCCCTTGGCCAGCGCCACGAAATCCAGCGTCGGCCGGTCGAGCCGCAGCATGTCGTTGGCGCGCTGGCCGGGCTCGCCGGCGCCGACATTGTCGAACTCGCCGCGCAGGATCTGGTAGATGCGATTGGCGAACACGATGGTGACGATATTGAGATTTTCTCTCGCCTGCGTCCACAGCGACTGGATCGTGTACATCGCGCTGCCGTCGCCGACCATGCAGATCACCTTGCGGTCCGGGCAGGCGATCGCGGCACCGATCGAGAGCGGCGTCGAGAAGCCGATCGAGCCGCCCATGTTCTGGAGCCAGTCGTGCGGAGCAGCCGCCGCTGTCGGCGGGAAGAAGGCGCGGCCGGTGGTGAGGGATTCGTCGACCAGGATCGCATTCTCCGGAATCGCATAGGCGATCGACTGGGCGATCGAGGCGTGGGTCAGTGCGCCGGTCGGCTTGAGCAGCTCAGCCGCGGCCTGCGGCTTGACGTCCTTCGCGCTGGCCTTCACCGCGCCGGCAAGGGCTTCGAGTGCAGCGACCGAATTCTCACCCCAGGAGGTCATGCGATGCACCTCGCAGCCCTCTGGCTTGAGGATGCTCGGCTTGTTCGGATAGGCAAAGAACGCCACGGGATCGTCGGACTCGACCAGCACGATATGGCGGAACCTGGCCAGCATCTGCAGCGCGTTGTCGATCACGTAATGGATGCGGTCGATCGAGAAGCGGCCGCGGCCGCGCGCCATCCTGGGACGGAAGGTCGGGCCCATCACGGTGCAACCGGTCTTGGCGGCGATGCGCTCGGCCAGCGCCAGGCCCTGCTCGCTCAGCGCACTGCCGGTCATCAGCAGCAGCGTGCCCTCGCCGTCGCCGTGCAGGATCTTTGCGGCCTGCTCGACCGCCTGCGGCGAATAGCTTGCTCGCTGCTGCTCGGCCGGAACCTCGGCGATGCCGTCCGCTTCGTTCCAGGCGGTGTCGGCGGGCAGGATCAGGGTCGCGATCTGCGGCGGCGCGCTCTTGGCGGCGGCAATCGCCGCGGCACCGTCGGCGGCGACCGATTTGGAGTCCGGCGAAGTGCGGACCCAGGACGACATCGGCCGGGCCAGGCCCTCGATGTCGGAGGTCAGCGGCGCGTTGTAGCCGATGTGGTAGACGGCGTGCTGGCCGACGATGTTGACGATGCCGGAATTCGCCTTCTTGGCGTTGTGCAGATTGGCAAGGCCGTTGGCGAGACCCGGACCGAGATGCAGCAGCGTCGAGGCCGGCGTGCCCTTCATGCGGAAATAGCCGTCGGCGGCGCCGGTCACCACGCCTTCGAACAGGCCGAGCACGCAACGCATGCCGGGCACGCGGTCGAGCGCTGCGACAAAATGCATCTCGGAGGTGCCGGGGTTGGAGAAGCAGACGTCGACCCCGCCCTTGACCATCGTCCGCACCAGACTTTCCGCACCGTTCATCCGTCAGCTCCCGCAACCGGCAATGTTCCAACAATCCATCCGATCAATCATTGTTCGCTCGTCTCGTCAAAGCAATAGCCGGCGTCGCCGCCCTGCCCCGCGCGGCGATGCGCTGGTTTGGCTAATACTTTCCGGCAAATTGGCGCGGTTGCCGGTTTGGTAACTCCAACCGTTAAGGATGCCCCGTCTCACGAGGCCGTGGCTTGCGGAAAGCCCGCAAATATGGCCTGTAACTTCAGTTGAATCGATTTTTTGCTGGGGGAACAATGATCCGGTATTTTGCCGCGCCGATTGCCGCCATCGCACTGCTGTCGGCGACCGCCGGCGGCGCCTTCGCCGAGGAGTTCGACTCGCGCGACATCATGGGCGGCGGCCCGAATTTCTTCCGCGGCGGCTCGAGCCCAGTTCCCCGCACCACCGTCATGTATAACGGCAACTACGCCCCGGGCACGATCGTGGTGAACACCTCGGAGCGCCGGCTCTATCTGGTGCTCCAGAACGGCCAGGCCCTGCGCTACGGCATCGGTGTCGGCCGCGACGGCTTCCGCTGGGGCGGCGTGCACCGGATCACCGCCAAGAAGGAATGGCCGGACTGGACGCCGCCGTCACAGATGCTGGCGCGCCGGCCGGACCTGCCGCGTCACATGAAGGGCGGCGTCGAAAATCCGCTCGGTGCGCGCGCGATGTATCTGGGCTCGACACTCTATCGCATCCACGGCTCCAACGAGCCGGAGACGATCGGCCAGGCGGTGTCCTCGGGCTGCTTCCGCATGACCAATGACGACGTCACCGACCTCTACGGCCGCGTCGGGGTCGGCACCACGGTGGTCGTGCTGAACAACTAGCAAGAATCGGCGGCGCGTGGATATGCGGCCTTGTGCGTCGGTTCCGAATACGGCAGCGTCGCCTGGCAATGAGCGCATTGGCCCCGTCTCCGTCCGGCTTTCGCATCGTGCTGCTGGCGCTCGCCACCGTCGCGTTCGCGCCTGACACCGCTACCATCGCCGTCGCGGGCGAATTGCCCGCGATCGCTTCGCGCCAGCGCGCCGAGAAGAAGAGCTTTACCGACGGCGAGATCGTCGACGGCTTTCTGAAGACGGCGTTCGGCGCCGAATACCACCTTGCCGGCCGTGTCGATCGCATCCGCAAGTTCGACGGACCGGTGCGCGTGTTCGCCGAGAGCGATCGCGCCGACCGCAAGGCGCAGCTCGCGAAAGTCGTAGCCGACATCGGCAAGCGCGTGCAGCATCTCGACATCGCCATGATCGACTCCAGCGAAGCGGCGAATGTGCGCGTGAAGCTCGTGCGCGACCGCGATCTGTTCCGCACCATCTCGAGCTTCTACGGTGCGGAGAAGGCCCGCGAGATCCGCACCTCGCTCGATCCGCAATGCCTGTCCGGCTTCCGCAAGAACGACAATTTCGAGATCGAGCATTCCGACGTCATCCTCACCGTCGACAACGGCGATTTCACCTTCCTCGACTGCGCCTATGAGGAGCTGCTGCAATCGCTCGGCCCGATCAACGACACCGCCAGCGTGCCCTGGACCATGTTCAACGACAACGTCTCGATGGGCTATTTCGACGTCTATGACCAGTACATCCTCAACCTGCTCTACGATCCCCGCATCAAGGCCGGCATGACCGTGGCTGAGGTCAAGGCGGCGCTGCCCGACGTGCTCACCGATGTACGCATTTGGGTGAGGCGCGTGAACGATCTGAAGGAGTGAGATCGCAAGGGGAGAAGGAAAGCACCGTGGCGCGGCTTTACGCCTTCTTCGCCTTCGACATCAAAAATTGCTGGCGCATCACGTTGTTGCTTCCGTCGTAATATTCGGAGATCAGCGCCTCGAACTCGCTGCGAAAACTCCGCAGCCTGTCCGGCTCGTCCTTGTACTGGGCGACGAGCTTGATCAAAGGCCCGATCGTCGTTTCCATGGTGCGGCGGAAATGCTGCGGGCTGAGTGCGGACGGCGTCATGATGTCCATCTCGAAGGCGATATCCTTCACTTTCCCCGCGAGACGTTCGGCGACGATCTTCGGATCGCCCCACGACACCGGTGAGGCCACGCCCTCGGGCGGCGGCAGATGGCGGCCGATCAGCGCGAACATCCGTCCGACATAGAGATGCGGCGGCCAGGTGGAGAAGGCGATGGTGCCGCCGGGCTTCAGCACGCGCAGCATCTCGCCGATGGCGACCTCGGGACGCGGCGCGAACATGTGGCCGAACTGGCTGAGCACCACGTCGAACTCGTTGTCGCCATAGGGCAGGCTTTCGGCGTCGCCTTCGGCGAAGTCGACATCGAGATTCGCCAGCTGCGCGTGCTCGCGGGCGCGCTCGAGCAGGACCGGCGACAGGTCGAGACCCCTGACCTTCGCACCGCGGCGCGCCGCCGTGATCGCGGCAACGCCGGTGCCGCATCCGACGTCGAGCAGCCTTTGGCCGGTCGCGACCCCGGCGAAGCTCACGAGCTTGGCGGCCGAGGGCGTGGTGAACACTTCCATCGGCGTGAACAGCGACCAGGCTTCCTTCTGGACTGCCTTGAAACCAGCAAACGGGTCTTGATCGGCCATGGAACTCTCCCTTCGCTCAATGTCAGTTTTTCATGAGGCTGACGACGGATGCCAAAGGTTCAACGCAAGCCCATGACGGCGACGGCTTCGCCTCCCTGGCGGTCCTATTGCACGAGATCGGCAACGATGGTCGCGGCCTTGAGGCCGGTGCCGGTGAGGACCGCGACCGTGGTCTCGGTCGCCTTGATGCTACCGGTGGCGGATAGTTTCTCCAGCGCGGCGGCAGCACTTGCGCTGGTCGGCTCGGCGAGCAGGCCCTGAAGCGCAAGACGCCGCAGCGCGGCGACGATCTCGTCCTCGGTGAGCGCGACAGTGCCGCCACCGCTCTCGCTTAACGCGCCGATGATCTCGCGCAGGCGCAGCGGATGCTTGATCGCGGTGCCTTCGGCGATGGTCTTGTTCACCTCGCGCGCGACAGGGGTGTCGACGCCGGCCTTGAAGCTTGCATCGATCGGCGAGCAGTTGAGCGGCTGCGCCGCGAACAGGCGCGGCAGCCTGGTGATCTGGCCGGCTTTCAACAGCTCACGGAAACCAAGGGCGCAACCCAAAAGGCTGCTGCCGGCGCCGACGGGCACGATGACGTTGTCGGGGACGCGGAAGCCGAGGTCTTCCCAGATCTCATAGGCGAGCGACTTGGTGCCTTCGAGGAAGAACGGTTGCCAATTGTGGCTGGCATAGAAGGTCTGGCTCGACTGCCGGATCGCCTCGGCCTCCGATTCCTCGCGCGGGCCCTCGACCAGCTGCACCGCCGCGCCATAGGCGCGGACCTGCGCGATCTTGGCCGGCGACGTCGACGCCGGCGCGAGAATCTTCACGCGCATGCCGCCGGCGGCGCCGAGACCCGCCATCGACGAGCCGCCATTGCCGGACGAGTCCTCCAGAATGGCGTCGACGCCGATCTGCCGCAGGAACGACAGCATCACGGCGGAGCCCCGGTCCTTGAAGCTGCCGGTCGGGTTGAACCATTCGAGCTTGAAGAACGGGCGCAGCTCGCCCCAGGCCTGCTGCACCAGCGGCGTGCAGCCTTCGCCGAGCGTGATCGGAGTCTTGATCTCGACCGGCAGCGCCGCCCGGTAGCGCCAGAGCGAACGCGTGCGCGGCTCGATCTCCTCCCGCGACATCCCTGCCCCGGGCGTCACCAGCAGCGGCGTGCGCTCGTCCGAGCACCAGCGCGGCTGGTCCAGCGGATAGAGCTTACCGTTGCGGGGGTCGATGTAGGCGGGGGCGGGCATGGCGGTCTCCAAGGAAGGCGATGCGGCAAAGGCGATCTGTACGTTTTGGTTTGATGACACGTTTTGTCCGGAAACTCGACGCCCGGCACGCCAACCGTGTGGCGCCTCTTGAAAACGTGAAAACCATAATTACTTCATCATCTTACTGCGGTGGCGGAGAGCTCCGCCAGTGCGGTAGCGTGGCACTCGGGCAAGCGCTGCCGGGTCGCACGATGACGGGAATTTGGCATCGAGCCGCCCTTCCCCGCGCAGCACGATTAACTTGTCTGTCGCGACTGCCCGCTACAATATGTTGGATTGAGCTCGCGCCGCCGGTGTTCCGCATCGGCAGCGCGACGAGCCAAGGCCCGTCCGAGCGGCGGGCCGTTGGCTTTTTAGGAGTTTGGTCATGAGCCGCGCGAACCGTACCGACCACATCCGCCTCACCTCCCATCCGGAGCCGGGCAGGACAGCCGCCTTCCCGATCCACTGGGGCGCCGCCGACGCACGCGCCCGCGGACCGATCATCGGCACGGTGTCGCGCGCTGGGGATCGCAACGTGATCGGCAGCCATGGCGGCTCCTATGCGATGTACCGCGCGCTCGCGGTGTCCGCCGGCGCGCTCGATCCGATCCGACGTCCCGACCTCACCAACACCTTTCCGGCCGCCACCATCGGGCCGTTCCCGCAATGGAGCGATCCCGCCAAGATCGTCGCACTCGATCCCTGGGGGCATCTCGTCGCCGAGAATTTCGGCAAGGACATCGCCGAGGGCATCGACATCAGGCCGAGCATCGCGGTGACGCGCGCGCGGCTCGACCTGCCGGAGATCCGCGAGGCGCTCGCCGCCAAGCGCCTGCGCGCCGACGGCGACGTCGTGC
The DNA here is from genome assembly GCF_055807635.1 of Bradyrhizobium sp. Kon56. Taxonomy (NCBI): domain Bacteria; kingdom Pseudomonadati; phylum Pseudomonadota; class Alphaproteobacteria; order Hyphomicrobiales; family Nitrobacteraceae; genus Bradyrhizobium; species Bradyrhizobium sp. Kon56. The sequence goes on along the minus strand of NZ_JBVVOU010000017.1, from coordinate 114,142 downwards.
ACGCCAATGGCAGCGTGTCGGTGGTGAAGATCGCGATCGATCCGGTCTGGTATCTGCCGGGCCTTGCGGAGCGCTTTGCGACCAACGAGACCGAGCTGCGGCGCACGCTGTTCGAGCAGACCGCCGGCATGTTCCCCGAGCTGGTGACCCGGCCGGACATGAAGGTGTTTCTGCCGCCGATCGGCGGCACCACCGTCTACATGTTCGGCGACGTCACCAAGCTGCCGGACCATCGCACCAAGATCACCTGCCGCGTGCATGACGAGTGCAACGGCTCCGACGTGTTCGGCTCCGATATCTGCACCTGCCGGCCCTACCTCATTCACGGCATCGAGGAATCCGCGCGCGGCGCGCAGGAGGGCGGACTCGGGCTCGTGATCTACAACCGCAAGGAAGGCCGCGCGCTCGGCGAGGTCACGAAATTCCTGGTCTACAATGCGCGCAAGCGCCAGGAGGACGGCGACGCGGCCGCCGCCTACTTCGAGCGCACCGAATGCGTCGCCGGCGTCCAGGATGCGCGCTTCCAGCAATTGATGCCCGACACCATCCACTGGCTCGGCCTGAAGCGCATCGATCGCTTCCTCTCGATGAGCGACATGAAGCACGACGCTTTGACCTCGCAGGGCATCGACATCGTCGAGCGCGTGCCGATCCCGCCCGAGCTCATTCCCGCCGACGCCTATGTCGAGATCGCCGCGAAGAAGGCCGCCGGCTATTACTCCACCGACATTGCGCCGGAGAAGGACGTCGACGGCGTGGTCGGGCGTTCGCTGGAAAAATACTGATCGATTGATGGCAGACGCTTTGGAATTGCAGGCCCGTTCGCTGCTTAGCGCAGCAGCGGTTCGCGCGCGTGCCGGCGAGATGTTTGGGATCGGTCTGAACGGCGGGCTGACGCATTTCACCATCGATCTCGATCGCATGGATGGCGTTGCCGACGCCGTTCTCGCCGTGACGCGCGAGGCCTATCCGACGCTGGAGATTCCGTTCCATGCGCGCTGGCGGCATTTCGTGCTTGATGGCGTCGACCGTTGGGCGCGGCTCGCGGATTCGGCGTCATGGCCCGACCGCGCGGCACGGGCGCGCGCGGAGTTCGACCTTGCCATCGTCAGCGTGCTGCTCGACGCCGGCGCGGGTGCGGCGTGGCGATACCGCGACGCGGTGACGGGACAGAGCATCGGCCGATCCGAGGGACTCGCGATTGCGAGCCTCGACATGTTCGCAAGCGGCCTTTTTTCCCACGATCCCCCCGCGCCCTTCAGGACCGATGCCGACGTGCTCGCGCGACTGCCACTCGCCGCGCTCACTTCGGCCTTTCAGGTGAGCGATGCCAATCCGCTGCTCGGGGTCGAGGGGCGGACCGATCTGCTGCGCCGCTTGGGCAAGCTGGTGGCGGAGCGGGCGGACGTGTTCGGCGCGCACGACACCCCGCGGCCGGGCGGTCTGTTCGATCACATCGCGGCGCAGGCGAAGGGCGGCGCGGTTCCCGCGCCCGCGATTCTCTCGGCGGTGCTGAATCAGCTCGGACCGATCTGGCCGTCGCGGCTGGAGCTTGCCGGGATTCCGCTCGGCGATTGCTGGCGCCACCCGGCGATCAAGGCCGATGACGCTACCGCGGGCCTCGTGCCCCTGCACAAGCTGTCGCAATGGCTGAGCTATTCGCTGATCGAGCCGCTGCAGCGCGCCGGCTTCGACGTAACCGACATCGACAGCCTGACCGGGCTTGCCGAATATCGCAATGGCGGGCTGTTCGTCGATCACGAGGTGCTGCGGCTGCGCGACGCCGCCGATGCCGAGCGCGCGCATGCGGTGGATTCCCTGCTCGTCGTCGAGTGGCGCGCGCTGACCGTGGCGCTGCTGGACCGGCTCGCCGAACTGGTCCGCGCCAAACTCGGGCGCACTCCTGAGACATTGCCGCTCGCCAGCATTCTCGAAGGCGGCACCTGGGCCGCGGGCCGCGCCATCGCCTTGGCGCGCCGGCCCGACGGTTCGCCGCCGCTCAAGGTGATCAGCGACGGCACGGTGTTCTAGTCTCTCGTTCGAGTTCGCGGAAACAGACCCCTCATCCGGCGCTTCGCGCCACCTTCTCCCACAAGGGGGAAGGGAGAAAGCAAGAGCATCCCGTCATGCAAGGCGTCACGATCGTCGATCATCCGTTGGTGCAGCACAAGCTGACCCTGGTGCGGGACAAATCGATCTCGACCAAATCGTTTCGAGAGCTGATCAAGGAGATCGGCATGCTGCTGTGCTACGAGGTGACGCGCGACCTGCCGCTCGCCGATACCGTTATCGAAACGCCGCTGGCGACGATGCATTCGGCCAAGATCGCGGGCAAGAAGCTGGTGTTCGTGCCGATGCTGCGCGCCGGCACCACTTTCGTCGACGGCATGATGGATTTGGTGCCGACCGCGCGCGTCGCCCATATTGGCCTCTACCGCGAGCCGCACAGCTTTGCCGCGGTCGAGTACTTCTTCAAATCGCCGTCCGATCTCAGCGAGCGCCTGGCGATCGTGGTGACGCCGGTGGTTGCGACCGCCAACACGACTGTGGCCGCAATCGACCGGCTGAAGGAGCGCGGCGCCAAGGATATTCGCCTCGCCTGTCTGATCGCCGCCCCAGAAGGGCTCGAACGGCTGCGCGGACTGCATCCCGACGTCCCGATCTGGACCGCCGCCGTGGACGAGGGTCTCGATGAGAACGGCTTTATCCTGCCGGGCCTCGGCGACGCCGGCGACCGCGCCTACGGGACGAGATAGGCGCCGGCTTGCAAACCGCGTCACGTTAGGAACAGGTTCGCTCGCGCAAGGTTTTCCTGCTCTACGATGGAGAGCACGATGACCTATCAGGATGACCGCAGGGCAGACAGAGCACGCCGCAACAGCCCGGTGGGCTGGGCGATCGGCGCGATCTTCGTGATCGCCGTGGTCGCTGCCGTCTTCTTCTACAATGGACGCGACGTCGGCCCGCAGACCACGACCTCCAATCCGAACAACGCGCCGAGCGTCACCACCGGATCGAATCCACCTGCTGCGCCCGCGAAGTGATGCGCTGAGGGCGGGCCGTCACACCTTGCCGCTGCCGCAGATCCCCTTCAGCGCCTGCCACTCCGCATCCGTGAGCAGCGGCGGGCCGCTGGCGGGGCGGTCTTCTTTCGTCATGCGCGCGAGGCGGTCCTCGGTCAGCGGATGGCTCGCCAGGATCGACGTGAGGCCGCCGCCTTCCTTGCCGGTGATGCGGAACATCAATTCGGCTGCAGGCTTAGGCGAACGGCCGAGCTTGTGCATGATCTCGATGGCAAACGTATCCGCAGCGGTCTCGGCCTCGCGCGAATAGGAAGCCTCAACCACGCCGCGCGAGGCGAAGATCACGGCGCTCGAGCCAGTGACGTCGCCGAACAACAGGCCGATCAGGAACGAGGTGCCGCCGTTGTAGATCAGGCCGCGCATGTTGTCGTAATGCTTGAGATGACCGAGCTCGTGGGCGAGGATGCCGGCGATCTCGTCGGCATTTTCGGCCTTGTCGAGCAGGCCCTTCAGCACGAACACCTTGCCGCCCGGCAGCGCGAACGCGTTCGGCACCGGGGTCGGCAGCACGCCCGCGGTCATGGAATCGTCGTCGAGGCCGGCGGCATCGCGCAGCCGATTGACGAGCTTGACGAAGGCCGCTTTCCCCGCCCCATCCTGGCACTCGCTGCGCCCGAAGATCGTCTTCACCTGAACCTCCGCCGCATCTCCAATGCGCCGCTCGATCGGTTTCGGCACCAGCGGCGCGAGGCGGTCGGCAGCGAGCGGCACGCCGAACAGCACGACGCAGACAATGGAGACGGCGGCAGCCATCGACCAGCCGACGATTTTTGCGACCCCGCGGCGCGAGGTCTGGTGCTCGTCGAGCCGCATGCAGCGCGCAGTCACGTCTGACGCGAGCAGAGCGTCGCGGATTTCCAGCCGGGCCAGCGGCGGAGCGGAAGCGCAGGCGAGCCGCAAGATGCCGGGCGGGCTATCGGCGCGGCGGATGTCGGCATAGGCCCACCGAACGGGCGTCGCACCCTCTTCGAGGATCTCGAGCGCGTCACCGAGCGTCAGCGCCACCTGGCGCCTGCGGCTCGACACGCCGTCGAAGAAGATCGTCGGCTTTGCGGATTGCGCCGGGACCTCTGTGGACAACTCACTCACAGCTCAGAATCCCGCGACATCGAGTCCATCGGCAAAGCCTTCGCCGAGCGCGCTGGCGAGCTCGGCGCTGCCGCGCACATCCGCCGCGGCTCCGATGTTGTGCACCTCGACAGTTTCCAGCACCTTGGCCCAGAGATCGCGCTGGAGATAGACCCGCATGACGATGTTGAGGGCGAGAGCGAGTGCGAAGTAGCCGATCACCATCATCACCAGCGTCGGGATGCTCTTGGCGGCATTGCCCGGCCCCAACGCCTGCTCGACCGAAAGACCGCTCAGCTTGACGACGAGCATGGTCGCTCCGCCGATATAGGCGGCGAAGATGGCCGAGAGCAGCATCCACCAGCCGATCACTTTCCAGTACAACGCGTAGAATGCGTTGTGCGGCAATTGCGAGGACAGGCTGACGTCGCCGATGCGGATACCGTCGAGCCACCAGCGCCACTCGCGCGCCTTGAACTCGGCATAGAAGAACGGCGCGAGCGGGAAGATCACCATCGCGATCGGGCTCAGCAGCCACAGCCACCAGCCGCGCTTGAAGAATGTCCAGCCGTCGCCTTCGAAATCGCCGCGTAAATCGCCGTAATGGGTGTGCCGCATCTTGTAGCGTTCGAGCGAGGCCTCGCGCCACGGCAATGCGAGCCCGAGCGTCAGGAACACGAGCAAGCCCCACAGCATGGCGCGGAACGAATAGGCCCAGCCCGATCCGTCCATCCAGAACCGCACGCCGCGCCAGACCGTGCGCGTCAGGCGATAGCGCCGCGCGCGAAAGATCGCAAACTGACCAAAGGCGTAGAAGCTGATGAACAGCGGCGTCGAGGCAAAGCCCTGCCAGCGTTCGAACTCGATACCGACAAGGAAGTAAGCGAGGTAGATCGGCACCAGGATCGCGAGCGCGAACAGGAAGCCGACCAGCAGCTCCTTGGCCCGCCCGGTATATTCGGCGGCGTCGCCATCAACCGCGGTGTTCGCCCACAGATGACGGCGGATGTCGGTGACGAGCCAGAACCGGTAGAAGCCGAAGGTGACGAGCTCGAGCAGGGCACCCTTGGTGACCAATTTGCGAAACTCGGTACGGATGCCGGTGAAATCGACCCGCGTGGGCGGCAGCGGCGGGGGTAAGGGTTCGGAGCCGATGGGGGCCCATTGCATGTCGTTCACGGCGGCAACCTCGGGGTGCGGACCTGGTTCGATCAAACTTATAGATCAGAGATTAGTCGATCCCCAAGATGGGCGGGTTCGATTTAGCTCGATTCCGGTCGATTTCTGGCACGATTCCACGGCCGAGGGCGTGCGCGAGATCACGTTGTTGGATCAATGGCCTCGTAGTCCGGATGGAGCGCAGCGCAATCCGGGACAGCGGCAGTGGCGGACCGAATCCCGGATTTCGCTCCGCTCCATCCGGGCTACATCACACCCATGTGGCAAAACTCGCCCTTGCTCCGGCGCAGACAACCGGCTGTAATTGCAAATCAAATACCGCAGCGCAGAATTCAACGAGAACGCGCGGTTGATGTCAGGGAGAGCGGTCATGCATGGGACCATCGAAAACGCGGCGAAGCTCGACGCGTTACGCGCACGCGCTACGTCACTGCCGCTGGAGCAGTTCGATCCGGGCGACCCAGAGCTGTTCAGGACCGATACGTTCTGGCCCTATTTCGATCGCCTGCGCCGCGAAGATCCCGTGCACTATTGCAAGGACTCGATGTTCGGGCCGTATTGGTCGGTGACGCGCTACAACGACATCATGGAGATCGAGACCAATCATTCGGTATTCTCCTCGGCCTCCTCGCTCGGCGGCATCACCATCCGCGACATCGATCCGGAACTGCGCCGCGAGAGCTTCATCTCGATGGACCCGCCGCGCCATGCGGCGCAGCGCAAGACCGTGGCGCCGATGTTCACGCCGACGCATCTGGACAATCTCGCGCTCAGCATCCGCCAGCGCTCGGCCGAGTGCCTGGACAATCTGCCCCGCGGCGAGGTGTTCGACTGGGTCGACCATGTCTCGATCGAGCTCACCACGCAGATGCTCGCGGTGCTGTTCGACTTTCCCTGGGAGGATCGCCGCAAGCTGACGCGCTGGTCGGACATCGCGACCACCATTCCCGGCCCCGACGGCCTCGTCGCCACCGAAGACGAGCGTCAGGCCGAGCTGACGGAATGCGCGGGCTATTTCACGCGACTGTGGAAGGAACGCATCGAACAGCCGCCGAAGAGCGACCTGTTGTCAATGATGGCGCATGGCGCCGCGACGCGCGACATGGACGCGAAGAACTTCCTCGGCAATCTCATCCTTCTGATCGTCGGCGGCAACGACACCACCCGCAACACCATGTCGGGCTCGCTCCACGCGCTGAGCCAGCACCCGGAGCAATATCGCAAGCTGCGCGAAAACCCAGCGCTTCTCGACAGCTTCGTGCCGGAAGTGATCCGCTGGCAGACGCCGCTGGCCCATATGCGGCGCACAGCGCTTGCGGACTTCGAGTTCCGCGGCAAGCAGATCAAGAAAGGTGACAAGGTCGTGATGTGGTACGTCTCGGGCAACCGCGACGCCGATGCGATCGAAAAGCCTTACGAATTCATCATTGACCGCGCGCGGCCGCGCACGCATCTCTCGTTCGGCTTCGGCATCCACCGCTGCGTCGGCTTGCGGCTTGCCGAACTCCAGCTCAAGATTATTTGGGAAGAGATCCTCAAGCGATTCGACCATATCGAGGTGGTCGGCGAACCCAAGCGGGTCTATTCGAGTTTCGTGAAGGGTCTTGAAACCTTGCCGGTGAAGATCGCGGCTTAGATTCGCAAAGATGAGTTCGACACGTCCACAAGGAAGCTGTGCCCCCTCTCCCGCACGCGGGAGAGGTTAAGCAAGCAACTGGAGCAAACCACCATGAACATCCAAGCGCCGGTTCAAGTGGACAAGGCCGAACGCATGCGCAGGGCGCGCGAGGAGGCCTATGCGACGCCGCTGGCGCAATTCCACCCGGGCGCGCCCAGGCTGTTCCAGGACGACACCCTGTGGCCGTGGTTCGAGCGGCTGCGCAAGGAAGAGCCGGTGCATTACTGCACCAATGCGCCGATCGAGCCGTATTGGTCGGTGGTGAAGTACAACGACATCATGCATGTCGACACCAATCACGGCCTGTTCTCCTCGGATTCAACGCTCGGTGGCATCGGGATCCGCGACGTGCCGGAAGGCTATGACTGGCCGAGCTTCATCGCCATGGACCAGCCGCGTCATTCGTCGCAGCGCAAGACGGTGTCGCCGATGTTCACGCCGACGCATCTGGACGAACTGGCGAAACTGATCCGCCAGCGCTCGCAGACCGTGCTCGACAATCTGCCGCGCAACGAGACCTTCAATTTCGTCGAGCGCGTCTCGATCGAGCTGACGACGCAGATGCTAGCCACCCTGTTCGACTTCCCCTGGGAAGAACGGCGCAAGCTGACGCGCTGGTCCGATGTCGCGACCGCGCTGCCCAAGAGCGGCATCGTGGCCTCGGCCGAAGAGCGCCGCCGCGAGATGGACGAATGCTACGCCTACATGTCCAAGCTCTGGAACGAGCGCGTCAACTCCGCGCCGCGCAACGACCTGCTGTCGCTGATGGCGCACAACGACGCCACGCGCTTCATGGACCCCGACAATCTCATGGGCAACATCATCCTGCTCATCGTCGGCGGCAACGACACCACGCGCAACACCATGACCGGCTCGGTGCTGGCATTGAACGAGAATCCGGAGCAGTACGACAGGCTGCGCGCCAACCCGGAACTGATCGATTCCATGGTGCCCGAAGTGATCCGCTGGCAGACCCCGCTCGCGCACATGCGGCGCACCGCGCTGCAGGACACTGAAGTCGGCGGCAAGCACATCAAGAAGGGCGACCGCGTCGTGATGTGGTACGTCTCCGGCAACCGCGACGAGGAGATGTTCGAGAAGCCGAACGAGTTCATCATCGACCGCCCGCGGCCGCGCACCCATCTCTCCTTCGGCTTCGGCATCCACCGCTGCGTCGGCATGCGCCTCGCCGAACTCCAGCTCAAGATCGTCTGGGAAGAGATGCTGAAGCGCTTCGACCGCATCGAGGTGGTCGGCGAGCCCAAGCGGATCTATTCGAGCTTCATCAAGGGATATGAGTCGCTGCCGGTGCGGATTCCGGGGTAGAGTGCTCGCTATACGGCAGGTGTTTCTCAACCTCAGCTGTCATGCTCCGCGACCCGGCTACGCCAAGGCTTCGCCGGGCTGAGGTCCAGGGGCGCCGAAGCTTTAGCGTAGGCGGCAAGCGGGGCATCCAGTATGCCGCGGCTTCTCGGCTCAAGCACTGCGGGCTCTGGAATACCGGATTTGCCCGCCTTCGCGGGCAATGACACCGAGGGTGGATTGAGAGCGGGCGACTCCACCCCAGCTATAAAATTCCGGCATGACAGCTCGTGCAACATGCGATGGGTCGCATACGGCCTTCTGTCCTAAACCGCACCGGCACATCTAACTCAACTTGATGTCCCACACGCCGTCCTTGCGGCAGGCGGCGACTTCCTCGCGCAGGAGGGCGGTGACGGCAACCGAGGCCGTCGAGACCGGACGGTCGATCGGAGAGGCGAATATGAGCTCGCGCGTCAACGGCTTCGAGACGACAGCCGTTTCCAGCCGCCCGTCCGCGACCTCGGCGTGGACGGACGAGGGCGGCAGCAGCGCGAAGCCGAGGCCTTCCTCGACGAGGCTCGTGAGCACGCGGAACGAATCCGCTTCGAGCTGGACGTTGAGCTTGATCTTGCGCTGGGCCGCCGCATGCTCGATCAGCGCACGGAGACCGTGGGAATGACTGGGCAGCACCAGCCGTTGCCGCAGCAGCCAGCCGACATCGACGCTCTTCTTGCGCGCGAGGCCACAACCGTGCGGACCCACCGCGACGATGTTGTCGCGCCCCAAGCTCTCCACGTTGAGATGCAGATCGGCGGAGCGGCCGTAGAGGATGGCGAGATCCATCTCGCCGCGATGCAGCCATTCGACGAGATGGCCGCTGTAGCTCTCGACGATGCGCAGCGAAATGCCGGGAAATTTTTCAACACAGCGCCGCGCGAAGCGCGCCGACAGCACGCAGCTCACTGTCGGGACCAGGCCGAGCACGACCTGGCCCGATGGCGGTCCCTTGGACGACTGGATGTCGTCGCGGATCTGGTCGATCTGCCGCACGATGCCGGAGGTGCGCGCCAGCAAGAGGCGGCCGGCATCCGTGAGCACCATGCCGCGGCCGTTGCGGGTGAACAATTCCGTGCGCAGCTCGTGTTCCAGGAGCTTGATCTGCCGGGAGAGCGCCGGCTGCGCCACGCGCAACGTGTCGGATGCCTTGGAGAGGCTGCCGAGTTCCGCCACGCAACTGAAGGTCCTGAGCTGACGGAAATCCATGCTTGCCAATCCTGGAAGGCTACTCCATACGCTATAGCAAATGAGCATAGGGGGCTGGCGTTGTTTTCACAACGCCAGAGGATCGGCCGGCGTTATCTTAACTGCCGCACATACGGGAAACCCCATGAGTGAAGAACACCAAACCGAAGATCACGCCGACATCCGCGAAGCCGTCGCAAAGCTGTGCGCGCAGTTTCCCGGCGAATACTGGCGCAAGCTCGACCGTGAGATGGACTACCCCAAGGCCTTCGTCGACGCGCTGACCGAGGCCGGTTATCTCTCGGTGCTGATCCCCGAGGAATATGGCGGCGCGGGCTTGAAGCTTTCAGCGGCCGCGGCGATCCTCGAAGAGATCCAGCGCGCGGGCTGCAACGGCGGCGGCTGCCACGCCCAGATGTACACGATGGGCACCGTGCTGCGGCACGGCAATGACGAGCAGAAGGCAAAATATCTGCCGAAGGTCGCGAGCGGCGAATTGCGGCTGCAGGCCTTCGGCGTCACCGAGCCGACCAGCGGCACCGACACCACTTCGCTGAAGACCTTTGCGCGCAAGGACGGCAATGCCGGTTACGTGGTCAACGGCCAGAAGATCTGGACCAGCCGCGCCGAACATTCCGACCTGATGCTCCTGCTGGCGCGGACCACGCCGAAGGACCAGGTCAAGAAGCGCACCGACGGCCTTTCGGTGTTCATCGTCGACATGCGCGAGGCCAAGAACAACGGCCTCGAGATTCGCCCGATCCGCACCATGATGAACCATGCCACCACCGAAGTGTTCTTTACCGACATGAAGGTGCCGGCGGAAAATCTGATCGGCGAAGAGGGCAAGGGCTTTCGCTACATCCTCTCCGGCATGAATGCCGAGCGCATTTTGATTGCTGCCGAATGCGTCGGCGACGCCAAATGGTTCATCGCCAAGGCCACCAGCTACGCCAAGGAGCGCAGCGTTTTCGGCCGGCCGATTGGCCAGAACCAAGGCATCCAGTTCCCGATCGCCAAGGCCTACGCCGCGATGCGCGCGGCCGAACTGATGGTGAAGGAAGCGACGCGCAAATACGAGGCCGGGCTCGACTGCGGCGCGGAGGCCAACATGGCCAAGATGCTCGCGGCCGATGCGTCCTGGGAAGCGGCGAATGCCTGCGTCCAGACCCATGGCGGCTTCGGCTTCGCCGAGGAGTACGACGTCGAGCGCAAATTCCGTGAGACGCGGCTCTATCAGGTCGCGCCGATCTCGACCAATCTCGTGCTGTCCTTCATCGCCGAGCACGTCCTCGGCATGCCCCGCTCGTACTGAGGCAGCCATCATGGGAGCACTTGACGGGATCAGGGTGATTGCGGTCGAGCAGGCGGTGGCGGCACCGTTCTGCTCGTCGCGGCTGGCGGATGCCGGCGCGGAAGTCATCAAGATCGAGCGGCCTGAAGGCGATTTCGCGCGTGGCTATGACGCGGCGGCCAAGGGCCAGAGCAGCTACTTCGTGTGGCTCAACCGCGGCAAGCAATCCGCGGTGGTCGATCTCGCCACCAAGGAAGGTTGCGCCGAACTGGAGCGACTGATCGCGAGCGCCGACGTGCTGATCCAGAACCTCAAGCCGGGCTCGATGGACAAGCTCGGCTTTTCGCGGGAGCGGCTCTTGAAGGATTATCCCAGGCTGATTTCGTGCACGATCACCGGCTATGGCGACGACGGCCCCTATGCGCACCGCAAGGCCTATGATCTCCTGATCCAGGCCGAGAGCGGCCTTGCCTCTATCACCGGCAATCCCGACGGCGCCTCGCGCGTCGGCATGTCCATCGTCGACGTCGCGACCGGCGCCACCGCGCATGCGGCGATCCTGGAGGCGCTGATCGGGCGCGGACGCACCGGCAAGGGCGCCGACATCCGCATCTCCATGTTCGACGTGATGGCGGACTGGTGCACCGTGCCGCTGCTCAATTCCGAAGCCGGTAATCCGCCCAAGCGCATGGGGCTGCGCCATCCCTCGATCGCACCCTATGGCGTGTTCACGTCCAGCGACGGCAAGGACATCCTGATCTCGATCCAGAGCGAGCGCGAATGGAAGACGCTTTGCGCAAAAGTGCTGGACCAGCCCGATCTGCCCGCCGATCCGCGCGTGGCCAATATGGTCGAGCGCGTGCGCAACCGCGACTTCACCGACAAGACGGTCGCAGATGCGTTCGGCAAGATGACGCGCGATGAGCTGCTGAAGCGGCTGTCCGACGCCGACATCGCCTTTGCCGAGGTCAACACCATGGCGGACCTCACCAAGCATCCGCATCTGCGCCGCATCGAGGTCGACACGCCGCAAGGACGCGTCAGCTATCCCGCGCCTGCGCCGATCATTGTCGGCGAGACGCGCAGCTATGGTGCTGTACCGGCGATCGGCGAACGACCGGCCAAGAAATCGTAACAACAAGCGCGAGGCGTCATGACCGAGAAGCTCGACATCGACCATCTCAGGCAATGGATCGGCCGCAGCGAAGAGGCAACCGACACCGTCACCGCGCAGCTCGTGAAGGGCCTGCGCGCGACGCTGTTCCAGGAGGTCGGCGCGCCCAAGCCGGGCGACGCGGCGCCGTTCACGGTGCATTGGTGCCTGGCGCAGCCGGTGTTTCCGATGTCGATGCTCGGCCCCGACGGCCACCCCACCCGCGGCGGCTTCCTGCCGCCGGTGCCGCTGCCGCGCCGGATGTGGGCCGGCGGCGAGATCGAGTTCCTGCAGCCGCTGCGCGTCGGCGACGAATCGACGCGGAGCTCGCGCATCGCGGACGTACAGGTGAAGACCGGCTCGACCGGCACGCTGTGCTTCGTCTCGGTCGAGCACAGCATCTCCTCGCCGCGCGGCATCGCCATCCGCGAGCGGCAGGACATCGTCTATCGCGAGATGACGACGGCGTCCGCGCCGGCAAAGGCGCCGCCTCCGCCGCCGAAGGCGCAGCATCGCCAGACGCATGTCTCCGATCCCGTGCTGCTGTTTCGTTATTCCGCGCTGACCTTCAACGGCCACCGCATCCATTACGACCGCGACTACGTCACCAAGGTCGAGGGATATCCGGGCCTGATCTTCCACGGGCCGCTGCAGGCAACGTTCATCATCGAGATGGCGGCGAAGCTGCACGGCGGCAAGCCGCCGAAGAGGTTTACTTATCGCGGGGTGCAACCGCTGTTCGAGGGCAGCGAGTTTTCCATCAACGCCAACGAGACCGCTGATGGCATGGAGCTGTGGACCGCGAACGCGGAGGGGCAGCCGACGATGAAGGGGACCGCGGTGTGGTGATACACTGCTGCTAGACCCTCACCCTGAGGAGCGAGGCCACCAGCCGGGCCTTCATCCTTCGAGACGCGCGAAGACGCGCTCCTCAGGATGAGGAATTAGAGGAACGGAAACCATGGCGAAGAACGGCAAGACCGGCAGCAAATCCGTCACCGTCAAGCAGGCGACGCTCGACCTGCTGCGCTCCTTCGGCATCAAGAAGGTATTCGGCAATCCCGGCTCGACCGAGCTGCCGTTCCTGAGCGACTGGCCCGACGACATCGACTACGTGCTCGCGCTTCAGGAAGCCTCCGCCGTCGGCATGGCCGACGGCTATGCGCAGGCGACGCGCAATGCCGGCTTCGTCAATCTGCATTCGGCCGCCGGCGTCGGCAACGCGCTGGGCAACATCTATACCGCGCATCGCAACCAGACGCCGCTGGTGATCACCGCGGGCCAGCAGGCACGCTCGATCCTCCCCTTGCAGGCGTTCCTGTATGCGGAGCGTGCGTCCGAATTCCCGAGGCCTTATGTGAAGTACAGCGTGGAGCCGGCGCGGCCCGAGGACGTTCCGGCCGCCATCGCGCGCGCCTATTACACCGCGATGCAGCCGCCATGCGGGCCGACCTTCGTCTCGATCCCGGTCGACGACTGGGCGCATGCGACGGCTCCCGTCGAAGCACGCAAGGTTAGTCGCGAGATCGGGCCCGAGGCTGACGCGATGAAGGCGCTGGTCACCGCGCTCGGCTCGGCCAAGCACCCTGCCCTCGTCGTCGGCCCCGGCGTCGATCGCGCCGGCGCTGTCGACCTGATGGTGCGCGTGGCCGAGAAGGCCAGGGCCAGCGTCTGGGTCAGCCCGTTTTCGGCGCGCTGCTCGTTCCCGGAACGTCATCCCCAGTTCGCGGGTTTCCTGCATGCCTCGCCGGCGCAATTGTCGGACGCGCTGCGCGAGCACGACCTCGTCGTCGTGATCGGCGCGCCCGTATTCACCTTCCACGTCGAAGGCCACGCCGCGATCTTCGATGGCGGCGCGACGATCTTCCAGATCACCGATGACCCCGATGCCGCGGCGGTGACGCCGGTCGGCACCAGCATCATCGCGACGATGAAGCCGGCGCTCGCAATGCTGCTCGACCTCTTGCCGGAGAGCAAGCGCGCGGCACCGAAGGGGCGAACGCTGCCGCCGGCGCCGCAAGCCGCCGATCCGTTGCCGGTCGAATTCCTGCTGCATTCGCTGTCGCAGGCGATGCCGGACGGCGCGTCGCTGGTCGAGGAAATCCCCTCGCACCGGCCGGCCATGCAAAAGTTCATGCCGATGCGCGGCCAGGACAGTTTTTACACCATGGCGAGCGGCGGCCTCGGCTACTCGCTGCCGGCCGCGGTCGGCATGGCGCTCGGCAAGCCGACGAGCCGCACGGTGTGCCTGATCGGTGACGGCTCGGCGATGTATTCGATCCAGGCGCTGTGGACCGCCGCGCAGCGCAAGCTGCCGCTCACGATCATCGTCATCAACAATTCCGGCTACGGCGCGATGCGCTCGTTCAGCCAGGTGATGCAGGTGAGGAACGTGCCGGGACTCGAGTTGCCGGGGATCGATTTCGTGCGGCTGGCCGAGGGCATGGGCTGCCATGCGGTGCGGGTGAGCAAGGCGGCCGAACTGGGCGAGGCGCTCAAGCGCGGGATGGCATTCGAAGGGACGAGCCTGGTGGAGGTGGTCGTGGATTCGGCGGTGCCGGTGCTGTACGGGCAGAAGCATTGAGGGCCGACGGTCGTCCTGGCGAAAGCCAGGACGACACCGGAGGTCGTGGCAGGCCCCTTCCTACGTCCCGAAATCTTCCCGCATCTTAGCCTGGATCTTGGCCATGCCGCCGATCCAACGGTCGTAATTCTCGGTCTTCTTGCGCATGTAGCCGAGCACCTGCGGGTGCGGCAGGATCAGGAACGTCTCCTGATCGAGACCGGCGAGCACGTCCTTGGCGACCTGCTCGGGCGAGAGGTCGCCGTCGCCGGATTGCGGGCCTTTGGGGATCGAACGCAGCATGTTGGTGTCCACGCCCTGCGGGCAGAGGATCGAGACACGGATGTTGTGCGCCTTGTGCGAGATCGCGAGATTTTCGGCAAAGCCGACCGCGGCATGCTTGGTGGTGGAGTAAGCCGGGCTGCCGACCTGCGACAGCAGGCCGGCGGCCGAGATCGTGTTAAGGAAATAGCCGCCGCCGCGCGCCTTCATGCGCGGGATCAGATGCCGCGCCGCATAGACATGCGCCATGACGTGGATCGCCCAGCTACGCTGCCAGGGCTCATCCGAGGCGCCGCCGGCATTGACCGACATCGGGTCGAAGCCGCCGCCGATGCCGGCATTGGAGCAGAACAATTCGATCGGGCCGAACTGACGCTCGGTCTCCTCGATGACGTGGGAAATATCCTTTTCCTGCGCGACATCGCATTTGAAGGCCGCGCCATCCACCGTGGCCGCGACCGCCCGCGCGTTGTCCGCGTCCATGTCGGCGACGACGACCTTGGCCGCACCCGCCTTGTGAAAGGCTTCGCACAGCGCCTTGCCGATGCCGTTGGCGCCGCCCGTGACGACCACGACCTTGCCGGTCACCTGCATGCGACGTCTCCTCTTGTCTTATACCGTTTTGGCTTATTGCGCTTCGCGGAGCTTGCTCAGCTCAACACGAGGTCGAGCACCGCGGTATAATGGCACGCCGCGCCGGCCAAGACAAAGCCGTGCCAGATCGCATTCTGGAAGCGCAGCCGCCGCCAGGCATGAAAGATCACGCCGAAGCTGTAGAGCAGTCCACCCGCAAGGACGAAGCCCAGCACCAGCGCAGGCAGCGCCTTGACCACGGAATCGTAGAGCATGATGCCGCTCCAGCCCATCGCTAGGTAGATCCCGACCGCAACGCGGTCGAACCGGCCGGGGTAGAGAAGTTTCAGCACGATGCCGAGGAGCGCCACGCACCAGACGCCGGCGAGCAGCACCAGCGCGAACCCACTGTCCTTCACCTCCAGGATGAACGGCGTGTAGGTCGCCGCGATCAGGAGATAGATCGCCGAATGGTCGAAGCGCCGCAGCAGCCATTTGGCCGGCGAGACTGGCCACAGATTATAGGTCGCCGACAACACCAGCATCGAAAGCAGGCCGGCGACGTAGATCGAGACGCCGACGATGTCGGTCGCGTCGGCAAAGAGCACCGTCAGCACCACCAGCACGGTCGCGGCAATGATGCCGCAGAGCACGCCGATCGCGTGGATCACGCCGTCGGCGATCAACTCGGCGCGGTCGTAATGCCAGCCGACCGCGTCGGCGGCTGCGTGGACGGAGGAGGATGCGAGCTGTTTCAATTGGAAGACGGTCATGGCAATCCGCAAGGTGAGTTAATACCCTCTTGTATGGGTGTTTCGGGATCGGCGCGTCGTTCAAACGGCTGATTTGCCGACAAAGACGGTGGAAGTATGAAGCTTGATTTTCCTCAGGCAGTTGCCACTTTTGTGATTAGTCCTTTTTGCCTATCCGCCCTCGCCCGGGATTCCCAACGTTCATATGGCATTTAGTTTCCAGGATATGATCGAGGAGGCGCGCCTGTCGGCTCGGGCGCTGATCGACTACGGCGAGCATTTCTTCAATCCGACGGTACGATTGGGGGTTACCGGCCTGTCCCGGGCCGGCAAGACGGTGTTCATTACCGCGCTGATCCACGGCCTCACCCGTGGCGGCCGGTTTCCGGTGTTCGAGGCCTATTCATCCGGGCGGATCGCGCGGGCGCATCTGGCGCCGCAGCCGGACGACGCGGTGCCGCGCTTTGCCTATGAGAGCCATCTGCGCGCGCTGATCGAGGAGCGGCGCTGGCCGAACTCGACTGTCGACATCAGCGAGCTCAGGCTCCTCATCGACTACCAGCGCCAGAACGGCGCCGACCGCACGCTGACGCTCGACATCGTCGACTATCCCGGCGAGTGGCTGCTCGACCTGCCGCTGCTTCAGAAGAGTTTTGAGCAATGGTCGGCCGAAAGTCTCGCCTTGTCACGCGAGGCGCCGCGCGTCCATCTTGCCGCGGATTGGCACGCGCATCTCGCAACGCTCAAGCCCGAGGCGCGCGAGGACGAGCAGGCGACGCTGACGGCCGCAAAGCTCTTCAGGGGCTATTTGCAAGGCTGCCGCGATGAGCGGTTTGCGATGAGCCTGCTGCCGCCCGGCCGCTTCCTGATGCCGGGCAATCTCGCCGACACACCGGCGCTGACCTTTGCGCCGCTCGACGTACCCGCGGGTGGCCAGGCGCCGGAGGGATCGCTGTGGGCGATGATGGTGCGCCGCTATGAGGCCTACAAGGACGTCGTGGTGCGGCCGTTCTTCCGCGATCATTTTGCCCGGCTCGATCGCCAGATCGTACTGGCCGACGCGCTCGCCGCGTTCAACGCCGGCCCCGAAGCGCTGCACGATCTCGAAGCCGCACTCGCGGGCATTCTCGACTGCTTCAACATCGGCCGCAGCACATTCCTCTCCGGCCTGTTCCGGCCGCGGATCGACCGCGTGCTGTTCGCGGCGACCAAGGCGGATCATCTGCATCATTCCAGCCATGACCGGCTCGAGGCCGTGCTGCGCCGCGCGGTCACCCGCGCCGTTGCGCGCGCGGAAAATACCGGTGCGGCGATCGACGTCGTCGCGCTCGCCGCCGTCCGCGCCACGCGCGAGGCGCAGGTCGCGCATGGCCGTGACAAATTGCCGTCGATCTTGGGAACGCCCGCCGCGGGCGAAAGCGCCGGCGGCGAATTCTTCGACGGCAGCACCGAGGTGGCAACCTTTCCGGGCGACCTGCCCTTGGATCCCGAGCCGTTGTTCAACGGCACCGACGCATTCCGCGGCCTCTCGACCGAGGCCGCCGGGAAGAGCGATTTTCGCTTCCTGCGCTTCCGTCCGCCGAAGCTCGAACGTGAGGGGGCCGACCACCCGGCGCTGCCTCACATCCGCCTCGACCGTGCCTTGCAGTTCCTGATCGGAGACAAATTGTCATGAACGACCGATCGAAGCCACGGCGACCGGCGACGTTCCGGCTCGACGACCCCGGCGTCGTCGTCACCGAGGCCGACGAGACGACCCGGCTCGGCCGTACCACCATCCAGATCACGCCGGAGCCCGATCCGGCGAATTTGCCGGTGCCAATCGCAGCGACGCTTCCGGCGCGGCGCGGCTTTCCCTGGGGCGCAATGTTCTGGTCCGGCGTTGCCGGGCTGACGCTGCTCGGGGTCGGGCTCGGCGTCGTCCGTCTGATCGAGGATCTGTTTGCGCGCAGCGACAGCCTCGGCTTCGTCGGACTGGCGCTTGCCTTCGTCACCGCGCTTGCGCTCGCGGTGGTGACCGGACGCGAGGCTTTCGGGCTGGCGCGGCTGGCAACGATCGAAAAGCTGCATCAGCGCGCAGCCGCTGTTCTTGCCAGCGACGATCGCAAGGAGAGCCGCATCATCGTGCAGGATCTGCTCAAGATCGCGCACCAGAACCCGCAGCTCGCGCGCGCCCGTGCCGCCCTGGAGAGCCACGCCGGCGAGATCATCGACGGCGCCGACATGATCCGGCTCGCCGAGCGCGAATTGATGTCGCCGCTGGACATCGAGGCGCGGCGGCTGGTGTCGTCAGCAGCGCAAAAAGTCTCGATCGTCACGGCGGTGAGCCCGCGAGCGGCGATCGACGTGATGTTCGTGTTCATCGTGTCGCTGCGCCTGATCCGCCAGCTCGCTTTCCTCTATGGCGGCCGGCCCGGCGCGCTCGGCATGATCCGCCTGCTCCGCCATGTCATCGCTCATCTCGCCATCACCGGCGGCATGGCGGCGAGCGACAGCCTGGTGCAGCAGATGCTCGGCCACGGCATTGCGGCGAAGCTGTCGCAGCGGCTGGGCGAAGGCATGCTAAATGGATTGCTGACGGCGCGGCTCGGCCTCGCCGCAATCGACGTCACACGACCGCTGCCGTTCGCCGCACTGCCGCCGCCGAAGCTGTCGGACCTCGCGACGGATCTGCTGCGGAAGAAGGACGAGGAAGAGTAGAACGCCATCTTGCGCGGCGGACTCGTTTTCCCCTCTCCCCTTGCGGGAGAGGGCGGCTCGCCGCAGAGCGGCGAGACGGGTGAGGGGTTCTCTCCGCGCGCGCCTCTCGCAGTCGTCTTAGCGGATAGAGACCCCTCATCCGGCGCTTCGCGCCACCTTCTCCCGCAAGGGGAGAAGGAAGAAGGCCGCCTTGCTAGGCGAGCGTACGCCGCTCAAACTCGCCCGCCAGCACGCGCCACCGGAACAGCGGCGAGTCTTTCGGCGGCGACAGCTCCGGGGTCCAGCCGGTGAGCTTTTCCAGCGTGTACGTGTCCATCACGAGACCGCGCCAGCGGCGCTCGACCTGACCGAGCGGCTCGCGCTTGGCGGGGATGTTCTCCCACAGTGATGAGCGATTGTCCGGCTCGCGCCCGACATAGATGCCGACGTGGCCCTTGATCCGGTCCATGCCCGGATCGCGAAAGTCCTGGAAGCGGCCGCGCTCGTTGATCTCGATCACCGGCACCCGGCCCCTGAACAGCCAGCGCATCATGGCATAGGTGCGGTAGTCCGTGGTGGCGATCCAGGTCGCGCCAGTCTCGTCCAATGCGGCCTGTGCGCGCGCGGCGACCTGCTCGTAACCGGACTCGGCACCGATCGGATCGATCTTGCCAAGTAAATTCCAGGGCGCGGCGACGTAGTAGAGGAACACGATGACGACAAAGGCGGTGCCGGAGACCACCGCCGTGTTGACCCAGAACAGCGACGATCTGATCATCCGCGCCGACCATTTTTCACGCGACAGCATGGTGAGGTTGACAGCGGCGGCGGCGAAACCGACCGGCCACATGAACATCGGCCAGGTGTCGCCGACGCGGAGGGTCAGCGATTTCCCCAGGAAATAGAGAAACGGCACCAGGACCGCGGTCGACAGCAAAATCGCGACCGGCTCGCGCGTGCTATAGCCGCGCCACGCCGTCAGCACCACCCCCGTCAGTACCACCGGCAGCATGACGAAGCCGACCAGTCCGAATTGCAGGCCGATGTAGTCGCCGAATGTGCGGAGCGAGATGCCGTAGCTGGTGGTGGCGCGCACACCCTGGAAGCGAATCGCGGCCCAGTCGTGCTGCACGTTCCAGATCAGGACCGGCGAGAACACGGCGATTGCGATCAGGACCGCGAGATAAGGATAGGGGCTGCGCAACCAGCGCCAGCGCCAATCCGGCACCAGCAGAAAGGCGGCAACCGCCGGTGCGAACATGATCACGGTAAATTTCGACAGCATCGCGAGCCCGGCGAACAGGCCGGCCGCGAGCCACCAGCGGCCGTCGCCGCCCTGCGCGAGCCGCACCAGGCACCACATCATTGCCACCGCAAACGGGATCATGGCGACATCGGGCGCGACCTTGGCCATCAGCAGTCCGTAATAGAGCGCGGCCTCCGGCATCAGCACCGCGAGCACGACGGCGCGCACATCATGAGTGAGGCGGCGGACGATGTCCGCGAGCAGGAGCTGCGTCACCAGCATCGCGACGATGCCGCCGAAGCGCACACCGAGTGTGGTGTCGCCGAAGATCGCAGTACCGAACCGGATCAGCCAGGCGATGCCGGGGGGATGATCCAGGAAGCTGAGCGCCGTCTCCTGCGACCAGGTCCAGTAATAGGCCTCGTCCGTGCGCAGCTCGATGGCCGAGGCGTAGACGATGCGCAGCAGCGTCATCGCGGCGATGATCGCCGCGGCCATGACGAGCGGCCGGCGCGCCGCGCCGGCGGGAAGCATCGTGATGTCGGGAGCTGTCCTCACGGCGGCGCTTTTCGCCAACCTGAGAGGGGGAGTCAATGTTGGGTACCGTCGTCCCGGATCCGCGTGCGCCCCCGGGGGTGCTTGTCCAGGACGACACGGAGATTGCGGCAGCTTGCCGCGCATGTGATCGGGCGCGCTATCCACCCCCGGAATTAAACGCGACGCTGGCTGTTCTCCTTCATGAACTGATACAACAGAATCATGGCCGCAACCGCATCCACACGATTTTCCGATCTTTCCCGCGCCATCAGCGTACGCCAGGTGCGGCTGGTTTGCGGTGTCATCCTGTTCGCCTATGTGGTCAGCCATTTCCTCAACCATGCGCTCGGCAACATCTCGGTCGATGCGATGGAGATCGGGGTCTACTACCACATGCTGTTCTGGCAGTTCCTGCCGGTTGCGATCGTGTTCTACACGGCGGCGCTCACGCATATGGGGCTCGGCATCTACGCGTTGTATCAGCGCCGGCAGTTCCGTTGGCGGACGGTCGAGCCGCTGCAGCTCGTGCTGGGCTTGAGCATCCCCGCGCTGGTCATGGCGCATGTGATCGGGGTGCGGCTCGGTCAGACGCTTTACGGACACCAAAAACTCTATCCGCAGGAACTCTATCTGTTCTTCGTCGCGTCGAACCGTATCTGGACCATGACGATCCTGCTGCTCATCGCCTGGGTGCACGGCTGCATCGGCATCTATTTCTGGCTTCGCCTCAAACCGTTCTTCACGCGCGCGGCGCCCTATCTGCTCGCGGCTGCCGTGCTGATCCCGACGCTGTCGCTGCTGGGTGTCTACCAGGGTGGCCGCAGCGTCGAGGTCGAGGCCGACGACGGGGAATGGCGGACGCACAATCTCACGCGCCGCCAGCTGGGCACCACGGCAGAGGCCGCGATGCTCGACCGCATCACCGGCGGCCTCACCGCCGGCTATCTCGGACTGCTCGCTTTGGCGCTGCTGGCGCGTGGCGCGCGCGCCCTGCGCGAGCGGCGCGGCGGCATGATCGCGCTGTCCTACGGCAACGGCAAGACGGTGCGCGTCCCCAAGGGCCTCTCCGTGCTGGAAGCGAGCCTGCGCCACAATGTGCCGCATGCCAGCGTCTGCGGCGGCCGCGCCCGCTGCTCGACCTGCCGCATCCGCATCATCGGCGATCATGGCGCCCTGCCCGAGCCGTCGCAGCGCGAGGCGTTCGTGCTCACCCGTGTCGGCACCAGTGACCCCTCGATCAGGCTGGCCTGCCAGCTGCGGCCGACGTCGGATCTCTCCTTCTTCCAGCTCTTCACCGCGCATACCCTTTCGGCGAACACAAAGGCCTCGACGCCTGCCAGAATCGGCCAGGAGCGCTATCTCGTCAGCCTGTTCGTGGATATGCGCGGCTCGACGCAGCTGGCCGAGAAGCGGCTGCCGTTCGACACCGTGTTCATCGTCAACCGCTTCCTCGGCGCCGTCTCGCAGGCTGTGATCGAGAATGGCGGCCAGCCGAACCAATTTGTCGGCGACGGCATGCTGGCGCTGTTCGGACTGAGCGCCGATCCGCAAACCGCCTGCCGGCAGGCGCTGAAGGCCGCCGCCGGCATCGCCAGGCATATCGATGAGCTCAACGAGCTCCTGTCCCACGATCTACGCCAGCCGATCCGCTTCGGCATCGGCATCCATGGCGGCGAGGTCATCATCGGTGACATCGGCTATCGCGATCACATCGTCTTCACGGCGCTGGGCGATGCTGTCAACGTCGCGGCCCGCCTCCAGGACATGACCAAGACGCTGGCCTGCGAAGCGATCGTCTCGGAGGAAGTCCGCCGGACCGCCGGCCTTTCCGACGATGCGCTGCCGCAGCAGGAGGTCGCGATCCGCGGCCGCGACGAACCGATGGCCGTGCGTGTGGTTGCGGACGCGAGGGAGCTGTCCGCGCTCGTCGATCGCGGCGAACGCGTCGCGGCGTAACACCGGCTTGCTGCAACGCAGCGGCATGGGCCTGCTGCGAAAGCACGAATTGACTTCATCTGAGTCGTTGCGACAGATGAGTGAGAGATCGCGGTGATGACCGTGATCCAACGAAAAGCTCCGGGAGGAGACCACATGTTCGATCGACGCGACCTGCTCAAAGGAGCGGGCCTTGCCGCTGTTGCGACTGCACTGAACTCGACCAAAGCGCTGGCACTCGACACCGTCGCCCTGCCCTTTGCCAATGGCGAACGGCCTTTGGTGAAATATCCGCAGAAGCGGCCGATGATCGGCCTGACCAGCCGCCCGCCGCAGCTCGAGACGCCCTTCGCGGTGTTCAACGACGGCCCGATCACGCCGAATAACGCGTTCTTCGTGCGCTATCACCTTTCCGACCTGCCCTACAATCTCGACCCCGACAAGTTCACCCTCGAGGTCAAGGGCAAGGTCGACAAGCCGCTCAAGCTGTCGCTGAAGGACATCCGGAAGATGAAGGCGACCGAGATCGTCGCCGTCAACCAGTGCTCCGGCAACAGCCGCGGCTTCCTGGATCCGCGCGTGGCCGGCGGCCAGCTCGCCAACGGCGCGATGGGCAATGCGCGCTGGCGCGGCGTGCCGCTGAAGGCCGTGCTGGCGATGGCGGGCGTGCAGAGCAGCGCCAAGCAGGTCACCTTCAACGGCATGGACGGTCCGGTCAGCGACAAAACGCCCGATTTCGTCAAGGCGCTCGATATCGATCACGCCAACGACGGCGAGGTGATGCTGGCCTATGGCATGAACGGCGAAGACCTGCCGTTCCTCAACGGCTTTCCGCTGCGCCTGATCGTGCCCGGCTATTTCGGCACCTATTGGGTCAAGCACCTCAACGAGATCACCGTCGTCGACAATGTCTATGACGGGTTCTGGATGAAGTCGGCCTATCGCATTCCGGACACGCCGAACAATGCGGTCGAGCCGGGCACCGCGCCGAAGGCGACGATCCCGATCAACCGCTTCACCATCCGTTCCTTCATCACCAGCGTCCCCGACGGAGCCAAGCTGAAAGCAGGCGGCACGACGCTGCGCGGCATCGCCTTCGACGGCGGCAAGGGTATCAAGGAGGTCGCGGTCTCCACCGACGGCGGCAAGACCTGGACCAACGCCAGGCTCGGCAAGGATCTTGGCAAATACTCATTCCGTGAATGGACGCTGCCGGTGAAGCTCGCGGCGGGCTCCTACGAGCTCAAGGTGCGCGCCACCGGCAATGGCGGCGAAACCCAGCCGGATACGCCGCGCTGGAATCCGGCGGGTTACTTGCGCAACGTCGTCGAAACCGTCCGCGTCACCGTGGCTTGAGGGGAATGATCATGCAGCGCACCGTTTTCCTCGCCATCACGCTCGCCCTCGCCGCCGTGGTGGGTTCGGCACTTGCAGCACCGGTCAATTACAAGACCCCCGATGAGGTCGCGGCGTTCAAGCCCGGGCCCAATCTCGAAGTCGTGCAGGGCAATTGCAGCGCCTGCCACTCCGCCGACTACATCAACACGCAGCCGCCGATGAAGGACAAGAAAGGTTTCTGGCAGGCCGAGGTGACCAAGATGATCAAGGTCTATGGCGCCCCCATCGACGATGCCGATGTCAGCAAGATCGTCGATTATCTGGCCGCGACTTATTGACGGATGGCGCGCGGCGCGCCGACCAAGTGACCGCGAAAAGGGCAAATCCGGCAAAAACGCCGCGAAGTTGAGCGGAATTCGCCGAAATGCCGATGTGGTTTGAGCTACCAAGCCAGCCACATTCCGCGTATCGTATTAGGACCGAACCGGCCGGTTGGCGGGGACTGGCGGTTCGAGATCTCGGAGGAAGACCCGCGGAGAAGTCGTGATGGCTAAAGGTACGGTCAAGTGGTTCAACCCGACGAAGGGTTATGGATTTATCCAGCCTGCGTCGGGCGGCAAGGATGTGTTCGTGCATATCTCGGCAGTGCAGAAAGCCGGTCTGTCGTCCCTGAACGAAGGACAGACGGTGGAATATGAAGAGATCGCAAACCGAGGCAAAAGCTCCGCAGAGAACCTCAAAGTATAAGCCCGCCGGCTTTTGCTAACTCCCGGATCAATCCGGGAGCCGGGCCAAGAAATTTTAGAAGACGGTCAGTGCACTCGACGACAGGCGTTGCGATTGCACACGGCAAGCTATTTGCCCGCGAAGACCGCCCATTGGACGCCACAGCAATGACAATCGCGACGGCACTTCGTTAGTCCACCGGCAATGGTGCGTCGCGCTTGATCTCCTCCATCACCGCATAGGTTCGCGTTTCGCGCACGCCGGGCATCGACAACAAGGTCTCGCCGAGGAAACGTCGATACGCAGCCATGTCTGCCAGCCGCGCCTTCACAAGATAGTCGAAGCCGCCGGCGACCATGTGACACTCCAGCACCTCGGGCGCGAGCTTCACCGCGCGGGCAAAACGCTCGAAATTGTCGGGCGTGGTCTTGTCGAGCAGCACTTCGACAAACACCAGGAGGCCGAGGCCGAGCCGGTGCGGGTTGAGCCGCGCGCCATAGCCCTCGATAAAGCCCTCTCGCTGCAAACGCTTCAGCCGTTCGCCGATCGAGGTCGGCGACAGCCCAATGCGCTCCGCGAGCTCGACATTGGCGATTCGCCCGTCCTGCTGCAAAATCGAGAGGATCTTCCGGTCGGTTCGATCTAATTCCATATTCCGTAAGGTCAAATGACTGGGCGGCTTCATTTTCTAAGCCGAATGAGCTAAATTGTCTATCGAGCTAAGGTAGCGTGGGCATTATCCTGAATTGAAGCCACAGGACACGCCATGCCGAACATTCCGCCTCCCTTCTCCGCCGCCTACGCGCCCGATGACGCCGATATCGCCGCGCGCCTTTTGCCGTCTGTGCATCTCGGCCCGCCGCAGGAGGCGCGGATCGATCGCACCGCGACGCGGCTGATCGAAGCCATCCGCAAGCGCGACGACCGGCTTGGTGGAGTCGAGGATATGCTGCGGGAATTTGCGCTCTCGACCAAGGAAGGGCTGGCCTTGATGGTGCTGGCCGAGGCCCTGTTGCGCGTGCCGGACGCGCGCACCGCCGACCAGTTCATCGAGGACAAGCTCGGCGAGGGCGACTTCATCCACCACGAGACCAAGTCCACCGCCTTCCTGGTCAACGCCTCGGCCTGGGCATTGGGCCTCTCGGCGCGGGTGATCCAGCCCGGCGAGACGCCCGACGGCACCATCGGCCGGCTGGTGAAGCGGCTGGGCGCACCCGCCGTGCGCACCGCCACGCGCCAGGCGATGCGGCTGATGGGCAATCATTTCGTGCTGGGGGAGACCATCGCGCAGGCCCTGGAGCGGGCCCAGCCGCGCTCCGGCGAGAGGGCGCGCTATTCCTTCGACATGCTCGGCGAAGGCGCCCGCACCGCCACCGATGCCAGGCGCTATTTCGACGCCTATGCCAGTGCCATCGAGACGATCGGCAAGGCGGCGGGTCACCATCCCCTGCCCGACCGGCCCGGCATCTCCGTCAAGCTCTCGGCGCTGCATCCGCGCTTCGAGGCGATCAGCCGCGACCGCGTGATGGCTGAGCTGGTGCCGCAATTGCTGGACCTGGCGCAACGCGCCAAGGCCCATGACCTCAATTTCACCGTCGATGCCGAGGAAGCCGATCGTCTGGAGTTGTCCCTCGACGTGATCGCGGCAACGCTCGCCGATCCCTCGCTTGCCGGTTGGGACGGATTTGGCCTCGCGATCCAGGCCTATCAGAAGCGCGCCGGCGACGTGATCGACTATGTCGATGCGCTCGCCCGGGCGCATGACCGCAAGCTGATGGTGCGGCTGGTCAAGGGCGCCTATTGGGACACCGAGATCAAGCGCGCGCAGGAGCGCGGGCTCGACGGCTATCCCGTGTTCACCCGCAAGGCGATGACGGATCTGAACTACGTCGCCTGCGCTCAAAAGCTTTTGAGTCTGCGGCCACGCATCTTCCCGCAATTCGCCACCCATAACGCGCTGAGCGTCGCGACCGTGCTGGAGCTTGCCGGTGCGAACGGCGGCTTCGAATTCCAGCGCCTGCACGGCATGGGCGAGGCGCTCTACGAGCAGCTCGCCAAGGATCACCCGGAGATCGCCTACCGCACCTACGCCCCGGTCGGCAGCCATCGCGACCTGCTCGCCTATCTGGTGCGGCGACTGTTGGAGAACGGTGCCAACTCCTCCTTCGTGGCGCAAGCGTCCGATTATCGCGTGCCGGTTACGGCGCTGTTGCAGCGCCCGGCGGATGCCATCGTCCGGCCGCAGCACGCGGCCCATCCCAAGATTCCGTTGCCGGCCGACCTGTTCGCGCCGGAGCGGCGCAATTCGCGCGGCGTCGAATTCGGCGCGCGCGCCGCGCTCGACCGGTTGCTGACGGAGGTCAAAGCCGAGACGATCGACCTCAAGCCGATCGCGGACGCAACGCCGGATCAGGCCAATGCGGCAGTGGCTGCGGCGCGCGCCGGCTTTGCCGCCTGGAGCCGGACACCCGCAGCCACGCGCGCGGCGGCGCTGGAGCAGGCCGCGCATCTTCTGGAGAACCGCGCGCCCCATTTCATAGCGCTGCTGCAACGCGAGGGCGGCAAGACGCTCGACGATGCGCTGTCGGAGCTGCGCGAGGCCACCGACTTCTGCCGCTATTATGCCGCGCAGGGTCGCAAGCTGTTCGGCAACGATGTGGCGATGCCGGGCCCGACCGGCGAGAGCAATGCGCTGGCCATGCGCGGCCGCGGCGTCTTCGTGGCGATCTCGCCATGGAATTTTCCGCTGGCGATCTTCCTCGGCCAGGTCACGGCGGCGCTGATGGCCGGCAACAGCGTGGTGGCCAAGCCCGCAGAGCAGACCCCGCGCATCGCGGTCGAGGCGGTGCGGCTGCTGCACGAGGCCGGCATCCCCGCAAGCGCGTTGCACCTCGTCACTGGCGACGGCCGCATCGGCGCCGCACTGGCCGCGCACCCCGATATCGGTGGAATCGTCTTCACCGGATCGACCGAGGTCGCGCGCAGCATCAACCGGGCGCTGGCAGCCAAGGACGGGCCGATCGTGCCGCTGATCGCGGAGACCGGCGGCATCAACACCATGATCGCGGATGCGACCGCGTTGCCAGAGCAGGTCGCGGACGACGTCGTCACCTCGGCGTTTCGTTCCGCCGGCCAGCGCTGCTCGGCGCTGCGGCTGCTGTTCGTGCAGGAGGACGTAGCCGACCGCATGATCGAGATGATCGCGGGCGCGGCGCGCGAGTTGAAGATCGGCGATCCAAGCGACGTCGCGACCCATATCGGGCCGGTGATCGATGTCGAGGCCAAGCAGCGCCTCGATGCGCACATCGCACGCATGAAGAGAGAGGCGCGGCTGCACTTTGCCGGCACCGCGCCGGAGGGCTGCTTCGTGGCGCCGCACATCTTCGAGCTTGGGGATGCCGGCCAGCTCACCGAGGAGGTGTTCGGCCCGATCCTCCACGTCGTGCGCTATCGTGCGGAAAATCTCGAACGCGTCCTGCAAGCGATCGAGCGCACCGGCTACGGGCTGACGCTCGGCATCCACTCCCGCATTGACGATACGATCGAGGCGATCGTCGACCGCGTCCAGATCGGCAACATCTACGTCAACCGCAACATGATCGGTGCCGTGGTTGGCGTGCAGCCGTTCGGCGGCAACGGCCTGTCCGGAACCGGCCCGAAAGCCGGCGGCCCGCACTACCTCGCGCGCTTTGCGACCGAGCAGACCGTGACGATCAACACCGCAGCAGCCGGCGGCAATGCTGCCCTGCTCGCAGGGGATGAGTGAGGCGCGGCGAGGAGCGTTGCATCCCGCCGAAACATCGGTCTAATGCTGCCGTGACGTGGCCCTCGCCAATTCCAGCGCGCGGGATACAACACGAGTGAGGGAGCAACGCCGCAATGGAAAAGGGCATTTTTGCAGGGCTCAAGGTGCTGGATTGCGCGAGTTTCATCGCAGCACCAGCGGCCGCGACCGTGCTGTCGGATTTCGGCGCCGATGTCGTCAAGATCGAGCCGCCCGGCGCCGGCGATCCCTACCGCAATCTGCCCAACATTCCGGGCTATCCGACCAGCGAGCACAATTTCGCCTGGCTGCTGGAGGCCCGCAACAAGAAGAGCATCGCGCTCGACCTCGCAAAGCCCGAGGCGCAGGCCGTGCTCTACAAGCTGGTCGAAGAGGCCGACGTCTTCATCACCAACATGCCGCCGCCGGTGCGCACCAAGCTCGGCATCACCTATGACCATCTCGCCCATCTCAATGATCGCCTGATCTACGCCTCGTTCACCGGTTATGGCGAGAAAGGCGAAGAGGCCAACAAGCCCGGCTTCGACAGCAACGCCTATTGGGCGCGCTCCGGCCTGATGGACCTCGTCCGCGCCGACACCGACACGACGCCAGCCCGCTCGGTCGCCGGCATGGGCGACCATCCCTGCGCCATGGCATTCTACGGCGCGATCGTCACCGCGCTGTACCAGCGCGAGAAGACCGGCAAGGGCTCGCACGTCGCCTCCAATCTGATGGCGAACGGCGTGTGGGCTGCGAGCGTGCTGGCGCAGGCAAAGCTCTGCGGCGCAAAATTCGCCGAGCGGCGGCCGCGCGAACGCGCATTGAACGCGGTCGCCAACCACTACCAGTGCAAGGACGGCCGCTGGCTGATCCTGTCGCTGCTGAGCGAGGAGAAACAGTTTCCAACGCTGGCCAGGTGTCTCGGCCGCGAAGATCTCATCACCGACCCGCGCTTTGCCACCAAACCCGACCGCCACGCGCGCTCCGTCGAGCTGATCAAGATCTTTGACGAGACCTTCGCGACCAGGGATCTCGCCGAATGGCGCAAGATCCTCGACGGCAACGGACTGGTGTTTGGCATTGTCGGCATTTTGGACGACATCCCGAACGACAAGCAGATGCTCGATAACGATGTGCTAGTGCCGTTCGAGAACGACACCATGCTCACCATCTCCAGCCCGATCTGGATCGACGGCGCCAAGAAAGTGCAGCCGCGCAAGCCGCCCGGCGTCGGCGAGCACAGTGACGAAATTTTGCGTGGCGCGGGATACGACGACGCCGCGATCAAGCAGCTGCGGTCGCAGGGGGCTGTGGGGTAAGAGAGGCGGCGGTGCTACATCCCACGCTGTCGTCCCTGCGAAGGCTGGGACCCATATCCCAGAGTGAGAGTTGTCGCGCAAAGCCGACAACTCCGAGTCCTCGCCAAACCACATTCGGTGGTTATGGGTCCCGGCCTTCGCCGGGACGACGACGTAGATCGTTTCAACAATCACAGTCATCGCGAGGTCCCATGCCCAGCTACCGCCTGCACTACTTCCCCGAATCCGGCAACAGCTACAAGCTGGCGCTGATGCTGACACTTTGCGGCGAGAGATTCGAGCCGGTCTGGACCGACTTTGTCGGCGGCGTCACGCGCACGCCGGAATGGCGCAAGAGCGTGAACGAGATGGGCGAGATTCCCGTGCTCGAAATCGACGGTGTGAAGATGACGCAGACCGCGCCGCTCCTGCTCAAGCTTGCCGAGCAGTTCGGGCGTTTCGGTGCCGAGACCGAGGAGGAAAAGTTCGAGCTGCTGCGCTGGCTGTTCTGGGACAACCACAAGCTCACCGGCTACATGGCGACCTACCGCTTCATGCGCGCCTTCACACAAAACAACGATCCGCAGGTGCTGAAACATTTTCGCCGGCGCCTCGAGGATTTTCTCGGCATTCTCGACGGTCATCTCCAGCACAATCAATTCGCGATCGGAACCAGGCCGACCGTCGCCGATATCTCGATGATGGCCTATCTGCACTATCCGAGCGACGAGCACGGCTTTGATTTCGCGGAAAGCTATCCCGCCATTCACGCCTGGCTTGGCCGCATGGCCGCGCTGCCCGGCTGGAGGCCGGCCTACGAGCTGCTGCCCGGCAAGCGGATGACGAATTACGCGAAGTGAGGGCGCCGACTACTTCAGCGCCAGCCAGCCGAGCGTGAACAGGATTCCGCCGATGATGACGACGACCGCGACCGCCCAGGTGCTGACGCGGATGCTGCCGGTAACCTGCTTGGCCTCTTCATTCTGCGCGATCTCGCGATTGCGCTCCTTGTTGGCTTCGCTGGAGTCCGTCATGGGTCATCCAAACCGGTTCGAGACAGCCTAACGCGTCTTGATGAAGCACATGCCGATGCGGCGCGAAGCCGCGGCAGCTTGACAGGTCAATCCTTTAGCACAGCTCCATGACGTAAAACTCCTGTCGGTCGATCGCGATCCCGCATTTTCCAGGGAACAATGCGCGCCCCAGCCGTCCTGATATTCGGTCCCCGCCAGCTCAGTGCTGCCGCGGGTCTGCGGCCGGCTGGCAAATCCACGTGAGAAATCAGGACGTTTGCCTGCGGCCATCGCGGTCAGGATGTCACGGCGGCGGACCTGGTCGCCAAGAAAATGCGGCGAGGCCGGCACGGTGGTCGAGTTGGACGGCTTGTCCGCAAGCCAATCAACGCCCGGGAAGTGAAAGCCGCCGATGCCGCGGGTCTGGTGGCAGCCGGCGCAGGTGACGTCATTGAGGCGGCGCTGGAAGCCCGCGACCGAGCGGACGTTCTGCATGTCCCCGCGCGCGGCAGCTTGCTTCAACGCACCAACAACGTCGTTGTCGGAGAAGACCGGCTCGCCCTGTCCCTCTCCGTTGCCCTCCCCTTGCACCATCCCGAACTCCGGCTGCAACGGAGAAGCATCGAGGCCGGCTGGCGTCGGCACGATTGCAGCCTTGGCCAGGAATTTCTCGGGGATCAGCACCGTACCGCGATCGAAGTCGCGAAGATGATCGGGCGCGAGCAGCCAATCCCTGAAGTCGCGCCGGAGATCATTGTCAGCGAGAATGCGGTCGCGGTCGATCTGGTTCTCCAGCGTCGATTCCTCAAACGTCTTCGAGGCGGCGTCGTACTTGAACACCTTGAGCAGATAGTCGGAGCGGAAATCGTGCAGCGCCGATTTCGCCGCAACTGAGATCTGAATGTTGGTCTCGATGCGATCGAGCATCGCATCGTAAGGGAAGAAGTCGCTGCCGATCAGCCCCTGCCAGTCGCCATTGCCGAGCCAGCGTCGCGCGACCTCGGCGCAGGTGATCGGCTTGCCGTTCCCGTCCATCTGGCGCACGTCGCGCGCCTTCATCACCAGATTGAGCGTCATCGGCAGCCGCGTGGCTGTCCTGCCGCCATCCGGTTTGGTCTCGAAACGCACAAGACGATAGATCAGCCTGATCTCGCCGCAGGAGTCTTCCGAGACATAGGCCCGGTCCATGCGGTTGACGATGCCGGCCAGCACGAAACGGGTGTCGCGGGATTTCAGATTGGCGCGATCGAACAATTGTACGTCGAAGCCCTCGCCGACGCCGATGGTCTCGGTCGGATATGCCGCCTTCTGCTGGGCGA
The DNA here is from genome assembly GCF_055807635.1 of Bradyrhizobium sp. Kon56. Classification (NCBI taxonomy): domain Bacteria; kingdom Pseudomonadati; phylum Pseudomonadota; class Alphaproteobacteria; order Hyphomicrobiales; family Nitrobacteraceae; genus Bradyrhizobium; species Bradyrhizobium sp. Kon56. The sequence goes on along the minus strand of NZ_JBVVOU010000017.1, from coordinate 82,113 downwards.
CGTAGCGATCGATCTCCGCCTCGATCGCGGGAGGAATCTCCTTGAGCTGCGACAACCACGAAAACATCAGATCGGTCGTCAGCGGAAAGTTCGCGTTCCGCTCCGGCCACAACAGGCGCGAGATCGTGAGCGCATCGTGCTGGTCGAGCTCGCGCAGGAGATCGGGATCGGTGATCGCCGTGCCGCGTGCCAGTTGCGCGTTCTCCGCGGCCAACAACGACACGATGCCGCCGAAAAATACGGCGGCGGCAACGAGAATTCGCAAGGCGCGGCTCATGCCTCAGGTAACACCGCGCAGGGACGGCTATTCAAGCAAAAAGGCGCTTCACATCGTGGTGAAGCGCCTTTTCGGAAATCGGATATGGGCCGCTCAGCGCGCGACGATCAGCCCCTTGCTGGTGACGACGACCCAGCGGCCGTCCTGACGGCGGATCGCATCGACACGGCCAACCCCTGGGATGGGGTCACCGGCATACACCTCGTAGAGGCCACCGCGGCCCTCGACCAGTGCGCCGCCGTTGGAGACGTCGCGCAGCACCCAGCCTTCGACCGTCGGCAACCGGCCGACCTCGGTCTTGGGTGCGACGGGAGCCGGCGCAGCTGCGGCGGTTGCAACCTGGGTCGGTGCGATCGAACCAGTGGTCTCCTTGGCGGGCACGGCGGCTGCGGCCTGGACGGGCGCCGCGGGCGGGGTGGCGCGGAGCTTGTCGACCGTCTCGGACAGCTTTGCGATCTTGGCCATTGGCTCGGCCTGCGCCTTCTCGAGCTTGTCGAGGCGGTCGTTGGTCCGGTTGAACTGGCCGAGGCCGGTCTTGGAGGTATGCTCGACGTTGGCTTTGAGCGCGACGACATCGGCATCAATCCGGGCGACCGAGGATTCCAGCGCGCTGGTGTCGGCAACCTGTGCCGGCGCGGAGCTTGCGAAGTGCATCATCCCTGCGGTCGCGAGCGCGCCGCTGATGGCGCCGACACTGGCTGCAATCGCCACTACCGCGGCCATCGCCGACAGGCGGCGCGCGCCGCCGCTCTCGCGCGGCTCGTCCGCCTTCACATGCGGCGCAAACTCCTCACGGTCCCAGGACCGCTCTGCGGGTGCCATGACGATGAGCTTGCCGGGCTTTGGCTCGGACTTGGTCTCGGCTTTGGGCTCAACCTGGGCCTCGAACTTCGGCACCTCGATCCGCGGCGGCTCAATCTCGATCGGATCAGGCTTGGGCGGCGCCTCGTGGTCAGGGGCAATCGAAGGGGCCTCGATTCCCGCAGACTCGACGGCCTGCGGCGCGGTCGCGGCGGCTTCGACGACGCTCGTCTGCTCACCGGTCGTTTGGGCAGCCTGCTCAGCCATTGGTTCGCTCACAGCTCAAATACTCCACTCTGGATTGACCTTTTGGTAACTTTCATTGCTTGCGAAATCCTTACTTCGGGACCCGCTTACCGAAATTTTAGGGAGTCATCCGGGGCCGAATTGGGCCGGGAACGTGGAACCGGTGTGGCGGGTATGAAGCAATTTGTAACCGGGCGAAGATGAACGGCCGCGCAACGGACAGGGTCTGCCGCCCCCACGTGGTCAACGACGGGCGTGGATGACGCCCGCTCTGTCCACATCACTGTCCGTCACATCAGCACCGGTGCATCCGGCAGCTCGTTGGGGTGCGGGCCGCTTGACGGAAAGTGCTTTGTCAGCTCCCGGGACACCGCCTCGATGCCGCCGATCACGCCGCGCTCGAACTGCCCCGACCTGAACTCGACTTCCATGGCGCGGCAGATGCTCTCCCAACGCTCGCCACCAACCTTCGCATCGATACCGCGGTCGGCGATGATCTCGACATCGCGGTCGGCGAGCAGGAGATAGATCAGGACACCATTGTTGTGCGCGGTGTCCCAGATGCGCAGTTGCGAGAACACGTCAAGCGCGCGCTCGCGCGCCGGCTGGTTGCGAAACAGCGGGCCGCCGTCGAGCGCGCCTTCCACCACGAAGCGGAGCTGGCCGGAATGGCTGGCTTCGCCGCGCTTGATCGCCTGCTCGATGCGGCCGAGCACGCCCTTCGGGAACACCTGCTTGGCACGCCAATGGTGCTGGAGCAGATGCCGGGTGATGCGCCTGATGCTCATGACCTACCAGCTCCCCGAGGCGCCGCCGCCGCCAAAACTGCCGCCACCACCGCTGAAGCCGCCGCTCGACGACGACCCGCTGCTCCAGCCGCCGGATGACGAGCCGCTCGACCACGAGCCACGACGCGAGGACCCCGTGCCCGATCCCGCCCCAAACAGATCGGCGATAAACGTCAGGACAGCGCCGAGCACACCGACGCCCAGTCCGATGACCGCTGAGCCGATCACGAACCAGGCGAGGACACCAACGATCGCTCCCGTTATTCCCGAACCGAACAGCCGCCCGAACATGGAGCGCAGGATGCCTCCGATGACCAGCGGGCCGAACAGCAGGAAGTAGAAAAGCGGCTCGACGTCGTTCCAATCGCCGAAATTCACGCTGCGCGAGGGCGTCGGCAGCGGCTCGCCGTCGATGACGCGGATCATGCGGTCGACGCCCGCCGTGATGCCGCCGGCGAAATCGCCGCTCCTGAATTTCGGCCTGATGGCTTCATCGATGATGCGCCGCGACGTGACGTCGGTGAGCGCGCCCTCGAGGCCGTAACCGACCTCGATGCGCAAATGCCGGTCGTTCTTGGCCACAACGAGGATGGCGCCGTCGTCGACCTTCTTGCGTCCGATCTTCCAGGCCTCCGCGACGCGGATCGCGAATTGCTCGATGGTCTCCGGGTCCGTCGTCGGCACGATCAGGACGGCGATCTGGCTGCCCTTGCGCATCTCGAAGTCCTGCAGCTTTTGCGACAGCGCGGCGATGTCGCCGCTGGAGAGCGTGCCGGTCTGATCGACCACGCGGCCGGTCAGTTGCGGCACGGCGACATCGGCTGAGGCGGGGAGCGCAAAGGTGAACAGGAGCGCGAAGACGAGGACGAATGCTGAGAAGCCCAAAACGGCACGCCACAACATCGTTGTCATCGCCCGCGAAGGCGGGCGATCCAGTATTCCAGAGGCAGCAGTGATTGAACCGTGAAGCCGCGGCGTACTGGATTCCCCGCTTTCGCGGGGAATGACGGTGGTGGGTGGGGCATGCATCGGGGTCGAAGGCACTTACTTCGACGGCGCGGGCGCCGGATTGAAATCGACCTTCGGCGCGGTCGAGATTTCCTTCTCGTTCGCGACCGTGAAGTTCGGCTTTTCCTTGTAGCCGAACATCATCGCCGTGACGTTGCTCGGGAACGAACGGATGGTGACGTTATAGTCCTGCACCGCCTTGATGTAGCGGTTGCGCGCCACCGTGATGCGGTTCTCGGTGCCTTCGAGCTGCGACATCAAATCCTTGAACAGCGCATCCGACTTGAGCTGGGGGTAGTTCTCGGTGACCACGAGCAGCCGCGACAGCGCGCCGGAGAGTTCGCCCTGGGCGGCCTGGAATTTCTGGAATGCGGCGGGATCGTTCAGCACCTCGGGCGTCGCCTGGATGCTGCCGACCTTGGCGCGGGCATTGGTGACGCCGAGCAGCACGTCCTTCTCCTGCTGCGCAAAACCCTTCACCGAGTTGACGAGGTTGGGCACGAGATCGGCGCGACGCTGATACTGGTTCACGACCTCGGACCAATTGGCCTTGATCTGCTCGTCCTCGCTCTGGATCGCGTTATAGCCGCAATTGGTGAGGCTCAACGAGGCCAGCGCCGCCAGCACGGTCAGGATCTTGCGCATCAAATTTCTCCCGGTGGAATCGGGCGCAAGCTACCAGATTGCGCGCGCGAGATGCCAGACATCTTGCGTCCCGGCCGTGGCCTGTGAAAAGCAGCCGATGTACGCAAGCCTCTTGCTTAATCCTGGCTGTAATAGTCAACTTGAGGGAACAATAATGCCAGGTCGGGAACGCCAGGGGAACGCGATGAGCTCGTTCGAGACCATCCTCGTGGAGAGGCCGGAGCCGGCGATTGCCCGGGTCGTGATGAACCGGCCCGACGCGCGCAACGCGCAGAACCTGCAAATGACCTACGATCTCAACGCCGCCTTCGACGAGGCGGTGCAGGACGACGCGGTCAAGGTGATCATTCTCGCCGGCAATGGTCCGCACTTCTCCTCAGGCCATGACCTGCGACCCGGCAGCAAGAATGAAGCGGGCGTGGATTTTCCGCCAATCGGAAATTGGGGCGGCTTCGCTGAATCAAATGCTCATGGCCGCTTCGCGCGCGAGCAGGAAATCTATCTCCAGATCACGCGGCGCTGGCGCAACCTCGCCAAGCCGACCATTGCAGAGGTGCACGGCAAATGCATCGCGGGCGGCCTGATGCTGGCCTGGGCCTGCGATCTCATCGTCGCCAGCGACGACGCGCAGTTCTGCGATCCCGTGGTCACCATGGGTGTCTGCGGCGTCGAATGGTTCGTGCATCCCTGGGAGCTCGGCCCGCGCAAGGCCAAGGAATTTCTGTTCACCGCCGATAGCTGGAGCGCGCAGGAGGCGCATCAACTCGGGATGGTCAACCGGGTCGTGCCGCGCGCAGAGCTGTCATCCGCCGTGCTGGCGCTGGCGCGCAAAATCGCGTCAAAACCGTCCTTTGCGCTGAAGCTGACCAAGGAAGCCGTGAATCGTTCGGTTGACGTGATGGGCCAACCGGCTGCAATCGACCAGGCCTTTGCGCTGCATCAGCTCTGTCACGCGCATAATCTTCAGGAATTCGGCATGATCGTCGATCCATCGGGCCTACACCCCTCCATCCGCAAGCCGCCGGCCGCCGCGGAGTAGACAGGATGGATCTCAATCTCAGCGACGAGCAACGCCTGCTGCGCGAAAGCGCGGAGCGCTTCGTGGCCGAAAGCTACGATGCCGATCACCGCCGCAAGATGGCGAACGATCCGCTCGGCTTCAGTCCGGCGGTGTGGAAACAATTCGCAGAACTGGGCTGGCTGGCGCTGCCGATCGCGGAGGAGTGTGGCGGGCTCGGCGGCAGCGCGGTCGAGATCGGCATTTTGATGGAAGCCTTCGGCCGCGGGCTTGTGTCGGAGCCGTATATCGCGTCGGTCGTGCTTGGCGCCGCGTTGATCGAGCGATGCGGCAGCATGGCGCAGAAGCAGGCCATCCTGCCGAAGATCGCGGACGGATCGTTGAAGCTCGCGCTCGCGCATTCCGAGCGCCCGGCGCGGTTCGATCTTGCTAGGGTCGCGACGACCGCGACCAAGACGGGCCAAGGTTGGCGCCTTGCCGGCAGCAAGATTGCCGTGCTCGATGGCCACGCCGCCGACGAGATCATCGTCTCCGCGCATATCCATGATCATCAGGGCTCCTCCGGCCGCATCGGCCTGTTCCTGGTGCCGGCGACAACTCCGAGTGTTGCGATCTCCGACTACGAGCGCCTCGGCGGCGGGCGGGCCTGCAACATCGAGCTGTCGGACGTGCAACTGCCGGAGGATGCCTTGCTCGGCAACGGGCATGACGCGCTGCCGGCAATCGAATGGGCTGTTGATCGCGCCATGGCTGCGCTTGGCGCCGAGGCCGTCGGCATCATGCAGGTACTGCTGGATACTACGCTGGAGTACACAAAAATCCGGAAGCAATTCGGCCGGCCGCTCGCCGCCAACCAGGTGATCCGCCACCGCCTTGCCGACATGGCGGTGCAGGTCGACGAAGCGCGCTCGATGGCGCTGCGCGCCGCGCTGAAGCTCGACGCCGATCCGGTCGAGCGCGCGCGGGCCGCGTCGGGCGCGAAGGCGAAGATCGGCAGATCTGCGCGCTTCGTCGGCGAGCAGTCGATCCAGCTTCACGGCGGCATGGGCGTCACCGAGGAGCTCGAGGTCGGCGCCTATTTCAAGCGGCTGGTCGCGTTCGACACGCTGTTCGGCGGCAGCGCCCACCATTATGGCCGCCACGCCCGGCTTGGCCGCGCCAGCGTGCCGGCCTGATACAAGGAGCGCATCATGGACCTGTCGTTCAATGCCGAGGAGCGCGCCTTCCAGGACGAGGTGCGCGGCTTCATTGCCAGAAACCTCACCGAGGAGATGAAGCGCGCGACGGCGCTGACGCCGTCGGTGTTCTCCGATCCCGATATCGGCATGGCCTGGCAGCGCACGCTGCACAAGCAAGGCTGGGGCGCGCCGGGCTGGCCGGTCGAGCATGGCGGGCCGGATTGGACCCCGGCGCAGCGCTGGATCTTCGAGACTGAAAGCGCGCGGGCCGGCGTGCCCAATGTCAATGTGATGGGCGTGAAGATGGTCGGGCCCGTCATCATCGGCTTCGGCTCGCCCGAGCAGAAGAACTTCTACCTGCCGCGCATTCTGTCCGGTGAGGATTATTGGTGCCAAGGCTATTCCGAGCCGGGCTCCGGCTCCGATCTCTCCTCGCTGAAGACGCGCGCGGTGCGCGATGGCGACGACTACGTCATCAACGGCACCAAGATCTGGACCACGCATGCCCACCACGCCAACCGCATGTTCGCGCTGGTGCGCACCAGCGACGGGCCACGGCAGCAGGACGGCATCAGCTTCATCCTGATCGACATGAAGACACCGGGCATCACGACGCGTCCTATCCTCACCATCGGCGGCGACCACGAGGTTAACCAGGTATTCTTCGACGACGTGCGCGTTCCCGTGGCGAACCGCGTCGGCGAGGAAGGCAAGGGCTGGACCTACGGCAAGTATCTGCTCGAGTTCGAGCGCGGCTCCGGCATCGCCTCGGCGAAGCTGCGCGAGGGGCTGAAGGCGATCGCGGAGCTTGCCGAGTCCGATCTGACGGGCCGCGCGATCGACAGTCCCGACATCGCGACGCGCATCTCCGAAGTCGAGGTCGACATCGACGCGCTGGAGATGACCGAGCTGCGCGTGCTGTCGGCGCTGCAGACCGGACAGAATCCCGGTGCGGTGTCGTCGATCCTGAAGCTGCGCAACAGCGAGATCCGCCAGGCCGTGACCCGGCTCGGCGCCGACGTGATCGGCCATGACGCCCTCGCGGTCGAGCCGATGCGCCCGCTCTACAAGCTCAACCACGAGCCGGCGATGCCGGAGGAGATGCTGACGGTGATGCCGGAATATCTCAACGGCCGCGCCTATACGATCTTCGGCGGCACCTCGGAGATCCAGCGCGATATTATTGCGAAGATGATGTTGGGGATCTGAGGGGCACTGGCGCTACATTCTCACTGTCGTCCCGGTCTCACTGTCGTCCCGGCGAAGGCCGGGACGACGAGTTGGATTTGTGGCGACAGCCAGCACGACAATGGCCGCTAACCGCCCACCTTCGCATCCCGGATCGCCTGCCAGATCTTCTGCGGCGTCAGGGGCGTGTTGAGCTGGGTGATGCCGAGCTCGGCGAGCGCATCCATCACGCCGTTGGTGACGCAAGGGGGGCCACCGATGGCGCCGGATTCGCCGCAGCCCTTGGCGCCGAGCGGATTGGTGCGACAGGGCGCGGAATCGTCGAGCGTCACCACGATCGGCGGAACGTCGTCGGCGCGCGGGATGCAGTAGTCCTGGTAGCTCGCGGTGAGCAGCTGTCCGTCGGCATCATAGGACACGCCCTCATACAGCGCCTGGCCGATACCCTGCGCCACACCGCCATGGATCTGTCCCGTCACCAGCATCGGGTTCACCGCGACACCGACGTCGTCGACCGTGGTGTAGCGCACGACCTTGGAGACGCCGGTCTCGGGATCGATTTCGACCTCGCAGATATGGGTGCCGTTCGGCCAGCTCGGACCGTCCACCTCGCCTTCGGAATCGACGCTGAGCTTTGCGCCGCCTTCTTTCTCGGCAATGTCGAACAGGCTGATGCGGCGGTCGGTGCCGACCACGGTGAGCATGCCGCCCTGATATTCAATGTCCTCGATCGAGGTCTCCAGCACGTTCGCCGCCTTCTCGCGCGCCTTCTGGATCAGATCGTTGGATGAGACCGCGACCGCCGTGCCGCCGACGAACAGCGAACGCGAGCCGACGCTGCCGAAGCCCGTCGCCAGATCGGTGTCGCCCTGGACCACGTCGATCTTGTCCATGGGGATGCCGAGCGTGTCGGAGATCATCTGGGTGTAGGTGGTCTGCAACCCCTGCCCCATCGCCATGGTGCCGGAATGCAGGACGACGCGGCCCTGCGCGGTCGCATGCAGGCTGACCTTCTCGGTGTGGGCGCGGCCGCCGGTCCATTCGATATAGGAGGTGAGCCCGCGGCCGTAGAGCAGGCCCTTCTTCTTCGCCGCCTTCTTGCGCGCGGCAAAGCCGTCCCAATCCGCAAGCTTCACGGCACGATCGAGCATGTGCGCGAAGGCGCCGGAATCGTAAACCTGCCCTGCAGCGTTGGTGTAGGGCAGTTGCGCCGGCTTGATGTAGTTGGCTTTCCGGATCGCGCGCGGGTCCATGCCGATTTTTCGCGCGGCCGCGTCGAACAGGCGCTCGACGATGAACACGGCCTCCGGGCGGCCCGCACCGCGATAAGCGCCGACCGGCGCGGTGTGGGTCATCACCGACTTCACCTCGAAATGTACCAGCGGCAAATCGTAGACGCCGGTCTGCACGAACGGCCCCAGCACCAGCGGGATGATGTTGGCCGCGCCTGAGGAATATGCGCCGGTGCAGCCGATCGAGCTGACGCGGTAGGCCAGCACCTTGCCCTTCTCGTCGAGCGCGAAGGAAGCTGTCGAGGTAAGATCGCGGCCGTGGGTGCCACCGACGAATTCGTCGGTGCGGTCGCCGCGCCAGCGGATCTTCCTGTTCAGCTTGGTTGCGGCATAGGCGACGATGCCGTCCTCGGGATAGAGGTTGGTCTTCTGGCCAAAGCCGCCGCCGATATCGCCGACCAGCACGCGAACGCTGTCCTTCGGACGCTTCAGCACGGCCTCGGCCAGCACGTCGCGGGTCGAGGCAGGCGTCTGCGACTGCACATGCAGCAGGAGGCGGCCGGACGTCTTGTCGATCTCGGCAATGGTCGAGCGCGGCTCCATCGCCGACGGCACCAGGCGCTGGCTGACGAGATCGAGCTCGACGGTATGCGCCGCCCTGGCAAAAGCCTCGTCCACCTTGGCGGCATCGCCGTAAGCCATCGCGCCGACGATGTTGTCGGGGGCCTCCGGCCACACCACGGGCGCGCCCGGCCTGACCGCCTCGACCGGATCGACCACCGCCGGCTGCACGTCATATTCGACCACGATCGCTTCGGCCGCGCCCTGCGCGTCGGCACGCGAGGAGGCCACCACGGCGGCCACGGCCTCGCCGGCATAGCGCACGACTTCGTGCGCCAGCAGGCGGCGTGGCGGCACCGTCATCGGCTTGCCGTCCGGGCGCTTGAAGATGCTCAAGGTCGGGATGACGCCGATGTCGTCCTTGACGAGGTCGGCGCCGGTATAGACCGCGGTCACGCCGGGCATCGCCGTGGCGGCGCTGGTGTCGATCGAGACGATCTTCGCGTGGGCATGCGGCGAGCGCAGCAGGTACAGCCACAGCGCGCCGTCTTCCGGCTTGTCGTCGATGAACTGCCCCTTCCCGGTGAGCAGTCGCTGGTCTTCCAAACGCTTGACGGGCTGCCCCGCTCCGAAACGCAAATTGCCGGGAAGAATGTTCATTCCACCATGTCCTTGAAACCTAGAAAACGACCGCGGCGGTTTTAGCCGATTTTGCAGTCGATACAACCGAGCCGCGGCGCATCTGCATTGCGTGCCACGCCCGCTTTGGCTGCAGATTGCCGGGTCAGGAGCGCTCGATGTCGATGATGCCCACATTGATGTCACGGGTGTCGGAGTCCCGCTTGACCGTGAGGCGAACGGTCTTACCGGCACCGGCCTGCTCGAGCGCATCAGTCAGGTCGGAGAGCCGCCGCACCGGCTTGCCTTCCACCGCGGTGATGATGTCTCCGACCGTTCCAGTCGACAAGTTGACACCGCGAATCCCCGCCTGTTCCGCAGGGCTGCCGGGGGCTGTCCGGACCACGATCACCCCTTGGACGCCAAGCCGCGTCGACACATCCTCGCTGGCGGCGACGATGCCGATGCCGGGCGTCGGCACGCGGCCATTGCGAATAAGCTCGGGGACAATCCGGTTCACGACGTCCACCGGCACCGCGAAACCGATGCCTGCATTCGAGCCGGACGGCGATATGATCGCAGTCGTGACGCCGATCAGCCGGCCGGCGGAGTCCAGCAGCGGCCCGCCTGAATTGCCCGGGTTGATTGCGGCATCCGTCTGGATGACATTGGCGATCTCCCGGCCGCCATGGGTCGGAAGCCTCCGCTTGAGGGCACTGATGATGCCGCTCGTCATCGACTGATCCAGCCCGAAAGGATTGCCGATCGCAAACGCGGATTGCCCGACTTTCAGGTCGGTCGAGCTGCCGAGAGCCACCTGCGGTGGAAGCTCGCGCACGCTGCGGATCCGCAGGACCGCAAGATCGTAATTGGGGGCGGTGCCGATCAGATCAACCCGAGCCACCTCTCCCGACGCAAAGCGCACCGCGATCTCGCCGCCATTGGCCACGACATGGTTGTTCGTGACGAGATGCCCGTCGCGGTCCCAGACAAATCCCGTGCCGGAAGCGCCGCCCTGCCCCTCCTCTCCCATGACAGGAGTAGCGGCCGATCTCACCGCAACCTGGACAACCGAGGGCGACACTCGTTCGAAGATGTCGATGGTGGCCCTTTCGGCCTCGGACAGCGGACCACGTTGCTCGACGGCGCGCGCGGAGGGGGTTGTCCATGGCGCATGCTGGACCTTCACGGCAGTTACCACGAGCAGCAGGGCGGCAAAAGCCGCCGCAATGATTGCGTAGCGACGATTCATCAGTGATCACCGTGTCGTATGCTGAAGACGATCTCTCGAATGCACATGCCGGGAGGTGACAGAGCCAGCTCACGCAGCAACGTCGAAAATGAATGGAAGTTTCTCGAATCGGGCAGCTAAGGACGGTTCCGCTGCCCGTGCCGGGGCCCATTGCCGCGTGACAAACCGCTACGCCAGCTCCCGCAATGCCGCTTCTACGACCTTGCGCGCATCGGCGGTGAGAGCGGCCTGCGGCGGGACAGGATCGCCGACGTCGTACCCCTGGATGGCCAAGCCGGCCTTGATGCAGGCCGCCAGGTTGAAGCGGGCAAAAGCTTCGTTGATGCGCCACAGCCTGCGCTGGAGCGCCATCGCCTCGTCCCAGCGGCCGGCCTTGCAGAGGTCGTAGAGCGCGACGCTCTGGCGCGGAATGATGCAGGCGGGGCCCGCCATCCAGCCGAGGCCGCCGATCAGCATCACCGCGGCCGGGATATGGGCGGAGGCGGAGAACACCCGCAAGGCATCGCCGCAGCGGTTCATGATCGAGAGCAGCCGGCCGGTGTTGGTCGAGGCGTCCTTGATGTAGCCGATGCGCGGATGTTCGGCGAGGCGCGCGATGATTTCGAGGGTGAGATCGGAGCGCTGGAATTGCGGATTGGTATAGATGACGACGGGGATGTCCACGGCATCCGCGATGGCGCGGAAATAGGATTCGATCTGGGCGTCGGCGAGCGGGAAATACGCTTCCAGGATCGCCAGAATGCCGTCGGCGCCGAGCTTCTGATACGCCTTCGCCTGCGCCACCGCATCTGCCGTCGAGGTGGAGGCGACGCCCGCGACAACAGGCACACGTCCCCTTGCCGCCTCGATCGTGGTTTGCACGACCGCGGTGCGTTGGGCGGCGTTGAGATAGGCGAACTCGCCGGTCGAGCCGAGCGGGGTCAGACCGTGGACGCCCGCGCCGATCAGATCGTCGCAGAGCTTTGCGAGGACGTTCGTCCGCACCGCGCCATCGGCAGCGACGGGAGAGACGAGATAAGGGAAGACGCCGCGAAAATCGGACATGTCAGGTGTGAATCCCGGAAACTGGCTAGCGCCTGACGGTCTTACCAACGCTCGTGCCGGCGATCAAATCCTGATCAGCCGCACCCGCGTGCCCCAGGGATCGATCGCCTCAACGCCGTCCGCTAGCGCCGTGACTTTCGCGCCGCCCTTGCGCAGGCGCTCTTCCTGTGCGGCGAGCAGATCCTGCTTAGCTGTCACCAGCGAGAACCAGGCGAGCCCCGTTGTCTGATCGTCGCGTTGGCCGGCGCCCTCGCTCTGCCATACGTTCATGCCGAGATGATGATGGTAGCGTCCCGACGACAGGAACGCGGCGCCGTTGCGGCTGCGGGTCGGGTCGAGTCCGATCGTGCCGTGGTAGAAATTCTGCGCCTGCGCGAGGTCGCCGACGCGCAGATGCATGTGGCCGATGCGCATTCCGTCCGGTGCCTTGGCATAATCAGGCACGCGCGTATTGGTCAGCGACAGCAGGTCGGGAATGTCGAGCTCGTCGGCCGCCATCTTCACGCTGCCTTCGCTCCACTGCCATTGCGAGGGATCGCGGTCGGCATAGACCTCGATGCCGTTGCCTTCGGGATCGTCGAGATAGACGGATTCGCTGACGAGATGATCGGCAAAGCCCGACAGCGGCACGCGATGCGAAGCGGCTGCTACCAGCCAGCGGGCCAAGTCCTTGCGGGTCGGCATCAGGAAGGCGGTGTGATAGAGGCCGGCGGCGTTGCGCGGCTCGATCTCGGCATCAGGACGGGCCTCCAGCACCAGCAGCGCGATGCCGGCCGTGCCGAGCTTGGCGGCGCTCGCCGAGCGTTCCATCACGGTGAGCCCGATCACGTCGCGGTAGTAGTTCGCAACCTTGTCGAGATTCTTCACCCGGAGCGTCACCATGCCGACGCGCATCGGCGTGCGGCTGGCATAGGTCGGACCGCGGCCCTGCGGTGTGCCCTCGGCGCGCGCCGCGCCCGCAGCCGCCATTGCGAGCGAGCTGGCGCCGGCGAGTTGAAGCAGGGTCCGGCGGGTAAGGTCGATGGTCATCAATCAGGGCTCGCAAAAAGGCTTGAGGCCGTACGGCACAAGGTCGAGCCGATTGCTACACGTTCCCGTGAGCGGCTCCAATCACATGTTCGTCGGCCGTGCTCTTACGGACCAGCTTCCCTGCTTATTTCCTGGCCATGCGGCCAGTTACGCGATCGCCCGCGACATCCCAGATTGAGGACAGCTTTACAGGAGCCTGCCATGACCGACTCAACTCCCCTGACTTCGCTGTCGTCCGCGCTCGCGGATATGGTGTCCCGCACCGCGCCGTCCGTCGTCGCCGTCCATTCGCATCGTTCCCGCGCCACCGGCTTCGTCTGGAAACCCGGCCTGATCGTCACCGCCGACGAGGCGCTGGCCGACGAGGGCGACGTCGAGATCGGCCTCCCCGACGGCAGCACCGCGGCCGCCACGATCGCCGGCCGCGACCATACGACGGATATCGCACTGCTGCGCGCCGATACGGCGATTGCCCCGGTCAAGCTGGCCACAATTGTGCCGCCCCTTGGCGCGTTGTCGGTCGTCGTCGCCACCAACCGCGATACGCCGAGCGCCGCGCTCGCGATGGTGTCGCAGTCCGGCAAGAGCTGGCGCTCCCTGCGCGGCGGCGACATCGACGCGCGGATCGAGCTCGACGTCCGCTTGCGCTCCAGCCAGCAGGGCGGCCTCGCGCTCGACGCATCGGGCGAAGCCTTCGGCATGGCCGTGCTCGGCCCGAGGCGTGTGCTGGTGATCCCGACAGCGACGATCGAGCGGGTCGCGGCCCAGTTAGAGGCGCGCGGCCGCATCGCACGCGGATATCTCGGCCTCGGGCTGCAGCCGGTCCGGCTCGACGACGGCGTCGGCGCGATGGTGATGAATGTCGACAAGGCCGGCCCTTCGGCGGCGGCCGGCATCCGCCAGGGCGACGTCATCGTCGCGGTCAACGACCAGAAGCTGTCCGGCGTGCGCGCGCTGTCGCGGACGCTGGGTCCGGCGAGCGTGGGCGCGGTGGTCGATATCGCGGCGCGCCGCGGCGGCGAGCCGGTCAGCTTCAAGGTCACGATCGGCGAGAGGCCGGCGGCGTGAGCGAGGACATCGCGCCCGAGATCGTGTTGGCTTTGGAGATCGACGATCCCGCCCTCGCCGATCGCCTGGCTGCTCTGCTCGGCAATATCGCCGGGCTTCGCCTCGCCGAACCCGGCGAGAAGGCCGCCGCGACGATTGTCACTCGCGATCCGCGCATCATGCCTGAGGACATTGCGCTGACGCAGCGTGAGCTCGACGTGCTGGCGTTGATGGCGGAAGGCGGCTCCAACAAGATGATCGCGCGTCAGCTCGGCATTTCCGTCCACACGGTGAAATTCCATGTCGGCTCGCTGCTCGACAAGCTTGACGCTACCGGCCGCACCGATGCGGTGGCACATGCGGCCCGCCGCGGCGTGATCGAGCTCTAGGTCGGGTGCGGCGGGAAGCTGAGCTGGACCGTCAGGCCCGGCGCGTTGTCGTGCAGGGCAATCTCGGCACCATGGAGGCGAGCGACCGCGGCGACCAGGCTTAAGCCAAGGCCGTTACCCGGGGTGTAGCGGCTCTGCTCGAGCCGGTAGAAGCGTTTGAACACGTGATCGCGCTGATCCGCCGGAATGCCCGGGCCGTCGTCGGCGATCGCGATCGTCGCACCGCCGTCGGTGCTGCTGCAGGTGACGGTCACCTGCCCGCCTTTGCAGCCGTGCTTGATCGCGTTGTCGACGAGATTGGCGATAGCGTCGAACAGCAGGTCGCGATCGCCAATAATCGCCACCTCGCGATCGCCGCCGAGGCTGAGCCGCGTCGCAACCTGTTCGGCGGCGGCATCGTAGAGCTCGACGACCTCGCCGGCGATTTCGGCGAGATTGAGGGTGCGAAACGCACTACGGCGGGCGCGGGTCTCGATCTCCGAGATGCGCGTGATGGAGGCGAACATGCCGAGCACGGCGTCGAGATCGGCGATGGTGTCACCGATCAGCGCCGCGTCGGCCTCGCCATTGCGCGAGGCGTGATAAGCCTTTTCCAGCCGACCCCGCATGCGCGTCAGCGGCGTACGCAAATCATGGGCGACGTTGTCGCTGACCTGCTTGACCTCTCCCATCAAAGTCTCGATGCGGTCGAGCATCTGGTTGAGGTTTTCGGCGACCCGGTCCCATTCGTCGTGACTGCCGCGCAAGGGAATGCGCTGGTCGAGGCCCGACATCATGATGGCGCGGCTGGTGGCGTTGATCTCCTCGATCCGCCCGACCGTGCGGCGCGTCACCAGCACCGCGGCGAGCCCGGCGAGCACCAGCATCAGCACGGCGACAGCGGCCATTGCGAGCTCGATCATCGCGGTGAAGCCGCTGTGGTCGCCGGCATCGCCGACACGGCTCTGCACATAGGCGATCGTGCCGAAATAGACATAGGCCATGATCGCCGCGACGATCAGCCCGAACGCCGCGATCGCGATCAGCGCAAGGCGGAAGGTCGAGGAGCGGAGCGTTTTAGCCAGGAGCACGGAGACAATATCCGATGCCGCGGATGGTGTGGATCAGCGGATAGGCCTGGGCATCATCGACCTTGCGACGGACGCGTCCGACATAGACGTCGATGATGTTGGTGGAGGGATCGAAATGCAGATCCCAGACATGCTGGAGCAGCATCGCACGCGAGACGACGCGGCCCTCGTTGCGGACCAGATATTCGAGTAATTGGAATTCCCGCGGCAACAGCGGAATCTTCCGGCCGCGGCGGCTCGCGCTGCGTGCGATCAGGTCGATGGCGAGATCGCCGACCCGCAGGATCGTCTCCTTGGCGACGGTGTCGCTGCGCCGGCCGAGTGCCTCCAGCCGCGCCAGCAATTCGGTGAAGGAGAACGGCTTGACGAGATAATCGTCGCCGCCGGCCCGCAAGCCGCGCACGCGGTCGTCGACCTCGCCAAGTGCGGAAATGATCAGGAACGGCGCGGCGATGCCGTCGTCGCGCAACTGGCGCATCACGCTGATGCCGTCGATATCGGGCAGCATGCGGTCGATGGTGATCACGGCATAGTCGCGCGCGGCGCC
This sequence comes from Bradyrhizobium sp. Kon56, assembly GCF_055807635.1. Classification (NCBI taxonomy): domain Bacteria; kingdom Pseudomonadati; phylum Pseudomonadota; class Alphaproteobacteria; order Hyphomicrobiales; family Nitrobacteraceae; genus Bradyrhizobium; species Bradyrhizobium sp. Kon56. The sequence continues at coordinate 66,175 of NZ_JBVVOU010000017.1, read as the reverse complement.
GTGGCTGAGCGCTTCGCGCCCGGTGGCGGCGAGATCGACGTCGTAGCCGGAAGTCGTCAGCTCCTCGACGAGCTGGCCTGCGGTTTCCGCGTCGTCCTCGACGACCAGAATGCGGCGGTGAGCTCCGGTCATGACAAACTCCGCGCGACGATCGCCACCAGACTATCCCGTTCCGGGGCTGAGCGGAACCGTCCGATGACGATCGCGACAATGGTGCGGTACGGCGATGCTAGTACCAAGAGTCTCCGCACACATTGACCCATTGCCACCCATAGGGCGTCAAGCTCCTGCGCCAGCAGCCGTCATAGTAGCCGGCATAGATGAAAGGTGCTCCGAAGAAGAAGCGATGGTGGTGCCGGAAGAAGGCATGGCGGCCGATGAAGGGCCTGCCGTGCCAGCCGGAGCCAGCGAAGCGCGGCCCGATCGCCGCATGCGCGAAACGTGCACCGCCAAAGCCCGGGCCGCCGAAACGGGCGCCGCCCATGCCGCCGACGCGCATACCACCGAAGCCACCGGTGTGCATGCCGCCGCCGAAGCCTCCCGTGTGCATGCCGCCGCCACCGAAATGCCCACCACCGCCGAATCCGCCATGACCGCCACCGCCACCGCCACCGCCTCTGGCAAGCACCGGTGAAGCGAGCGCCATCACCGCTGCGATCGTCACCGCGGTGAGGCCTTTGAGAATCCTGTTGTCCATCGAAGCATCCTCCGTGCTGCGCGACAATATTCTGCCGCGCGAGGAGGATCAGATGAGAGGAAGGGACAGGCGCCTTCAACTTACAAACGCGCCAGATTCTGACGCGGAAGTTAGGGAGACGCTGCTCTCTCACTCGCTCGCCCCGTTCTTGCGGGGAGAGGGTGGGGTGAGAGCGGGGAGAGGTTAGAAGCTACGCCCGCTTGCCGCCGTTTTTCTCGGCCGCGCGGCGCAGCGCTTCGGCGAGCGCACCGCCGCCGGAAGACTCCTGCTGGCGCGGGGCCGACGACGTCATGCGGGACGGGTTACGTGAGCTGTTATCCCGCTGCATGCCGGGCGCGTCCTTCTTGGCGCCGACCTCGTCGTCGAGCCGTAGTGTCAACGAGATACGCTTGCGCGCGACCTCGAAGTCTAGCACCTTCACTTTGACGATGTCGCCGGGCTTCACCACTTCACGCGGATCCTTGATGTAGGTCTTGGACATCGCCGAGATGTGCACGAGGCCGTCCTGGTGCACGCCGATATCGACGAAGGCGCCGAACGCCGCGACGTTGGTTACGGTGCCCTCGAGGATCATGCCCTTCTTGAGGTGCTTGATCTCCTCGACGCCGTCCATGAACACAGCTGCCTTGAAGGCCGGACGCGGGTCGCGACCGGGCTTCTCGAGCTCGCGCAGGATGTCGGTGACGGTCGGCAGACCAAACGTCTCGTCCACGAAGTCTTTCGGCTTCAGCGTGCGAACGATGTCGCTGCTGCCGATCAGCGCCTTGATGTCGCTCTTGGTGGCGCTGAGAATCCGGCGCACCACCGGATAGGCTTCCGGATGCACACCGGAGGCGTCGAGCGGGTCCTCGCCGCCGAGGATGCGCAGGAAGCCCGCGCACTGCTCGAACGCCTTGGGGCCGAGCCGCGGCACGTCCTTCAACGCCTTGCGCGACTTGAACGGCCCGTTGGCGTCGCGGTGTGCCACGATGCTCGAGGCGAGGCCGGAGCCGACGCCCGACACGCGCGCGAGCAGCGGAGCGGACGCGGTGTTGACGTCGACGCCGACGGCGTTCACGCAGTCTTCGACCACGGCGTCGAGGGATTTGGCGAGCTTGGCCTGGCCTAGGTCGTGCTGGTACTGGCCGACGCCGATCGCCTTGGGTTCGATCTTGACGAGCTCGGCGAGAGGATCCTGGAGCCGCCGCGCGATTGACACCGCGCCGCGCAGGGTGACGTCGAGGCCCGGCAACTCCTCCGAGGCGAACGCCGAGGCCGAATAAACCGACGCGCCGGCTTCCGACACCACGATCTTGGTCATCTTCAAGTCGGGCAGGCCCTTGACGAGGTCGGCCGCGAGCTTGTCGGTCTCGCGCGAGGCGGTGCCGTTGCCGATCGCGATCAGCTCGACACGATGTTTCAGCGCGAGCTTGCCGAGGATCGCAAGCGCCTCGTTCCACTGCCGCTGCGGCTCGTGCGGATAGATCACGGCGGTATCCACCACCTTGCCGGTCGCGTCGGTGACGGCGACCTTGACCCCGGTGCGGAAGCCGGGATCGAGACCCATGGTGACGCGGGTGCCGGCGGGCGCCGCGAGCAGCAAGTCGCGCAGATTCGAGGCGAACACGCGCACGGCTTCTGTCTCGGCCGCATTCCACAGCCGCATGCGCAGGTCGATGTTGAGATGCACCTGGATCTTGGTGCGCCAGGCCCAGCGCACGGTATCGATCATCCAGCGGTCGCCGGCGCGCTTAAGGTCGGCGATGCCGAACCGCTTCATGATCTTCAGTTCATAGACGCTCGGCACGCCGGGCGGCGATGGTTCGGCCTCGGCCTGGATCTGGAGATCGAGGATTTCTTCTTTCTCGCCGCGGAACATTGCGAGGATTCGGTGCGAGGGCAGCTTGGTCAGCGGCTCGGAGAACTCGAAATAGTCGGCAAACTTTTCGCCCTCGGTTTTCTTGCCGTCGCGCACCTTGGAGGTCATGCGCGCATTAGTCCACACCTCCTCGCGAAGCGCGCCGATCAGGTCGGCGTCTTCGTCGAATCGCTCGACCAGGATGGCGCGGGCGCCATCGAGTGCCGCAGCGGCATCGGCAACGCCCTTCTCGGGATTGACGAAGGCTTCAGCGACCACCTTCGGATCGTTGTTGGGCTCGGCCATGAGCTGAAAGGCGAGCGGCTCGAGCCCGGCTTCCTTGGCGATCTCGGCCTTGGTGCGGCGCTTCGGCTTAAACGGCAGATAGATGTCTTCGAGGCGCGCCTTGCTGTCGGCAGCGAGAATGGAGGCCTCCAGCGCGGCATCGAGCTTGCCCTGCTCGCGGACCGATTCGAGGATGGCCTTGCGGCGGTCCTCGAGCTCGCGCAGGTAACCCAGGCGCTCCTCCAGCGTGCGCAATTGCGCGTCGTCGAGCGCACCGGTCGCTTCCTTGCGGTAGCGGGCGATGAAGGGAACCGTGGCGCCGCCGTCGAGCAGCGCCACTGTCGCCTCGACCTGCTCCGCCCGAACCCCAAGCTCCTGCGCAATTTTCTGGTTGATATTTGCCACGCGAGAACCCCTCTATCCAAGCACGCATCGCGGAGGCGAACCACCGGCTGCGGGACGCCGCTTATGGACCAATCAGGGTTGATTCATCAAGGTGCGGCGGACGACCGTCGACAAGGGATTTTTTGTCGAAGCGATGCGATCTCGCCACAATCGTGGGTGCTACGCAGACGGCGCACGTCCTGCTGTCGTCCTGGCTTTCGCCAGGACGACAATGGGGATTGCCTCGACACCTTGACAGGCGCCCCGGTTCAGCGGCTGTTTTGTCTGCCGGACTCCTGAACTTCATGTGAGGATTATAATGCGGACGACATCGGTCGGCGTCTTCAAGGTCGCCACCAGAGGCCCCGGCGACGTCTCCGGATTGATGAGCATGATCGGCTCCGGCGCGATCGATCCGGCATCCATCCTGGCGATCCTCGGCAAGACCGAAGGCAATGGCGGCGTCAATGACTTTACCCGGGAATATGCCGTTGCCGCGCTGTGCACGGCGCTGGCGCCGCAGCTCGGGCTGTCGCCGCAGGAGGTCGAGCAACGCATCGCCTTCGTGATGTCGGGCGGCACCGAGGGCGTGCTCAGCCCGCACATCACGGTGTTCACGCGCCAGGACATTCTACAGCGCCCGGCAGGCCTCTCCGGCAAGCGCCTGAGCATCGGCATGGCGCACACGCGGGATTTTCTCCCTGAAGAGCTCGGCCGCTCCGCTCAGATCACGGAGACAGCCAAGGCCGTGAAGGCCGCGATGGCGGATGCCGGGATCGCCGATCCCGCCGACGTCCATTTCGTGCAGATCAAATGCCCGCTGCTCACCAGCGAGCGCGTCGAAGCGGCGAATGCGCGCGGTCACAAGACAGCGACGACCAGCGCCTACAGTTCGATGGCCTATTCGCGCGGCGCTTCCGCGCTCGGCGTTGCGGTCGCGCTCGGCGAGATCGCAACCGGCGTTCGTGATGAGGACGTGCTGCGACGCTACGATCTGTTCTCGAACGTCGCCTCGACCTCGTCCGGGATCGAGCTCATGTATAACGTCGTCATCGTGCTCGGCAATTCGATGTCCTCGACGAGCGAATTCGAGATCGGGCATGCCGTGATGAGCGATGCGATCGACGCCGCCGCGGTGCTTGCGGCGCTGGAGAGCGTTGGGCTCCGTGCCGGGCAACAGACGCCGACCGGCAGCAAGCTTGTCAACATCTTCGCTAAGGCCGAGGCCTCCCCTGATGGCAGCGTGCGCGGCTTCCGCCACACCATGCTCGAAGATACCGATATCAGCTCGACACGCCACGCCCGGGCTGCCGTTGGCGGGTTGATTGCCGGCCTCGCCGGCACTGGTGCGGTCTACGTCTCCGGCGGCGCCGAGCATCAGGGCCCAGCCGGCGGCGGGCCGGTCGCGGTGATCGCAAAGTTCTCCAATTGATGCGCGCGCATGCAATTCGGGATTACCTCTCCATCCGGCGCAACCCTGCCCTTCGCGCCGCTCAGTTGATTAAAGTGTTCCTGTGCGAAACTAAGATGGCGGCGCACGAAGAGGTTTGGATCGCATGACTTTCCCGATGAGCTGGAACGAATGGGCGCAGCACGATGGCGTGGGGCTGGCCGCGCGCGTCCGCAAGGGCGAGCTCACGGCAAAGGAGTTGGCGCGCCAGGCCGCCGCGGGCGTCGCCAAGGTCAATCCGGCACTGTCGGGCGTGGTCGAGCTGTTCGATGACGTGATCGCCGATCCGGCCAAGGACGGCGCCAATCTCGCCGGCCCGTTCGCAGGCCTGCCCTTCCTGGTGAAGGACCTCGGCCCGACCATGAAGGGCCGGCTCCAGGAGATGGGCTCGCTGTTAATGCGCGGCAATCGCGCCAGCGCCGACACGTTCCTGACCGGCAAATTCCGCCAGGCCGGACTGAACCTGATCGGACGCACCACGACACCGGAGTTCGGCGTCTGCAGCTCGGCCGACAATCCGGCCGTCTATGTCACGCGCAATCCCTGGGACACCGACTACACCACCTGCGGCTCGTCGGCCGGCAGCGCCGCAATGGTCGCGGCCGGCGTGGTGCCGATCGCACACGCGACTGACGGCGGCGGCTCGATCCGCATTCCCGCCGGCGTCAACGGCAATATCGGCTTGAAAGTCTCGCGCGGCGTGTTCTCGCTCGCACCGCACATGTCCGATCTCACCGGCCTCGTCTCGATCCAGGGCTGCCAGTCGCGCTCGGTGCGCGACACCGCCGCCTTCGTCGATCATGCAAGGGGAGCGGCGCCCGGCGAATTCATGCCGTTCTGGACCACAGCGCAGCCCTATTCCGAGATGATCAAGCGCGATCCGTCAAAGCTTCGTATCGCGCTGTCGCACACCTGGGGCGACTACACCGCGACGCCCGAGATCGCGGCCGAGCTGGCGAAGGCCGGCCGCTTCCTCGAAGGCCTCGGCCATCACGTCGACTACGCCCTGCCCGAACTCGACTTCCGCGCCGCGTTCGAGGCGCAGACCACCTGCTACATCTCGAATTTTGCCGTGGTGATCTCCAACATGCTCGCCGCGCGCGGACTGGAACGGCCGCCGGAAGATCTCATCGAACCCATGAATATCCGGATCTGGGAAGCCGGCCGGCATACGAGCTTCGCCGAGCGGGCGAAGATGCAAGGCGTGTTCAACACGACCTCGCGCGCCTTCGGCGCCTTCTTCGAGCAGTGGGACGTGATCCTGACCCCGGTCACGGCGCTGCCGACGCCGAAGGTCGGCACCCGGGAATATCTCACCATCTCCGACAACCCCGACGTGCTCGACTGGTTCGGCAATCTTTGGCGCTTCTTCGCCTTCACGCCGCTCGCCAATCTCTGCGGCATGCCGGCGATCTCGATGCCGATGGCCACGCAGGACCACGGCCTGCCGCTCGGCATCCAGGCGATTGCGAAACAGGCCAATGACGGCCTCCTGCTGCAACTCGCCGCCCAGATCGAGCGCGCGCTCGACGGCAAGTGGAACGACGGCAGGAAGCCGAAGGTGCATGTGAGCTGAGCGAGTTGATCGCATTAACTTGCGATCCGCGAACGGCCTCAGTTCTTCACCGAGGGAATTTCCTCCGACCGGGGCTGCTGCTGGCCCTGCTGGTACATTGCCAGCGCCTTTTCGAGCGCTTCGCGCAGAGCCAGCGCCGCGGCCACGCTGCAACGCAGATGCGCGGTCTGGACCACGTCAACCCTGACGGCGGCGCCGACCGGCATCAGAAGGTTCGCCGCAAGCTCGATTTGAATCGCGCCGTTGTGGTGGCCGAAGCAGGATGCACCGTCGAAATAGATGATCGGCGCCCGCTCCGAGCTCGATGTCGAAATGATGACGGGCCCCTGGCTGGTGGCGGGCGTTTCGGGATCGGCCATGGGCACTCCTTACGGCTGGTCGAACGAACGAGGCGCCCACCATCGTTGCTTCGGCCCGCCCTGTCGAGGCCAAACCGCCCCCGGCACCCGCCGTGGGACGCGCATCCGGGGTTTTGCGCCGCGCCCGCCACTGGTCTAGAACGTCCTCATGTCCAGCTCACCGACCACACTTTCGTTCGAGGACCTCGCCGAGGCGATCAAGGGTCGCCGCTCCGATTACGGCCAGATCAGCGGGCTCCAGCTCGACCGCTTCGCACCGCGCGAAGCCTGGTCCAGCCTGCCCTACCGGCCGGTCTTTGTCGGTGACACCGAGACCGGCGTCCTGCATGGCGGGGTCGTCACCGCGATGCTGGACGAGAGTTGCGGCATGGCCGTGCAACTCGCGTTGGACGGCACAAGCGCGATCGCGACGCTCGATCTGCGCATCGACTATCAGAAGCCGGCAACGCCGGGCCTCGACATCAAGGCGCATTCGGTCTGCTACCGCACCACGCGATCGATCGCCTTCGTGCGCTCCACCGCCTATCAGGAGTCCGAGGACGATCCGGTCGCAACCGCGACAGCATGTTTCATGATCGGCGCCAACCGCACCAACATGCTCGCGGACCGCAGGATGGACTCGCGCAACATTCCGACGCTGGAGACGCCGGACGATCCGGAAGGCCCGTTCGCCAACAGTCCGTTCGCGCGCTGCCTCGGCATTCGCGTCAACGACGACGGCACACTGACGATGCCGTTCTCGCCAAAGATCATCGGCAACCCGATTCTGCCTGCGATCCATGGCGGCATGACCGGCGCGTTTCTCGAAACCACCGCGATCTTCGGAGTGGCCCGTGAACTCGGCGCCACCGCACTGCCCAAGCCGATCGGACTGACCGTCAACTATCTGCGCTCCGGCCGCGCGCTCGACACGTTCGCCAACGTCTCGATCGTGAAACAGGGCCGGCGCATCGTCGCCTTCGAGGCACGGGCCTGGCAGGACGATGCGAACAAGCCGATCGCCACGGCCTTTGGCCATTTCATGCTGCGGCCGACGCCCGGAAACGACGAGGAATAGGCGCATTTTCCCTTGACGGCCAAGGTCTGGGCCACAACGATAGCATGTTCCCGCGAGAGGTATTGGGTTGCGGCATCCGCTCGACATCATCGCCATGTTCGCCGCGCTCTGGCTGCTGGCCGCGATGGTGCTCGACGCGCTGACGCCGAAGGAGCTGACGACGGTGATGATTGGCATCGCCATCGGACCCGCCGTCGTCATCACAGCCGTGTTCTACTATCTGCGCTGCCCGCGCACCGATTTCGCCGTGATGTTCGCCGCGCTCTGGCTGATCTCCGACATCGGCATTGCGTTCATCTCGCCGGCGCAGCTGCCGCATTTCGTGATCGCGCTCGGCTTCGTACCGGCGCTGCTGATCGGCATCGTGCTGCACTGGCAACGCTTCCAGCGCCGCCATGAGCGGCTGCCCGTGCCGTCGGTCAAGCGGGGTTAGCGCGGCAGCAAATTGGTCTTGGCGAGATCGACGACCTCGTCGCCGCGTCCGTTCATCACGGCGCGCAAGACCCAGAGGCTGAAGCCCTTGATCTGTTCGGGCGTGATGGTCGGCGGCATCGACAGCTCCTGCTTGGCGGTGACCACATCGAGCAGCGCCGGTCCGTTGTGAGCCAGCATGTCCTTCACCGCGCCCGGGAGCTCGCCGGGATCCTCGACCCGCCTTGCGAAGATACCCATCGCGCGCGCCATCGCCGCGAAGTCCGGATTCTCCAGATCGACATTGGTGTCGACGAAACCGGCCGCCTTCATCTCCAGTGCGACGAAGCCGAGCACGCCGTTGTTGAAGATGACCACCTTCACCGGCAGCTTCATCTGCGTCAGCGTGATCAGATCGCCCATCAGCATGGTGAAGCCGCCGTCGCCGGAGAGCGAGATCACCTGGCGGCCGGGCTGCGCGGCCTGCGCGCCGATCGCCTGCGGCATGGCGTTGGCCATCGAGCCGTGCACGAACGAGCCGATCAGCCGGCGGCGTCCGTTCATCTCGAGATAGCGCGCGGCCCACACCGTCGGCGTGCCGACATCGGCGGTGAACACCGCATCATCGCTCGCATGGTCGCTGATGACCTTTGCCAGGTATTGCGGATGGATTGGTTTGCTGCCCGGCGTGCCCTTGGCGAGCGAGTCGAGGCCTTCGCGCGCCTTCTTGTAATGCGCGATCGCATCGTCGAGGTGCTTGCGCTGCGTCTTGGATTTCAGAAGCGGCAGCAGCGCCTCGAGGGTGAGCTTGACGTCGCCGACGAGGCCGAGATCGATCTTGCAGCGGCGCCCGAGATTTTCCGGACGGATGTCGATCTGCGCGATCTTGGCATCGGTCGGGAAGAACTGCTTGTAGGGAAAATCGGTCCCGAGCATCACCAGCGCGTCGCAGGCGTGCATGGCAGCATAGCCGGAGGAGAAGCCGATGAAGCCGGTCATGCCGACGTCGTAGGGATTGTCGTATTCGACATGCTCCTTTCCGCCCAGCGCATGCACGATCGGGCTCTTCAAGGCTTCCGCAAGCTGCATCAGCGGCGCATGCGCGCCGGTGCAGCCGCGACCGCAAAACAGGGTGATGCGCTCGGCGCCGTTCAAGAGGTCCGCGAGTGCCTTCAGTTCATCGGCCTGCGGCATAACCTTCGGCGCCGACAGCGCAAGGCCACGCGCCGTCGACAGCGCGCGCTTGGGTGGGCTGCGGAACGCGACGTCGCCCGGCATGGCGACAACGGCGACGCCGCGCATGCCGACCGCCGCGCGGATCGCGTTTTCCAGCACGTAGGGAAGCTGACTCGGATCGGAGACCAGCTCGCAATAATGGCTGCACTCGCGGAACAGGTTTTGCGGATGCGTCTCCTGGAAATAGCCGCTGCCGATCTCGGCGGTCGGAATTTGCGCGGCGATCGCCAGCACGGGAACGCGGCTGCGATGGGCGTCGAACAGGCCGTTGATCAGATGCAGATTGCCGGGACCACACGAGCCCGCGCACACCGCAAGGCTGCCCGTCATTTCCGCTTCCCCGGCGGCGGCGAAGGCCGCGACCTCCTCGTGCCGGACATGGATCCATTCGATCGTGCCGCGCCGCCGCAGCGCTTCGGTCAGCGCATTCAGACTGTCGCCGACGATGCCGTAGATGCGCTTGACGCCAGCCTGTTCGAGCGTTGCCACGAACAGATCGGCTACATTGTTGATCGCCATGTCGGTCTCCTGATCTCGCTGGTGCAGCAAGATAGGATAACGTGCGACCGTGACGACATCACGGCTTGTTTATTGCCGCTTCAGTCTTTCGCAATCGCCCGATCGTAGGCCGCGATCGTCAATTTTGCGCGAGCCGCAACGTCCGTTACCGTCATGCCGGGCTTGTAGAGGTTGGAGCCCAGCCCGAACGCCGTCACGCCACCCTCGATGTACTCCGCGAAATTCTGGTCGGAGACGCCGCCGACGGCGGCGATCATCACGCCGGCCGGCAGCACGGCGCGGATCGCGGCGATGCCGGACGCGCCGAGCACGCTTGCCGGAAAGAACTTCAGGCCAGAGGCGCCGGAGCGCGCGGCCAGCAGCGCCTCGGTCGGCGAAAACACGCCCGGCAACGTGACCATGGCGTATTGGTGCGCACGCGTGAGCACCTGCGTATCGACATTCGGCGAGACCATCAGCTTGCCGCCGACATCGTTGAGCCGATCGACATCCGCTGTGGTCAGCACCGTGCCGGCGCCGATCAGCACGCCGGCCGGCGCGAGCTTGACGGCGGTGGCGATGGAGCGGAACGGATCGGGCGAGTTTAGCGGGATCTCGATCGCGGTCATGCCGGCCTCGATCAGCACGCCGACGATGGCCTGCGTTTCCTCGGGCTTCACGCCGCGCAGGATCGCAAGCAGTGGCCGCTTCATCGCCGGAAAGGGAACGCTCATTTCAACAGTCCTCTCATTTCGTCCAGATCGCGGCAGCCGCCATCGACAGACCGCGGCGGACCGCTTCATCGGCATCGACGGGGTTCACGGTGACCGACAACGCATCGAAAGCCAACGTGTACAGCATCGCGAGCCGCCCCGAGGCAATCAACGTAATGCCTGCTTTCGGCACGGCGCCGGAGAGCCCGGCGGCCAGCTCGATGCCGATCAAAGTGCCCGACAGCGTTTCGCGCGCCGCGGCCGGTGTGCTCCCGAACAGAAGCTGACGCGAGCGCGCGCCGAACAGAAAATTGGCCGCGAACGACGGCGCCTCATACGCAGCTCTCACCGCCGCCTTGAAGCTCGCGACGTCCTCGGCGTCTTCGGCGCCTGCGACCGCAAGCGACAAGATCGTCTCGCGCGACACAACGCTGAAGAGCTCGCCGGTCATGAAGGTGGAGAAATGCGCGATCGTATCGTCCTTCAGGCGTACCCATTTCGAATGCGTGCCGGGCATGCAGACCAGCGCCTCACCTGCGGCATCGAGACCAAGCGCGCCGAGCAGCTGTGTCTCCTCGCCGCGCATCACGTCCGGCGCTCTTGTATCGCGCTGCGCGATACCCGGCAGGATGCGGATATCGCGTGCTTCGCCCGGCACGTGCGCGGCCTGCTCCAGGACGGCCGCGAGCGGCGCGGGTGTATCGACATATCCGGCTTCGACCCAGCCCGTCTTGGCGCCGGCCATGCCGCAGACCAGAACCGGCAGATGAGCTGGTGCTTCGACGGCGGCAAGATGGGATTGCAGCACGGCCGCGAAGCCGGTCTTTGCCGCCGCCAGCATGCCCTCGCCGCTGCGGCGTTCGGCCAGCACTACGCCGGTACGATCGATCAACCAGAGCCGGAAGCTGCTGGTGCCCCAGTCCACCGCGACGTAAGCGGGTTCGGTCATCTCGGTTCTCGTCCTCGTCTCACCGGCAAGACGCCGTCTCGCGACAATGAGACGACGGCCCGCAAATTCGCCACGGGATATCGGCTATTGCCGCCGCAAACCAGCGTTTTCTCGCGGGACTGAGCCGCTGTAGCGCTGGCACACCGCTTGCGGAGCGGTGGCACACCGCTTGCTCAAGCAACCCTGCTCACGTCCGTGAACCGCGCAATAAGACGCGTCAACATCAGATGAGGAAACCCATGGAGATCGGCTATTTCACGATGCCTTCGCACCCGCCGGAGTGCGGCCTGAAGGAAGGGAACGACTGGGACCTGCAGGTCATGCGCTGGCTCGACGAGCTCGGCTATCAGGAGGCCTGGGTCGGCGAGCACCATACCGCGCCCTGGGAACCCAATCCCACGCCCGATCTGCTGATCGCGCAGGCGCTGATGCAGACCAAGAATATCCGTATCGGGCCGGGCGGCTTCCTGCTGCCCTATCACCACCCGGCCGAGCTCGCCAACCGCGTCGCCATGCTCGATCACCTCTCGGGAGGTCGGCTCAATTTCGGCGTCGCGGCGAGCGGCCTGCCGAGCGACTGGGCCATGTTCAATGTCGACGGCATGAGCGGACAGAACCGCGACATGACGCGCGAGGCGCTGGAGATCATTCTGAAGATGTGGAGCGATCCCGCGCCCTGGACCTACAAGGGCAAATTCTGGACGGTGACCAAGCCGGACACGATGTTCGACTTCTTGAAACCCCACATCAAGCCGTTGCAGACGCCGCACCCGCCGATCGGCGTCGCTGGGCTCTCGAAGAACTCGGACACGCTGAAGCTCGCCGGCGAGCGCGGCTTCATTCCAATGAGCCTCAACCTGAACCCGGCCTATGTCGGCAGTCATTGGGATTCGGTTGTAGCCGGTGCCGCCAAGACCGGGCGCAAGCCGGACCGGGCCGATTGGCGGCTGGTGCGCGAGGTGTTCGTCGCCGATACCGACGAGGAAGCGTGGCGGCTCTCGACCGGCGACATGATGGGCCGGATGATGGGCGAGTACTTCCTGCCGCTGCTCGGCCATTTCGGCTTCAAGGACTATCTGAAGCACGCGCCCGACGTGCCCGATAGCGACGTCACCGTCGAATATTGCGCCAAGCGGAACTGGATCGTCGGCTCGCCAGCGACCGTCGCCGAGAAAATCGAGAAGATCTACGAGGAGGTCGGCGGCTTCGGCGTGCTGCTGGTGTTCGGCTTCGACTACAAGCACAAGGCTGAAGCCTGGCATCACTCGCTGTCGCTGCTGAAGAACGAGGTGATGCCGCGCCTGAAGCATCTCGGCTCCGCGAAGAAGGCGGCTTGACCCGACGCGGGTGCGGCGCGATCGTGCCGCACCCACATCCATTTCGGAGATTTCCGCGTGACGGTGGACGCCAGTGCTTTCGACGCTAAGAATTTCAAGCAGGCGATGCGCCAGTGCGCCGGCGCGGTCGCGCTGGTGACGGTCGGCGCCGAGCACGGCAAGCGCACGGGGCTGACGGTGACCTCGGCCTGCTCACTGTCGGACTCGCCACCATCCCTGATCGTGTGCGTCAACCGCAACGCCAGTGCGCACGCGCGCATCCGCGAGGAAGGCGCGTTCGCGATCAACTTCCTGCACGAGGACCACGCCCTCCTGGCGCTTACCTTCAGTGGCCAGAAGGGCGTCAATGGCGACGACCGTTTTGCGTTCGGGGAGTGGACGCGTGGGGTGACCGGCGCGCCGGTGCTGAGCGATGCGGTCGCCGCATTCGACTGCGTGCTGGCGCAGGAATTCGAGACCAAGACGCATTCGATCTTCGTCGGCGAGGTGCGCGGCGCATCGCATTCCGACGGGGCGGCGCCGCTCGTGTATCTGCGCAGCAGCTTCCACGCCCCGCGCGAAATCCGCGGCACCGTGACAGTCGGCGACCTCGACTCGCGACATCTGAGCTGGAGCGATTTTTCGTAGAGAGCGGCGGCAGGCTCGCTGCCGCTCCCGTCTCCCCTTGCGGGAGAAGGTGGCGCGAAGCCCCGGATGAGGGGTATCTCTCCGCGGACTCAGAAGCAAGAGAGTCAAGTGCGGAGAGATACCCCTCGCCCGTCTCGCCGCGTTCGCGGCGAGCCGCCCTCTCCCGCAAGGGGAGAGGGAAGAAAGATCGCTACTGCGTCGTCTCGATCTTCAACTGCTTGATCTTGCGATACAGCGTGGCGCGGCTCAGCTTCAGCGCGCGCGCTGTTTCCGTCACGCGGCCGCCGTGTTTGCGCAAGGCTTCGACGATCGCCGCGCGCTCCGCCGCTGCGAGATCCGGCTCCGCCCTTCCACCAAACGGCGGCAGATCGAGGTCGGCATCGGTGATGACGTCGTCCTCCGCCGTGCAGCCGGCGAGCCGCAGCACATGCCGAAGCTGGCGCATGTTGCCGGGATAGGGATAGGCCGCGAGCCGCGCCCAGGCCTCGTCCGAGAGCGAGCAATTCGGCGCCTCCTCGTGAGCGATCTGGCGGATGACGTCGTCGCGGTCGGCGCGCTCGCGCAAGGCCGGCAGCCGCACCTCCATGCCGCGCAGACGGAAATATAGGTCGGTGCGGAAGGCGCCCTCCTCGGCCATGCGGCCGAGATCGCGATGGGTGGCGCTGATCAGGCGAATGTCGACCGGCACGGGCTTCAGCGCGCCGAGCGGCCAGACTTCGCGGTTCTCCAGCACCCGTAGCAGCCGCGTCTGCAGCGCGATCGGCATGTCGCCGATCTCGTCGAGGAACAGCGTGCCGCCGTCTGCCTGCACGATCAGGCCCTTCGAGCCGTCGCGGCGTGCGCCGGTGAAGGCGCCGGCCTCGTAGCCGAACAGCTCGGCATCGATCAGGCTTTCCGGCATCGCCGCGCAGTTCAGCGCGACATAGTTGTGGCGCGCGCGATTGCCGGCTGCGTGAATGGCACGGGCGAACACATCCTTGCCGACGCCGGTCTCGCCATGCAGCAGCACCGGCAGATTGCGATCGCCGATGCTTCTAAGTCGCTTCACGCTCCTGATCAGGCTGGGATCGCGTCCGGCGAGCCGCTGCAGCGCATCGAAGCGATCGACCGGTGCATCGCGGCGCGGCGCGAGCGGACGGGTCGAGGCCCTCGCCCGCAGCGGCGGCGCGACATGGCCGTGCCCTAGTGAACTGCCATCGGCCCGGCGCAGTTCGACGAGATCGTCTGCGTCGCGCGCGGCGGGATGGTCGAATTTGACATAGCGCGACAGATCGATGCCGGCTGCGATCAAGCCGTCGGTGAGACCCAGCAGTGCGCGCGCCGAACGGCAGGCGCCGACGATGCGGCGATCGTCGTCATAGGCGAGCAGGCCGCCGCCGCCGTCGCCCGGCACGGTCGCGATCCAGGCGTTGCGGAAATGACTGCGGAAGATCGCGCCCTCCATGCGCCGCGTTGCCTCCATCGTCACCGCGAGCGCAAGCTGATGCGCGGTGCGTTCGAGGTCCTCGCGGCAGGAGGTGATGTTCACGGCGCCTGCGAGCCGTCCCGCCTGGTCAAACAGCGGCGTCACGGCGCAGGAAAACATGTGCCACTGCGCGCGAAAATGCTCGTCGCGATGCACCAGGATCGGCTTCTGCTCGGCGAGCGCGGTGCCGAGCCCATTGGTGCCTTCGGAGGCCTCGGAAAAATTCGAGCCTGTGTAGATCTTCCAGTCCATGAATAGTCGTGCGTCGGCCTCGCCGGGCAGGCGGCTGAACAGCATGGTTGCGTTCACGTCTGCCAGGTTGACGCAATAACCGGCACCGCGCAGTACCCGGGCGAGGTCGTCGAGCTCCGGTGTTGCAAGCCGGATCGTCTCCTCCATGGGTTCGGCGACGTGACGGATCTCGGCTTCGGTGAGCGTCTGCGGCGGCCCCTGACGGCCGGGATCGAGCTTGTGGCTGACCAGGCAGCGCCGCCAGGAATTGGCAATGCGCGAAGAGGCATCGACGTCGGCCAAGCGGTCTATAACCTGATTGGCGACGGACAAGACACGGGCGACATGGTTCGAGGCCGAAAGGCTGGCCATCGCGGACGTCTCCACCCTGCATTATTGTGCAAAGTCTGGCACCGCAGGCGGGGATGTCAATCGGGAACCGGGAACGCGGCGAAGCGCAATCAGAATTGCTGCACCGCCCTCACCACGTATCAATACAGGGCCGCTTCTTCCCAGTCCGCGCCGGCGGCTTCGGCACCGAGCGCAGGCCCGCCATGATCCAGCGCCTGGTCTCGGCGGGGTCGATGACGTTGTCGATCTCGAACACGGAGGCGATCGAGACCGCCTTGCCGTTGGCATAGAGCTCGGCGACCTTGTTGCGATAGTAAGTCTCGCGCTCGACGGGGTCGGCGATCGCCTCCATCTCCTTGCGGAAGCCGAGGCGGACGTAACCCTCCAGGCCCATGCCGCCGAACTCGCCGGTCGGCCAGGCCGCGGTGAAGAATGAGGCGTGGAAGCCACCGCCAATCATCGACTGTGCACCCAGCCCATAGCCCTTGCGCAGCACGATGCCGAACAACGGCACAGTCAGGCTCGCGCCTGTCACGAACATGCGCGAGACGTGGCGCACGATTGCCGTCTTCTCGGCTTCCGGACCGACCATGAAGCCGGGCGTGTCGCACAGCGAGACGATCGGCAGATCGAAGGCGTCGCAGAGCTGGAGGAAGCGCGCGGCCTTGTCGCCGGCATCGGCGTCGATCGCACCGCCGAGATGCCGCGGATTGTTGGCGATCAGGCCGAACGGCTTGCCCTCGACACGGATCAACGCCGTGATCATGCCGACACCGTAGTCGCGGCGCAGCTCCAGCACGGACTCCTTGTCCGCGACGAGGTCGATCACGCTGCGGATGTCGTAGACGCGCAGGCGGTTCTCGGGGATCGCGCGGCGCAGCAGGCGCTGGTCGGCGGCCTGCCAGTCCGTCACCGCACCCTGGAAATAGGATAGGTATTTTTGCGCAACGGATGTTGCCTCTTCTTCGTCCTCGACGAGGATGTCGATCACGCCGTTCGGCGACTGGAACGTAACAGGACCGACCTCGGCCGGGTGATAGACACCGAGCCCGCCGCCTTCGATCATCGCGGGGCCCCCCATGCCGATCGAGGCGTTTTTGGTTGCGATGATGACATCGCAGCAGCCGAGCATCGCGGCATTACCGGCGAAGCAATAGCCGGAGACGATGCCGATAACCGGCACCAGACCCGAGAGCCTTGCGAACTGCACGAAGGACGGACCATCAAGCCCGGTCATGCCGAGCCGGTCGGTATCGCCGGGGCGGCCGCCGCCGCCCTCGGCATAGAACACCAGCGGCACGCGCCAGTCTTCCGCGAGCGTCAGCATGCGGTCGATCTTCTTGTGGTTCATGTGGCCTTGCGTGCCCGCGAGCACGGTGTAGTCGTAGGCCACGACGATGCAGCGCCCGCCTTCGGGACCGAACTTCTCGGCGTTCACGGTCGCGACGCCCATGACGAGGCCGTCGGCCGGCGTGTTCTTGACGAGATCGTCGAGCTTGCGCCGGCGCCGCTGCGCCGCAATCGCAAGGCTGCCGTACTCCATGAACGAGTCGTCGTCGACGAGCTGCGCGACATTCTCGCGCGCGGTGCGCTGATTGGTGTTGCGGCGGCGCTCGACGGAGGCAGGGCGATTTTCGTCGAGCGTGTTGGCCTGGCGGGCGATCAGTTCGGCGAGATCAGGACGGATGTGGTCGAGATCGACATCGGTTTCCGTTGCCGACGCGTCCGCCGCAACGTCGAGCGGCTCCAGATACATGATCGGCTCGCCATGCATCAGCGTGATACCGTCGCCGGCGAGTAGCTTCGTGACGCGGCCGCCCTGCTCGGCCATGACCAGATGTTCCATTTTCATGGATTCGATCACGGCGAGCTGCTGGCCCGGGCGCACGACCTCGCCTTCCTTCACCTGAATAGTGACAATGGTCCCCTGCAAGGGTGCCGCGACCATCACTGTGCCTTCGGGCACGGTCTGTGCCGTATGCGCCTCGGTGCCGGGACCGCCGTTTCGCTCCGTCGCTGCAAAATAAAGTGGTTTGGCCGCGCCATCCGCGGCTTCGACGAGCTTGCCCATGTTGCAATCGATGAAGTCGGTCGCGATGCGGTTGGACCTGAAGTCGGGATGCGCCAGCACCGCCTGGAGGAAGGCGATGTTGGTGATGACGCCGTCGATCCGAAACTCGCGCAAGGCGCGCGAAGCCTTGGCGACCACGTCGTGCCAGGCTTCACCGGGCGTATGCACGATGACCTTTGCCAGCAGCGAGTCGAAGGCGGCGCTGGTCTTGTAGCCGGCATAACCGAAACTATCGACGCGGACGCCGGGGCCCGACGGCGGTTCGAACACGGCGAGCACGCCGCCGGTCGGGTGCGTCGCGCCTAGCTCGTCCAGTGTCTCCATGTTGACGCGGAGCTGCATGGCATAGCCGCGCGGTTTCGGGATCGAGCCTTGCGCCAGGCCGAGCGAGGCAAGCGAGGCACCGGCGGCGACCGCGAGCTGGGCGCGGACGAGATCGAGGCCGAGCACCTCTTCCGTCACGGTGTGCTCGACCTGAAGCCGCGGGTTGGCCTCGATGAAGGCAAAACTGTCTTCGGCGGCACCGTCGACCAGGAACTCGAACGTGCCGAGATTGTCGTACGACGCGGCCACGGCGAGTTGCTTCGCCGCCGCGATGATACGGCCACGCAAGCCGTCGCTGAGCGACGGGCTCGGCGCCACCTCGATCAGCTTCTGGTGTCGGCGCTGAATGGTGCATTCGCGCTCCCAGAGGTGGGAGATCGCGCCGTCGCGATCGCCGATGATCTGCACCTCGATATGGCGCGCCTGCCGGATCAACCGCTCGGCATAGACGCCGTCGAAGCCGAACGCGGCCTTGGCCTCGGACTGGCAGCGCGCATAGGCCTCCGCGAGATCGGCAGCGCGCTCGACCACGCGCATGCCGCGCCCGCCGCCGCCGGCCATTGCCTTGATCACGATTGCCGCGTTGCTGCCGAGCGAGGTGAAGAACGCCGCGATGTCCTCCAGCGAGGACGGCCCGCTGGTGCCGGCGATGATCGGGACGCCGCAGCGCTTTGCCAGTTGCCGTGCCGCCACCTTGTCGCCGAACAACTCGAGCGCCGCGGCCCGGGGCCCGACGAAGGCGATGCCTGCATCGGCGCAGGCCTTCGCGAACGCAGCGTTCTCGCTGAGGAAGCCGTAGCCGGGATGCACGGCGTCGCAGCCTGCGCTCTTCGCCGCCTTGACCACGGCCTCGATGTCGAGATAGGCCCGCGCGCCGCGACCGGGGATTTCGACGGCCTCGTCGGCAACCCGCACATGCAGCGACATCGCATCGTCCGCGGGATGGATCGCGACCGTCGCGATGCCGGAATCGGCTGCGGCGCGCGCGATGCGGATGGCGATCTCGCCGCGATTGGCGATCAGGAGCTTCTTGAACGACATGCAGCGTCTCCATGCCCGCGTGCCCAAGCGCGGGTCGGCAGGTCCCATGGTTCTGCTTCGTCACTTTAACCGAGGCCGTCAAGGGCAAGAACGCGGTCCCGACGACCGTTCCCGCGGGCCGGAATTTCAATCGGTCGCGCGCGCCGTGATGAGGCGAATAATCCGCGCCACGGCAGACGGGATCGGCGCGATGATCGGCACGGTGAACATCGGCTGAAGCTCGCACGCAGCTTCGCCCAGCGGGCCGCCACCGATGATGACCGCCTCCGCGCCATCCTGTGCGATGCAGGCCTCGACCGCGCCGGCAAGCGCCGCACGCAATCGCGCCGGATCGCCCATCAGGTCTTGCGGATCGCCTTTGGCGAAGCGGGCGCCGGTATAACGCGATCGCAACCCCAGCGCGTCCGGCACGGCGTCGATCTTCGATTCCAGCAGCGGCGTCGTGGTCGCCACGCCGAAGCGACGGCCGTTCTCGGCGGCTGCCAGCATGGAGGACTGACCGATACCGACCGCGGGCCGTTTAACCGCGGCTTTGATCCCGGCCAACCCGGGATCGCCGAACGCCGCGACGATGATGCCGTCGCATGCATGCCGGTTCGACTGCGCGATCTCCAGAACTTCGATGGAAGCTGCATCCAGCGCATCCGGCGTCACGATCATTTGCGGCGCGCGCGTTGCGGTCGCGCCGTCGATGTCGAAGCCGTCCACGGCGGCCGACCTCGCGATGGCGACCATCATCTCAGTGGTCGCCACAGAACTGTTCGGATTGATCAGGAGAATGCGCGCGCTCATTCTCCTGCTATACTAGGCCGCCCGTACCCCCGCAACGAAAGCACTGACCTCGTCTTCCAGCGATTGCAGCTTCTGCGACAGCCGGCCGCTCGATTGCAGCACGAGGCCGGCGGCCTGGCCGGTCTCCGCCGTCGCGTCGGTCACACCCGAGATGTTCTGCGAAACCTGGTCGGTGCCGGAGGCGGCCTCCCGTACGCTGTGCGCGATCGCCGCCGTCGCGGCGCCCTGCTCCTCGACGGCTGCGGCGATCGACGAGGAAATTTCGTTGACCTCCATGATGGTCTTGCGAATGCTGTCGATGTTGCCGACCACCTGGTTGGTCTCGGCCTGGATCGCCGATATCTGCGCGCCGATCTCGTCGGTCGCCTTCGCGGTCTGGCTCGCCAGCGACTTCACTTCGCTTGCCACCACTGCAAAACCCTTGCCGGCCTCGCCGGCGCGCGCCGCCTCGATGGTGGCGTTGAGCGCGAGCAGATTGGTCTGCGAGGCGATCTGGTTGATGAGGTCGATGACCTCGCCGATCTTGTGCGCGGCTGCAGCAAGTCCCTGCACGGTGTCGTTGGTGCGTTGACCGTCGGCGGCGGCCTTGTCGGCCACGCTTGCAGCCTGCGCGACGCGCTGGCTGATCTCGGCGATCGAGGACGACAGCTGCCCGGCGGCGGAGGCCACCGTCTGCACGTTGCTCGAGGCCTGCTGGCAGGCGGTGGCGACGAGGCTCGCACGGTCGGTCGCCTTGTCGGCGGTCTCGGACATGCCCTGCGCGGCCTGCTGCATCGCGCGCGCCTCCTTGAACACGTCGCGGACGACGGCTTGAACGTTCGCTTCGAACTTGCCGGCGAGGTCGGTCATCGTCTTGCGCTTCTCCTCGTCGGCCTTCTGCTTCGTCTCCTGCTGTTCGGCGTGCATGCGGCCGACCGCCGACGCATTGTCCTTGAACACGGCGAGCGCCTTGGCGAGCCCGCCGATCTCGTCGCGACGATCGGTATGGGGCACGTCGAACGCGCTGTCGCCGGCGGCGAGGCGGTCGGTCAGTGCCGTGATCTTCGCCAGCGGCCGGGTCACGCTGCGGCCGATCACGAAGGAGGCGCCGAGCACGAGCACGAACACGACCAGGCACACCAGGGCGAAGGTCATCGCATTCTGGCGGAAAACGGCGTCGACGTCGTCGAGATAGATCCCGGTGCCGATGATCCAGCCCCAGGGCGCAAAGCCCTTCACATAGGAGATTTTCCCGACCGGCTGGTCGAAGCCGGGCTTCGGCCAGAGGTAGCTGTAGAAGCCCGCGCCCTGCTTTTTGACGACGTCGACGAAGCCGACGAACAGCGCGTTGCCGGACGGATCCTTCATCCCGGAGAGATCCTTGCCGTCGAGTTCGGGCTTGATCGGATGCATGACCATCTTGGGGGTCATGTCGTTCAGCCAGAAATACTCGACCTTGTCGTAGCGCAGGCTCTTGATCTCCGCGATCGCGCCGGCCTGGGCCTGCTCGCGCGGGAGTTTTCCTTCGCTCTCGAGCTTCTGGTAGTGCGCCAGGATGCCGTAGCCGACGTCGACCAAGTGCTGCGTCTTGGCCTGACGATCGGCGATCATCTGCGCGCGCAAGGTCGAAAGCGCGATCGGCGCCAGCGCGATCATGCCAAGGAGGCTGATGCCGACAATCAGGACCAGCTTGAAACTGATGCGGGAGAAAAACATTGGTGCTCGCAAGATTTGGAAGGCTGATATGCCAGTTTATCCCGCGCCCCTTAGCAAAGCTTTAAGCATTCGGGTTCCCCCACCCCGCAAAACTCCATGCATCCTACCGGCATGCCGCAGACGGCTCGCAGGCTCGCGAGGCTGGCTGCATCCGAGATGCGAACTCTTCAAAACTAGAAGACCTCGACATCGCCCCTCCGAGCGTTGACTTGCAGGGGGCTCTGACGGAACGATCGGCGCAGATCATCGGCGCCAGCCGGGGCATGGGCGCAGCCGGAGGCCAGAGGCTCAATGCACCAATCGACATCGACAGGGTCTCTCGACCTTCCGGCGCTGAGCGCAGCGGAGCGGCTCTTCATTTGGGGATTTCGGGCCAAGGCGCGCAGCGGAAGCGCCGTTCCGACCGCGGCCGACATCCAGCAAGTGACGACCATTTTGGCGTGGGCGACGCCGTGCCTTCGCTGGAATCCATCATCGAGATCTTTGCCTGCACGGCGCATACGGCCATCGCGGTGCACTGCCCGACCTGCCCCCGCATGTCCGACAGCGAGCACAGCATGTTACGGGCGATCGCGGCCGCGCAGAAAGAGCGCGACGATATCGCGCGCGAGCAGTTCGAATGCTGGCTGCCGCCAGTCGGCGCCGATTGGGCTCTCGCACCCGTGCGGGGGCTTGCAACGATCTTCCGCATGGCGGGTCTCATCCTGCCCGACCGGCACGTTCCGTCTTTGGACCATGACCAGACGATGGCGATGAAGAGCTGGCTGGTCGGAAGCCCCACGTTGCACTGACCGGGATCGCGCATGATGCAGGATAGTTGCGGCTCTGTGCCTGCCACGGAAGCCGGCGAGGCGCGGCTCTGTCCGCTTCAGGCCGCGCTTGCGACGCGGCCTGACGTCGAGAGCTACGATGATTTTGGCCGCGTCACGCTCTCGCTGTTCCGGTTCATCGCTGCCGCCTATACGACCGGCGCGTCCGATTGCTGGGAGGCGGCCTATCGCTTTGCCGACGAGGCGCCTGGCATCACCGACAGCCCGCTGCTGGTCGCACGCGTTGCCGCGCTCGTCAGAATCCTGCGCAGCGGCCGGCCCTGCCAATTGTGCTTCATGCCGCCGTCGTGCCGACGCCTGTCGAAGGACGAGGCGGAATTGATGCGACTGCTGGCGGTGGCACGCGGCAAGCAGCCGGGCGAGCTCCAAACTGTCGTCTGCCAGTTCGTCGGCAACGAGAACGAGACCGTGACGACGCGGGCGGTCAACGCGCTCGCGGTCTGCTGACACCTAGCCGCCCTTCCTGCCGAGCACGAGATCGATGGTGTGGGACGCGATCTTGCGCAGCTGCGCCTCGTCGCCGAAGGCACGTTCGAGCACGGCGAGGCCGCGCGTCACCGTGATGATGTGCAGCGCCGCGGCCGCGGAATTGCCGTTGAATTCACCGCGCGCCGCACCTGCCGACAACGTCTCCTGAACCAGAACGGTGATGCGCGAGATGAGGTTCGCGAAGGCCTGCCGCGCCTCCTCGTCCAGCCCCTCGCCTTCGGCCGCGCCGAGCTCCATCAGCCCGCGCGTCGTCGGGCATCCGCGCGGCGGCGTGCCGGCGCGGAAGTTGCTGATGGTCAGGTCGAAGAACGCGGTGAGGCGCTTTCGCAATGAGCCCGCGCCGAGCGCCTTTTGCAGCGCAAGGAGATAATCGGCCGCATAGCGCTCATAGGCCTGCAGGAACAGCGCCTCCTTGGTGCCGAAGGCGTTGTAGAGGCTGCCGCGCTGGACACCGGCGTCGCGCGCGATGTCCGACAGCGAGGTGCCGCGCACGCCCTTGCGCCAGAACTGGTCGAAGGCGATACGCAGGACATCGTCGTGGTCGAACTCGCGCGGCCTCAAGCTTTGCCCCTATCAAGCATATTTGACACGATGTCAAAAACATGATTTCTTGACGCCGCGTCAAAAACAAACTGGGGCCGATGCGCCCTTTCGTCAATGAGGATTTCGCGATGCCTCTCCTCCACATCTCGATGCGCGCCGGAAAGCCGGAAGCTTACCGGAAGGCAATCCTCGACGGCCTCTACCGCGCCATGCGTGAGGCCCTGAACGTCCCTGAAGGCGACGAGTTCATGACCATCAGCGAGCATTCGCCCGCGAACTTCCGCTGCGGCAATGCCTACAGCGTCACGCGCAGCGACGATGCCGTGCTGATCCAGATCACCGTGTTCGCCTCGCGCACCCCCGAGCAGAAGAAGGCCCTGTACCGGCGGATCGCGGACCTGCTCGGCGAAAACCCGGGCCTCCGCCCCGAGGACGTGTTCGTCAACGTCCTCGATGCGCCCGCGGAGAACTGGTCCGTTGGAAATGGCATCGCGCAATTCGCCTGAAGCGGCAGCTTCACCGATCCGCAACGCAGGTCTCCATGATCCCGTCGAGCTCCGCCTTCGAGAGCACGCCTAGCTCGACGATGAAGACAATCCGCGCGCACGGCACGCCCGGCGTCGGCGCTTCGCCTGGGGCCAGCGTGGCGCGGCCGGCGGCGAATTGAAACACCATCTGGCGCCCCGGCTGCTCGACGGTCTCGAACAGGCCTTTTGCCCGCGCGAGTTTTGGCGCCAGTCGGCCGATCGCCTGCTGCAGGCGGGCCAGCGAAAGTGGCTGGTTCGAGGTCCAGCTCAGCGTTTCGAAGCGTTGCTCTGCCGGACGTTTCGGTCCGGATTTGCGCGGCGCGGGCGCACGATCGACGGTCGCGGGAAACAGCAGCGCGGACGGAATTTCGCCTTGCTGCGCATCGACGACCACGGCAGGAACGCGCTGCGCGCGGATTGCCTCGCGCATCCGCCCGCCCGCACCCTCATCCGCCAGATCCAGCTTGCTCAGCGCCACGATGTCGGCGACGCGCAGCTGCGAACGGTGCAGCGCGTCGTCGAGAGCGGCCGGCGGTGTCGCCGTGTCCATCACGCAGAGCACCGTTTCCAACGGCGCTTCGCGCAGGATCACGGGATCCATCAAATTGCGGACGATCTCGGCGGGATCGGCGACGCCGCTGGTCTCGATGACGATGTATTCCGGCTTCGGATCACGCCGCAGCAGCGTCGCAAGCGTGCGCAGCAGGTCGCCTTCGAGCGAGCAGCAGATGCAGCCATTGGCGAGGCTGACCACGCCGTCGCTCGCGCCCGCGATCAGCTCGGCATCGATGTTGATCGCACCGAAATCGTTGACCACAGCGGCGATCCGCCGCCCCTCCGCATGCGCCAGCAGATGGTTCACGACAGTGGTCTTGCCGGCCCCCAGAAAGCCCGTCACCAGGAGAATGGGGACCGGCATGTCTCAGCTCCCGACGACGGGACGGCGCACGGGACGGCCGGGCCGCACCGCGACGTCCAGCACACCATCTGTGATTAACGGCTGGCCGCTGACGATCAGATGCCGCACGCCTTCGGAGGGACGGTTCATCGCCGTGAAGGTCGCGCGGTCCGAGAGCTTCTCGTAGTCGAACACGACGATGTCGGCATCGGCATCCTTCGCGAGCCGACCTTTTGCGCGCATCGCGGGCGTGCTCTGCGACAGGATCTCCGCCGGGATCAGCGCGCATTTGCGCACGCCTTCGAGCAGCGACACGGTCTTGCGCTCGCGCACCCATTCGCGGATGAATTTCGTGAAGCAGCCCGCCGAGCGCGGATGCGAGGTGGCGTCATCCGGCAGCGGCCAGGCATCGCCGGTGTAGGTCTTGCCGTCCGACGTCGTCCACGGCATCGCGTCGGAGGCGATCGCGCCGCCGGGATAGAGCACCGACATGTCGAGGAGGTCGCGGTGATGCGCATTGTTCTCGGTGTCGAGGATGTGCCACAGCACCAGCGAGGACGGCTCTTCCGCCTGCGCCTTCAGGAGCTCCTCGCGATCGCCGAAGCGATGGCCGTCGGTGACCCGCTGCACGGAATCGTAACCGGTGCCGTTGCGCTCGACGAATTCGGGGTCGCTGAAGAAGGCGGCCGCCAGCACGGTCGAGCCGGTGCCGTAGGGATAGGCCTCGACCGTGATGGGCAGGCCCTGCGCCTGCGCTTTCGCGATCAGCACGCGGCAGCGCTCGACGTCGGTCTTGCTCGACGAGTTGAAATGGCAGATGTGCATGTGCGCGCCGGTGGCTCCGGCATAGCCGATCAGGCGGATATAGGCTTCCGCCGCGCTCTCGGGATCGATGCGCGACATGTAGGCGACATGGGTGAAGGTCGGCACGTCCTGCGCGGCCGCGAGCTGGCAGACCGCGGTCAGCTCCTGCACGCCGGCGCCCGGCGCATAGGCGTTCAAGATCCCGATGCCGATGCCGCCCTCGTTCAGGCCGCGCGAAAGGCGCTCGAGGATGCCGGCAACCTCCGCATCGCTCGCCACGTTGTCCATCCAGCGGCGATCGCGCATGGCGTTGCCGAACGCCTCCAGCGAGCTCTCCGCATTGGAGCCCGTCATCGCGCCAATACGCGCGAAAGCCCAATTGGTGGCCGCGCCGTAGTTCAACACGCGCCCCTTCCGCGCCTGGC
This sequence comes from Bradyrhizobium sp. Kon56, assembly GCF_055807635.1. NCBI lineage: Bacteria > Pseudomonadati > Pseudomonadota > Alphaproteobacteria > Hyphomicrobiales > Nitrobacteraceae > Bradyrhizobium > Bradyrhizobium sp. Kon56. The sequence goes on along the minus strand of NZ_JBVVOU010000017.1, from coordinate 40,273 downwards.
GCTCATACCAGGACCCGACCGGCAGCACGCCCGCTTCGAGATCGAGCGTCGTCGTGACGCCGTCGAACGCCTGCATCCGATCCGCGGGGAGCGACTGGCCATGCGCGTGCAGGTCGATGAAGCCGGGGGCGACCACGAGCCCGGTCGCGTCGATTGTCCGCTCGGCGCTTCCGAGCGAGGCGCCAACCGCGGCGATCCTGCCGTCCACGACCGCCACATCCCCGATGGCGTCCATTCCGCTGGCGGGATCCACCACCCGGCCGCCAGAGATCACCAAGCCGCTCATGTCAAAATTCCTCCGCGCTGAATTCGCATCAAGGCAGATTCCGGGAGGGACGACCACCTCCACCGATGCCGACGCATCATGCTCGCAAGGAAGCTCGAAAGGGAGGCTCGAAAGGGAGGTCAGTTTGCATGCGGGTCGCGGACACGCGCTCGCAGCCTCGCGGCATGTTTTGCCCGAGCTATGCTTCTCGCTTCACCCCCTCGAAAAGAAAGGGCGCAGGGAAGACCGGGCGCCGGCTGGCACCCATAAAAACCCCCATGCGAACTGATTGCACACGCAATGCACAGGGGAGACACAGGGCAGCCGAGACCAGGCCTTCCCTGCGCGATGGTTTGACGGCCTATGCCGCGCTCTCCCCGGAGACGAGTTCCTTCTTGCCTCCGTCACCTCCGCGAAATGCACGGCACCGCGCCGGTTGACGCGATGACGCCTTCGCAAAGGCTTGACCGTAGCAACGACGGCCAAGACCACACGGTTTCGCCGTACGCAGGCATCCTGCTTCGCCCAAGCTTCGCAGGACATGGCCCTGCTTCGCCAGAGGCTTCGCGAGGTTTGAGCGCCGTCCGTCGATGCGGTTCGTGCCATGCTCACGAGGTTCATCTCGCCCTGCACGCACAAGCCCGCCTTTAACGCCGCCCGCGTCCACCGCAACTCCCAACCCGCGTTCGTGACGACGTACGACCGCCCCTTTTGTGGGCTGGGATGGCCGACACATACGATATTTCCGAATTTCGGTAAACTGGAATATTTTTGCGGAGAGGGATTGACTTGCGTTTGCGGCTGTTTCGCTCTACCGGCGGAGACGATGGACTGCACGACCATGCAATGGACCGCAGAGCAGCTCCGCCGTCTTCTCGCCCCCATTGTCATTCAGAGATGTAGCGGGGCGCTACGGTGGGCAAAGTTCCCAAAGGTTTCGTGTGATCGCTCGACGTCTCCTGCAACGCGACCCTCGTCATTCTATTTCGCGCCGCGCTCTCCTCGGCGGATTTATGTCGGCGGGGACCGCCCTCGCGCTTGGCGGATGCGCCGGCTTGGGTGCGACCGGGGCGCGTTTCGACGCGTCATCGCTATCCCTTGACCCCACATTGCTCGTCACCACCACGCGCAAGCCGGTGAACGGCGGTCGCACGAAGCCATGGTTCGGGCCGGAGCGCGCGACGACCATGACAATCGCGCGGGCGAAGCTGGGGGCGCCGGACGAGAGCCGCCTTTCTCTGGCCTCGGTTGGACTTGGCGATTGGCGCCTTGACCGGGTCGAACCGGTGTCGGCCGACGTTGGCGATCTCGTTGCGCAGGCCGGCGGAGGAGACGTGCTGATCTATGTGCACGGCTTCAAGCAGACGTTCGAGACGGCGGTGCTGGATGGCGCCCATCTCTCCGATGGGATCAAGTTCCGCGGCCGGACCATGGTGTTCTCCTGGCCCTCCAAGGCAGGACTGTTCGACTATGCCTATGACCGCGACAGTGCGATGTGGTCCCGCGACGAGTTCGAGCGCGTGCTCTCCACACTCGTGTCGGCGCCAGGCACCGGCCGCGTGAACATCGTTGCGCACAGCATGGGAACCATGCTGTCGCTCGAAAGCCTGCGTCAGCTCTATGCGCGATACGGCGACACAGTGACGAGCAAGATCGGCGCCGTGGTGTTTGCCGCGCCCGATATCGACATGGACGTGTTCTCGTCAGCGATCCAGCGCATCGGTCCGCTTGCGGGCAAAATCACCGTGATCGCCGCGACGAACGATCGCGCACTGGCGTTGTCGGGACAGATCGCAGGTGGAATGACCAGGGTCGGCGCCGCCGAAAAAGCCGTCATCGCGCGCCTCGGCGTACGCGTGGTCGATGCGTCAGCGGAAGGCTGGGGCATCATCAACCACGATCTTTTTCTGTCGAATGCCGAAGTGCAGCGGGTGATCCGCCGCTCGATCGACGGCACGATCGCTTAGGAGAGCGCCTGCGCCAGGTCTCGCTAGAAGCTTGCTCGTGCGCACGAAATGGTTGGGTTTTGCAGTGTCGCACGCGAATGCCGCACCCTGGTTGATTTATATCGGCTGTGCGGCAGCACACTGGTGCGGTAGCTGTTCAATTTTAGATCGGCCGCCTCTGACTCGAACCGGCTTACGGAGGCCGGCGCCCGTTCAGCCAAATGAGCGAACGACTGAGTAACGATCCAGACTTCTTTGTCGTCAACAATGATCAGGCGATCGTGGAGTTGGCGAGGCGATGTTAGGCGCGTCTCTAGCGGCCGATTTTGAAATTGGCTCTGCCAACGCTCGACGGCCGGCTTGAGGGACGACTTCACATAGAACGGATCGGCGAGAACCTTAAGCAGAACATTTTCCGCCGCGAGCGGTGCAAAATCACGCAACAGCTTCTCGTCAGAATAAGGATCGACAATGAATAACTCAGTCTCGCTGAGCTGAAAACTCGAGCGATGGCCGCGAGTGCATCAAACGCGTTGCCGGCCGGAATATAGGCCCCTTGTAAGTTAGGAGGCGATTGTGACTCTACACGCGCAAACGTTCGAAAGAGAATGCTAGCCACTTTAGAGACCGCTTGTCCGTGCCTATAGGAGTTCGATTCCCCGATAACCGCATCCATCGCGAGTACGACGCCCGCTGCATCGAGCGACGATCCGGCGGCTTCAACATAGCCGCGGCTCGACCGAGCCACATTCGCCCTGCCGGGGTGTTGGATGCCGAACCGTGAAAGTTCGGCATGGTATCGATCAGGTTGCGTAGTTCGAAAATTACTCGCTCGATTTCCACTCGGCAAAATCCGGCAGGGGATGAACGGAGAACGTACGCTGTCCCACTCTATTCGGGGTGGCACGATGGCTTGAAAAAATCGAAGGAAATCAATGCAAAATTCGAAAAATGGCGCTCCCTAGGGGAATCGAACCCCTGTTTCAGCCTTGAGAGGGCCGCGTCCTAACCGCTAGACGAAGGGAGCGTTGAGGGAGAGGACATAGCCTCGAATTTTGCCGGCGGCAAGCGGGGATCGCGGGGTTTCAAACGCCCAATCGGCGTCGTCCTGGCGAAGGCCAGGACCCATTACCCCGTATGCGGATGGTTAAGGCATATCGGAACGACGATCTCGTTCGTGCAACCGGATTCGGTGGTTATGGGTCCTGGCCTTCGCCAGGACGACGATGGCGGCGAGTTCCGGGGCGCGCCTCACGGCTCATTGGCGAATTTCAGCTTTCCAGCCGGCTTCAACGTGTGGGCGTCGAAGGTGCGGATCTCGGTGACGCCGCCGATGTCGATCGTGATCACGAGCCGGTCGCCGGCGACGCCACTCGAGACGATTTTGGCGCCCTTCGGGAGAGTCGCGGTGACGTCGCCTGCCGGCTCTGGCGCCCTTCCCTCGGACTTGAAAAGGCGGTAGCCCACCGCGATCAGCACGGCGCAGATTGCCAGCGCCGTGGTCAACCCCGCGATCAGCATCATCCGCCGCACCCGCGCGAACAGCGCGGCCTGCTCGGGGCTCGGTTCGGGAACAACGGTATCAGACGTCGTCATGGAAAATTCTGGCTCTGCGCAAAGGTTGGAGGTTGTCGTCGAAGGCTCCGAGGGCTCGACCCGGCTCGACCGCGTGCTGGCGCTGCACCTTGCCGAGCTATCGCGATCGAGGCTGAAAGCCCTGATTTTGGCGGGCGCGGTGAGCCTCAGGGACGCCGCGATCCGGGACCCCGCTTATCACGTCGCCTCCGGCGATACGATCACAATCGACGTGCCGGAAGCGGCTGCGCCGGAGCCGAAAGGCGAGGATATCGCCCTCGACATCGTGTTCGAGGACGACGACATCGTCGTCCTCAACAAGCCGAAGGGGCTGGTGGTGCATCCCGCGGCGGGCCACGAGACCGGTACGCTGGTCAATGCGCTGATCGCCCATTGCGGCGGCTCGCTCTCCGGCATCGGCGGGGTGCGCCGGCCCGGCATCGTGCACCGGCTGGACAAGGACACCACCGGGTTGATGGTGGTCGCCAAGAACGACCTCGCGCATGCCTCGCTCACCGCGCAATTCGCCGATCACGGCCGTACCGGGCCGATGCGGCGCGGCTACATGGCCTTCGCCTGGGGGCTGCCGGGCCGCCATCGCGGCACCGTGGACGCGCCGATCGACCGTCACCCGCATGCGCGCGAGAAAATGGCGGTGCGCCAAGGCGGCCGCGAGGCCGTGACGCATTGGGAGCTTCTGGAGAGTTTTGCCGGACGCGACGGCAAGCCGATCGCGACGCTGCTCGCCTGCGAACTCGAGACCGGACGCACCCATCAGATCCGCGTCCACCTCGCCCATATCGGCCACCCCCTGATGGGCGACGCCGTCTACGGCCCGCATTTCAAGACCAAGGCGAACCAGCTGGGCCCCGAGTCGCAGGCCGCCCTCGCCGCGCTGGGGCGGCAGGCGCTGCACGCCTACCTGCTGGTATTGAAGCACCCGAGGACTGGAGAATTACTTCACTGGGAGACGCCTCTGCCGGAGGATTTGCTTCTCCTTCAGGGGGCCCTCAAAGCGGCGCTATGACGCAGGTCGCTTCAGAAATGCTTTACATTACAAAAAGTTATAGCTGCCACACGGGGACGTGACGTCAGCAATCCTTCCCTTTTTGCCTTCCGATGGAGTATATTGCGCTTGCGTTGAAGACCAACGCGGAACATCGCAGCACCGATCGGCTTTAACCAAGCGGTCGTCTGCCTGGCCCGCCGCTATCGGGGGCCTGAACCTGTTTGGAGGGCGCACTATGGCCCGTACAGCTACCCTGCCGGTCCTTAATGGCGAATCCGGCCTTTCCCGTTACCTCGGCGAAATCCGCAAGTTTCCGATGCTGGAACCCCAGCAGGAATACATGCTCGCCAAGCGTTGGCGCGAGCACGATGATCGCGACGCCGCGCACCAACTCGTCACCAGCCATCTCCGTCTCGTAGCCAAGATCGCCATGGGCTATCGCGGCTACGGCCTGCCGATCTCCGAGGTCGTCTCGGAAGGCAATGTCGGCCTGATGCAGGCGGTGAAGCGGTTCGAGCCCGAGAAGGGCTTCCGTCTCGCAACCTACGCGATGTGGTGGATCAAGGCGTCGATTCAAGAGTACATCCTGCGTTCGTGGTCGCTCGTGAAGATGGGCACCACCGCGAACCAGAAGAAGCTGTTCTTCAACTTGCGCAAGGCGAAGAGCAAGATTTCCGCTCTGGACGAAGGCGATCTCCGCCCCGACCAGGTGGCCATCATTGCCAAGCGTCTCGGCGTCACGGCTCAGGACGTGGTCGACATGAACCGCCGCCTCGGTGGCGACGCGTCGCTCAACGCTCCGATCCGCGACGACGGCGAAGCCGGCGAATGGCAGGACTGGCTGGTCGACAATTCGCCCAACCAGGAAGCCATGCTGGCCGAGCACGAGGAGTATGATCACCGTCGTGACGCCCTGAACGGCGCCATGGGCGTGCTTAACCCGCGCGAACGCCGCATCTTCGAGGCCCGCCGGCTCGCCGATGAGCCGATGACGCTGGAAGACCTTGCCGCCGAGTTCGGCGTGTCGCGCGAGCGCGTCCGCCAGATCGAGGTCCGCGCGTTCGAGAAGGTGCAGTCCGCGGTCAAGGGCACGATCGCAAAGGCCGAACAGGCCGCCCTGGAAGCCGCGCTCTAAGCGCGAGGTTTTGGCGCCAGAGATTGGCGGATCGACAAGAGACAGAAAGCCGGCGGCAACGCCGGCTTTTTTGTTTGCGTGTGAGGCGCAGCATGTTCGCGGGGACGCGGACCAGGCATCTTGAACCCGCGCTGCCGGTCGACCGACCAAAGGGATCGGGCCGACAGCATCAAGAGAACGGACACGCACCGTGTCGATCATCCTGCAATCCACCGTGGGCGGCTTCTCCGCCCAGTTCATGCGCAAGCTGCCGCTGGTCGAGCAGGCGATGCGCGAGCACGGGCTCGAGCCGTCAGAGTTCGTGATCTCGAAGGACTATGCCTCGACCGCGACGATCCCGCTGATGGGTCCGTTCTTCTTCAATTACAGCGTCTATTTCGGCGAGGAGACATTCACCGTCACCGAGCCGAACGACATGGTGTTCCTGGATTACTTCTTCAAACGGGTGCTGGCAGCGGACGGTCCGCCGGAGGTGCCGCGGCGGCCGGGCTTGATCCGGCGGCTGTTCGGGTGGATGTCGGAGCCGGTGTGATTGATCTTCCCCTCTCCCCTTGCGGGAGAGGGTGGCTCGCCGCGATAGCGGCGAGACGGGTGAGGGGTTGTCTCCGCGAGCACGTCTCTCACATCGTCATTCCCGGAGACAACCCCTCATCCGGCGCTTCGCGCCACCTTCTCCCGCAAGGGGAGAAGGGAAGAGCGCATCGTCGGCGCCTCGCTCACTCCCCCATGTCCGCGCCAGCGTCGCAAGCCAGCAGCCTTCGCAATAGCGGGCATCCTTGTAGTCGATCCAGTTGTGCGCATAGACGTGGTCGAGCGGGATGCCGTAGCGCGCGCGCAGGATTTGGACGAGGATCTTCCACGCCGCGACCTGCGCCGCGGTCGGTCCCGTGGTGACGTCGGGATAGTTGCCGGCGAACTCGACGCCGATCGAATTGTCGCGCACCACCTGGCGGTAGGTCGGCTTGTTGTCGATGTACTTGTTGTCGTTGCGGTTGGCGCCGTCGCCATGGGTCGGCACCAGGTTTTCCGCGACCGCCCAATAGACGGTGCCGTCGGTCTCGACCCACAATGTGACGCCGCGACGCGTGGGATTCTTCGTTTGCATCTGGGCGCCGCCGCGCGCCGAGCCTGCCGGTCCCTCGGTCTGGTGCACGATGATGTTGCGCCAGGCTTTTGCGTTGCCGACATCGCCCCATGGCGCCAGCCACACCATCTTCAGGCCGGGAATGTCGGGCGTGCCGGAGGCGCGCGCGAGCTTTGCGAGCTCGGCGTCGGTCGCAGCGGCAGGTGCGATCAGAATGAGGGCGGCGAGAACGGCCGCGAGCAGGCGAGAGATCATCATGCGGGTCCAATGCGGACCTGACGTTAGCACGCCCTTACGCGAATTTGCGCAAGGCCTCGCCTGAACCGATCGGGTCAGGCATCAGCGGTGGCGCCGGATCGTGGACGGCAAAGTCGTTCTTGCCGTTCTTCTTGGCCGCATAGAGGGCGTGGTCGGCATGCGCGATCAGGCGGTCCGGAAACTGGCCGACGCCGCGGTCCCACTGCGCCACCCCGATCGAGATCGCAATCGGAATGTCGATGCCGGTGCAGCTGACGGCATCTTGGCGGCAGACCTCGAGCACGCGGCGGGCGATCGCAGCCGCCTCGCGCAAGGTCGACGACGGCAGCACGACGCAGAATTCGTCGCCGCCGGTGCGGGCGAGCATGTCGCCGGGCCTCAAGCGCGTCTGCGCCATCAGGGTGAAGTGCTGGAGGCAGGCATCGCCCGCGGCATGGCCATGGGTGTCGTTGATGGTCTTGAAGCCGTCGAGATCGATGACCAGCAGCGAGAACGGCTCGCTGCTGCGCTCCGAGCGGGCGCATTCTTCGCTCAGCCGCTGCAACAGATGCCGCCGGTTGGCGACGCCGGTGAGATCGTCGAGTAGCGCGAGGTCGGCGACCTCGTTGCGCAAGCTGTCCATCGCCATCAGCAGGAAGCCGAAATTGAGCGTCATGGACAGGAACAAGAGACCCAGCACCATGACGCCATGAGCCTGGCCGCCGGCGCTTGCCGAGAAATCGCCGCCGAGCAGATTGCCCACCGTGCGGACGACGAGGATCGCGATAATGGCGAGGATGACGATGCCGGACAGCCGGGCGCCCGGACTGACGCGGCCTTCCGGCGGCGACAGCAACAGACGCAGCGCCAGCACCAGCGGCACGGCCTGACCGAGCGTGTAGCAGAGCATGCGCAGCTGCATGTTGTCGAAGCCGACCACGAAGAACACGACGCCGGCGAGGCTTAAGCCTGCTGTTGCGATCATGACGCGCCATGAGACGGGCCGGTGATAGAAGCGTTGAATGCCCATGGCGGCAAGGCAGCTCGCCGCGATGACGCCGGCGGCGCCAAGCAGGAGCGGCAACGGAGACGCGACGAACAGGCGCAGCAGGGCCGTCATCGCACCGGTCGCGCCGATAAAGGACGATGCCATCCAGAACCGCGCGGCCGCGAATTTCGGATAGGTGCGCATCACGTAGGCCCAGATCAGGCCGAGCGCCAGGAAGTTGACGACGAACACGGTCCAGAGTGTCGGCACGTTCAGCATGGCGCACGCGGCGCGCGCAGCGTCGCGCCCTCCGTCCCTGCCAGCTGACCGTCCATGATCCCGTCCCCGTTTTCTTGGGGGGACAATGCCGCCGCTGCGCTTAACGGAGTCTCACTGCGATCCGCGAAAGCATGACTTTGGTTTTGGATTCATGAACGGCTGGCGCATTGTCGGATCGTTAGGCATGCCGGCGACGCGGATTCGTGAGCCAAAATCACCCGAAAATGCATCTGAGCTGTGGATAACGCGATGACACGGATGTGACAGCGCGGGGCAGAAGCGCGCGAATCTGCTGAGCTTGTCATCGAGGATGTTGCGAGGCTGGCCCTCCGCCGAGCATCCCTCGTGTCGCGTTTCACCATTAACCCTGAAGAGGATCCTATGGCTAAGAAAGCGAAGAAGGCGAAGAAGGCGACGAAGAAGAAGGCCAAGAAGGCAGCGAAGAAGAAGTAGCGAGGCTTCTTATTCTTTGCCCGGGTGGAGCACGCTCCGCCCGGGCGTCGGGTGGGAGTTCTGAGTTGGAAGATGGCGGGCGCAAGGCCCGCTTTTTTATTGGCTGGAGAAGCTATCGCTCCGCGAACGCCAGCTTGGCGCCGAGCGCGGCGAAGCCGGCGGCAAAACTCCGGCGCAGCCAGGCCATGACAGGCGGGCGGGAGATGACGCGCTCGCGCACCGATGCCGCACAGAGGCCGTAGACCACGAACACCGCAAACGTCATTGCCATGAAGGCGCCGCTCAATTCCAGCATTCGCGCCAGCACATGGGCTTCGTCCGCGGCGATGAACTGCGGCAGGAAAGCCAGGAAGAAGATCGACAGTTTTGGATTGAGGATGTTGATCAGGAAGCCGGTCACGATCACCCGACCGACCGAACGCTCGCGGATCTCGCCGTCGACTGCCAGCGCCCCGGTCTCGCGCAGCGCCTGCCAGGACATGTAGAGCAGATAGGCGACACCGCACCATTTCAGCGCGGCGAAGGCGAGCGCGCTGGTGTGGAGCACGGCGGCGAGCCCCAGCATCGCGGCCGTCATGTGCGGCACGATTCCGAGGGTGCAGCCGAAGGCAGCGGCGATGCTCGCGCGCGAGCCGCGGGTCAGCGCGGCCGCCAGCGTGTAGAGCACGCCGGTGCCGGGCGAGGCGACGACGATCAGCGAGGTGAGCAGGAAGGACAAGGTCATGGACCGACCTTATCACCGCGCCGCGGACCACGAAAGCCGGCCTGCCGGATCGACCCTCAGGACAGCTGCGCGATCTCGGCCTCGCGGAGCACGTCGAGCGGCGCCCATGGCTTAGCCCAGAACTTCGCGCCGTTCGGCAAGGCCTGCATCAAGGGCCGGCCGGAGGTGACGACGACGTCGAGCTTCGGGTTGCGGTCCTTGGCGACATGCGCGAGCTCGACGCCGTTCATGCGGCCGGCAAGCTGAACGTCGGTCATCATCAGGCAGAGCGCGCCGGCGCTCTTCTCCAGCACAAGCTCGGCCGCCTCGGCGCTCTCGCATTGAATGACGTCGTAGCCGCTTTCTTCGAGAAGAAGACTGAGCATCTCCCTCTGCATGAGGTCGTCTTCCACGATCAGTGCGGTGGCTCGAAACGGCTTTGCTTGTCCCATCGGCGGCTCCCAATGCTGCCTGTCTTCATCAAGTAACGTAGGTTAAGGAGGGAACCGCCATGCGGTTCGGTTCCAATATGAAAAAATGTAAATCATAGTTCCGCTCAAGTGGCTCGACGGGGGATCATCATGACTGCAATCCGCGGCGCCGCCGCTATCACCGGAGCGGCAAGCGGCATCGGCCGCGCACTGGCGATCGAGCTTGCGCGGCGCGGCTGCGATCTCGCGCTCGCCGATCGCGACGAGCCCGGGCTGAAGACGCTCGCGGCCGAGATCGGCGCCGCAAGCAAGCTCAGCCTGCATCGCGTCGATGTCAGCGAGCCCGACGACATCGCGCAATTCGCGCGTGAGGCGGCCACCGCGCATCCCGCACTTGGCATCGTCGTCAACAATGCCGGCGTTGCACTGATGGGATCGTTCGAGGAGATCGACCAGGCGCAGATGGACTGGCTGTTCGACATCAATTTCTGGGGCGTGGTGCACGGCACGCGCGCCTTCCTGCCGCATCTGAAGACGTTGGGCGAGGCACACATCGTCAATTTGTCCTCGATCTTCGGCATCATCGCCCCGCCGGGACAGTCGGCCTATGCCGCGGCGAAATTCGCGGTGCGCGGCTTTTCCGAGAGCGTGCGGCACGAGCTGGCCATGGCGGGCAGCCCTGTCAGGCTGTCGGTCGTGCATCCTGGCGGCGTCGCCACCGCCATCGCCCGCAACTCGCGCACCGGGGTCGGCGTCACCGACAACGCACGCCGGTCGCAATCGATCGAGCGGTTCGAGAACGCGGCAAGGACCACGCCCCGGGACGCCGCGCTGCGCATCATCAAGGGCATCGAGAGAAACGAGCCGCGCATCCTGATCGGCAACGACGCCCGCTTCATGGATCTCCTGCAGCGCTTCCGCCCGGCAACGTACTGGGCGCCGTTGCAGCGCAAGCTGGAGAGGATGGCGAAGGGGACGGAGTGAGGGGCGCCGTCGAATTAAACCGTCGTCCTGGCGAGCGTTCACGGACCTCTCCGTTGTCACTCCCCGCGAAGGCGGGGAATCCAGTACGCAGCAGCCTCTCCGTATTCTCGCGCGGTCTCTGGAATACTGGATCGCCCGCCTTCGCGGGGCGATGACACCAAGTATGTGCGCGAGTGCTCCGTCTCTTTGGCTCCCCTCACTGCCCCGCCAGCCGATCGGCAAAATACCCGATCGTCTTGCGATAGATCACCGCCCTGTTCCATTCGCGCATGGCCTCGAAATTGGCGGTGCCTTCGCCGTAGGGCTGGCCCATCTTGAAGCCGCTGGTGTGGAGCAGGTTCGCGGTCGAGGCGAGCACGTCGGGGACGCTGTGGCGGAGATCGACGTGGCCGTCGCCGTCGAAATCGACGCCGTACTTGATGTAGGAGGACGGCAGGAACTGGGTCTGGCCGATCTCGCCGGCATAGGCGCCGATCAGGTCGCGCAGCGGCAGGTCACCGCGCTGCACGATCTTCAGCGCCGCGAGCAGCTCGCCCTGGAATAGCTCGGTGCGGCGGCAGTCATGCGCGAGCGTCGCCAGCGTGCGGACCACCGGCAGCTTGCCGATGTCGCCCTTGCCGAAATCGCTCTCCAGCCCCCAGATCGCAACCAGGATATAGCGGGGCACGCCGAACTGCTGCTCGATGCGTGAGAGCAGCGCGGCATGGCGCTGCAACAGCGCCTTGCCGCCATTGATGCGGCCGGGGCCGACGCGGGTCGAGACATACTGCTCGAAGCTCTTGTTGAAGGTGTAGCGCTGGCGCCGGTCGAAGGCGAGCACCGCGCCGTCCTGCTGCACGCCGCTGAGCGCCGCGCTGGTCACGCTCGCCGAGACGCCGGCGGCCTGCGCTTCCGAGGCCATGCTGGCGACAAAGCTGTTGAAGTCGCCGCCGCAGCGCGCGGCTTGCGCCGATCCGCCGGCCAGACAGGCGATGAAGGCGATGGCCAAGGCGTATTTCGACATTCGGATGAATCCTACAGGGAATGGGCGGGAGAGCGGCGCGCGATCATGCCCGGGAACCAGATTCGCGTCAAAGCGGCAAATCCTCACCAGAACCAATCGCATCCTGGCTCGACGAATGAAGTCCGATGTCGCGACCACTGCATATCTCATGCGCTCGCTGCGGCATCGCAGCGCCAACGATTTGCCTTGCCACGGCATGGCGCCGATATAATATTCTATTCTAGGTTGTCGCCCCGCCAGCCCCGGGCGACGCTGAAGACCAAAATAAACGGCGGGCTTCGCGGCCCGCCGTTTGTTGAGGCAAGGGTGAGGCAAGGATCTCCTAAGGAGCGCATCGGGTTTTACGAAGCGTTGGACGCTTCCGCCCGACATCGAGGCGCCTCGTAAATGGGTTCGTCGATCGATCGCGCAGCTGGTTCTGCCGCTGCAGGGCCCCGCGCCCAGCCACCGGAAACCTGCCAAAGTCATTTGACTATGGCCCCCTGATCGACGAAAAGCCGGCCATGGCCAAAAAACCCGGAACCAATCCCAAGGGCGAATTCGCCTTTTTCAACGTCTTCTATGAAGACGGCTCACAACGCTCCAACCGGCGCGTGCCCGCCGAATTGCTCGGCGGCCTCGACGGCGACGAGCCGGCCCGCGCCTATATCATGGAGCAGGACCGCGAGATCGCCGAAAAATCCGGCCGCCCGGCGCTTGAGATCAAGAACCTCGAGCGGGTCGGCGCGAAGAAGAAATAGGTCGACCCAGGCAGGCGCTCACCAGCGCCCGCTCCGCCTGTTCCAGGCAAACAGCAGATCGGCAAACCGATCATAGAAGAACCGGGTGAACGGCAGCGCCACGCGATTGCCGAACAACCCCGCAAGCCACCCCTCCCCCGGGGTCAGCGTCCACAGCGCAATCGCGACATCCGCACCGACGATGAGTTGGCCGGCCTCGTCGGTGGCATGCAGGCGGCGCCTGATGTCGTCGAGTGTGGCGCCAAAGCGCGCCAGCGCATCGGGTTGCTCGTTGATATCCCTGAATTCGATTGTGCCCGCGCGCACCAACGCCAACAGCTTGTTGCGCTGCCAGTCGATGCCGGCATCGCAGACGGGGCAGCGGGTGTTGTACCAGACGGTGAGGTGAGCCGGCATCATCGAAGCATAGATGTCGATCCTTGCGACGTCGAGGCTGGAGCCATCCACCCGGAATTCCAGAATCGATGCGCCTCTCTCGTCGGGTGTATATTCGATTGGAAAAGCATGAGCCTCTTTGGGCTGAACGCTGTCGAACTAGGCGTGAACGAAACCGGCGGGCTTTCGCCCGCCGTTCTTGTTTCAACAGCCAAGTGGCGGCGTTTGAACTAGTTATCCAGGAACGACCGCAGCTTCCGCGACCTTGACGGGTGCTTCAGCTTGCGCAGCGCCTTCGCTTCGATCTGACGAATACGCTCTCTCGTCACCGAGAACTGCTGGCCGACTTCTTCCAGCGTATGGTCGGTGTTCATGCCGATGCCGAAGCGCATGCGCAGCACGCGCTCTTCGCGCGGGGTGAGCGAGGCCAGCACGCGCGTGGTGGTTTCGCGCAGGTTCGACTGGATCGCGGCGTCGATCGGCAGGATCGCGTTCTTGTCCTCGATGAAATCGCCGAGGTGTGAATCCTCTTCGTCACCGACGGGCGTCTCCAGCGACAACGGCTCCTTGGCGATCTTGAGGACTTTTCGCACTTTCTCCAGCGGCATGCCGAGCTTTTCGGCCAATTCCTCAGGAGTGGGCTCGCGGCCGATCTCGTTGAGCATCTGCCGCGAGGTGCGCACGATCTTGTTGATCGTCTCGATCATGTGCACGGGGATGCGGATGGTGCGCGCCTGGTCGGCGATCGAGCGGGTGATCGCCTGCCGGATCCACCACGTGGCGTAGGTCGAGAACTTGTAGCCGCGGCGATACTCGAACTTGTCGACCGCCTTCATCAGACCGATGTTGCCTTCCTGGATCAGGTCGAGGAACTGCAGGCCGCGGTTGGTGTATTTCTTGGCGATCGAGATCACGAGACGGAGGTTGGCTTCCACCATCTCCTTCTTGGCCTGGCGGGCTTCGCGCTCGCCCTTCTGCACCGAGTGCACGATCTTGCGGAACTCGATGATCTCCAGGCCGGTCAGCGCAGCTAACTGATGCACCTCGTGGCGGAGGTCCTTGATGCGGTCCTTCTCGTGATGGACGAAGTTCTTCCAGCCCTTGGCCGACAGCTTCGAGACACGGTTGAGCCAGCGCGGATCGAGCTCCGAGCCGGTGTAGTTGCGCAGGAAGTCTTCGCGCGCGACGCCATGGCTGTCGGCAAGGCGCATCAGGCGGCCCTCATGGGAGACGAGGCGCTTGTTGATGTCGTAGAGCTGCTCGACGAGACTGTCGATACGCGCCTGGTTCAGGCGCAGCGACTTCACCTCGACGATGATCTCGTCCTTGAGCTTGCGGTATTTGCGCTCCTGGTGCGGCGAGAGCGAGGGCCCGTGCGAGGTGCTCTCGAGCTGGTTCTGGATGTCCTGCTCTTGCAGCTTGCGCAGCTTCTTGTAGCTGTCGGCGATCTTGTCGAAGATCTCGACGACCTTCGGCTTGAGCTCGGCCTCGATCGCCGCAAGCGACATCTGGTTCTCGAACTCGTCGTCCTCGTCCATGTCGGCTTCGGCGGCGGATTCCGCCGGATCCTTCGCGGCGTCGCCGGCATTGCCGGGCGCAGGCGCGGCGCGGAACGGGGTCGGCGCCGGCGGTGCGGCCGGCGGCGCGACATGCGCGGGCGCGGCGCCGGTGGCCTGGCCGCCTTCGGCCGTCGCTTCACCGGTCTCGCCGTTCGGACCGGCGATCATCGCATTGTTCATGCCGGCCTTGGCATCGGGCCCGGCATAGGTGGCTTCGAGATCGATGATGTCACGAAGGAAGATTTTTCCTTCGTTGAGCTCGTCGCGCCAGATGATGATGGCCTGGAAGGTCAGCGGGCTTTCGCACAGCCCTGCGATCATCGCCTCGCGGCCGGCCTCGATGCGCTTCGCAATCGCGATTTCGCCTTCGCGCGACAGCAGCTCGACGGTGCCCATCTCGCGCAGATACATGCGCACGGGATCATCGGTGCGCTCGCCCGGCTCGCTCTTCTTGACCTCGGTGACGGCCTTCTGGGTGACTTCGACCAGTTCGTTGTCGGTCTCGTCCTCGCCGCTCTCGTCCTTGTCCTCCTCGCCTTCGCTATCGTCGGCTTCGGTGACGTTGATGCCCATGTCCGAGAGCATGGACATGATGTCCTCGATCTGCTCGGGAGAGGTCTGGTCGGACGGCAAAACTTCGTTGAGCTGATCGAAGGTCACGAAGCCGCGCTTCTTGGCCTGCTTGATCATCTTCTTCACGGCCGCGTCGGACAGATCGAGCAACGGCGAGGGCGCGTCCTGGGAGTCCTTCTCCGGCGCGTCCGCTGCCTTGTCGTCTTTTTCCTTGTCCTTCGCCTGCAGCGTCTTTGCCTTGGTGGCCATCCATTGCTCCTAAACGCGTTTCACACAGACGTTCGCCGCGCCCGCGCAAAATCACTTGAACCTGTTGCTCGATGCTCTCGCTTCGTCAGATCTCGACACGGAAAGGGCGGCGCGGACCTCTTGTCGCCACCCCCGACCTTTCACTCGCCGGATTTGCCTAACGCTTCGTAGAGCCTCTTTGTCGCAGCGGATACAGGTGTAGTGCCAACAGCAATTGCGCGGATTCATTCCTGACGCGTCTGTTCTGCCTGCGGCCGCCTGGTGGCCAAAGTGCTACAAGACCGTTAAGCCTCGATTAACCCTGTTTTTGCCGCCAAACCTCGGATTTGGCGAGTCTTTTAGCGGTTCCGGTCCCGGCCGTCCGCATGATTCTTTCATCACACGCTCTTCTGGAACCGGCCCGACAGCTCGCCAAAACCCTCGATCAGGGCCTCGGTGCCGTCGACTTCGCCTATCCGAGCCTTGACGTCGCGCAGCCACGCCATGTTGGCCTCGCTGGGATCATCCCCCAAGGCCAGCTCGGCGTCTTTCAGCTCTCTAAGTAGTGAATGGTACTGCCGATGCAAGGCGACCAGCTGATGCCAGGTGGAGAGAACGTCGTCCCGTGCGGCGCCCTCACGGGCGCCCCACACCGCCGCGGTCGTGATACCGCTCTCAACCCTTTGAAGAGCCTGCGAAAATCCGCCCTTCTCGAGATCGCTGCGCATCTTCTCGGCGAGCTCGCCGGGGTCCGGCGAATGGTGATGGTCGTTGGCAAAGGCGGCGATGATGCCGGCCCGGAGCTTATGGACCTCGGGATGGGCGAGCTCCAGGGCCGCGACTTCCTCGAGATGATCGTGCAGCAGCCAGGGGTGATTGATCAGGATTTGCAGGATCAGGGCCTCCCGGCGGGAGATGGCGCTGCGCTGGCCGCGCATGATCGGGCTTGCCGCGAGCTGCGCGCTCGCCGCCTGGTAGGGTCCGGAGGGCAGCTGGATGGGCCCGGGTGGGCCGCGGCGGCCTCCAAATCCCTGACCGCCGAATCGATTCGCGCCTCCCCCACCGCGGGGCTGGAACTGACGGCCGGCCGAGCCGGGGCGGAAATTGCCACGGCCGCCGCCGAAGCCGCCGCGTGCGCCTTCGGGGGCAAAGGCGCGCTGAAGCCGCTCGGCAAGATCCTGCCGGTAATAGCGCCGCACCACCTCGTCGCGGATGCCGTTGGAGAGCTCCTTGATGCGCGCCTCTAGCGCGGCGCGGCGCTCGGGCGTGGCGAAATTGCCGCCTTCGAGCTCGCGCGACCAGATCATCTCGGCGAGCGGACGCGCCGCCGCGATCACCTCCTCGATCGCGCCACGACCGCCGGAGCGCACGAGATCGTCGGGGTCCTGCCCTTCCGGCAGCAGGGCGAAGCGCAGACTCTTGCCGGGCGCGAGGAAGGGTAAGGCGAGATCCGCGGCACGATAAGCGGCTTTCTGGCCGGCGCGGTCGCCGTCGAAGCAGAGGATCGGCTCGTCCGCCATTTTCCAGAGCAGCGCGAGCTGGTTTTCAGTGAGCGCGGTGCCGAGCGGCGCCACGCTGCCGGCAAAGCCCGCGGTGACCATGGCGATGACGTCGACATAGCCTTCGACCACGATGAGGGGGCTGCCGTCATGGGTGGCTTTGCGCGCGGTCTGGTGGTTGTACAGATTGTCGCCCTTGTGGAAGAGCGGCGTCTCCGGCGAGTTCAGGTACTTGGCCGGAACGTCCTTCTCCAGCGCGCGCCCGCCGAAGGCGATGACGCGGCCGCGCAGATCCATGATC
Organism: Bradyrhizobium sp. Kon56; assembly: GCF_055807635.1. Taxonomy (NCBI): domain Bacteria; kingdom Pseudomonadati; phylum Pseudomonadota; class Alphaproteobacteria; order Hyphomicrobiales; family Nitrobacteraceae; genus Bradyrhizobium; species Bradyrhizobium sp. Kon56. The sequence goes on along the minus strand of NZ_JBVVOU010000017.1, from coordinate 22,906 downwards.
GGAAACATCACGCGATCGCGGAAGCGATCATAGGGCACCGGGATGTCGTTGCCGGCCACCAGCATGCCGGTTTCGACCATGTCGTCGACGGAGACGCCGAGCTTGCCGAGATGCTCTTTCAGCGCAAAGCGATCAGGTGGCGCATAGCCCAGCCGAAACTGCAATTGCGTCGCCGGCGAGATCGCGCGGTCGGCGAGATAGCCGCGCGCCTTGGCGCCGACGCGCGAGGCCAGCGTCTCGGCAAAGAACTTGGCGGCGAGATCCATGACGTCATGCAGCGAGCGGCGCCGCTGCTCCTGACGCGCCGCATCCGGCGTCACCGCTGGCAGCGGCAGGCCCGCCATATTGGCGAGCCGCTCCACGGCCTCCGCGAACGGCAGGCCGTCGGTCTCCATCATGAAGCTGATGATGTCGCCGTGCTTGCCGGAGGAGAAGTCGTGGTAAAAGCCCTTCTGGTCGTTGACGTAGAAGGACGGCGTCTTTTCCTGCTGGAACGGCGACAGCCCCTTCCACTCTCGCCCCGCCTTCTTCAGTTTGACGCGCTTGCCCACGACTTCGGAGACCGAAAGCCGGGCCCGAAGCTCGTCGAGGAATTGGGGCGTGAAGCGCATCAGGTTGATTTCTGGGGTGAGTCGGGCGTTTTGCCAACGAATAGGCATATAAGGATGCCCCCGGGAAATACGATGCACTTAGGGCTTCTCCCGGCTATTCACAGGTCGAAGATTCGACGGAAAGCTTGAACCCGGCCCGGTTCCACGCTTCCATGGGGGCCATGTTCAGGACCTTCCGAGGCGGCCAGAGCGGGGGTTGGCGCATCACCTCGATTTCGCCGGTGACGGGCGAGCCCCTCGCCTTCATGCCAACGCTGTCGGTCACCGACAGCGAGGCCATCGCGTTGCCGCTGGTGCCCTCGCGCAATGCTTGGCGCCTGGTCGGTGTCGCGAGCAGCTTGCGCTACACCGAGCGCCCGGAGAAGCAGCAGCTCACTGCCGTGCAGGCCGGCCTCGGCCGGCTGGAAGCAACCAGTGGGGCGCTGATCCCGATCCGCAAGTCGCAGGCCTGGTGGGATCTGACCCAGGAAGAGCGCCGCAGGATCTTCGAGGACAAGTCGCATCACATCGCGAACAGCCTGCGCTTCCTGCCTGCGATTGCGCGGCAGCTCTATCATTGCCGCGACCTCGGCGGGCCCTTCGACTTCCTGACCTGGTTCGAATTCGCGCCTGCGCACGCCTCGCTGTTCGAGGAGCTGGTCGCGATGCTCAGGCGAACCGAGGAGTGGAGTTATGTCGAGCGCGAGGTCGACGTGCGCGCAGTGAAGGAAGTGCTGTCGGGCTAGAGCCCAAGAAAGCGGCCGGATTCGATGCGCGGCAGATCGGTGACGGGCCAGTTGTAGATGTAAGTCCAGGCCGGTGCCGTCACCCCGTCTGCACCTGTCACGTCGACCAGCTGGCGCAGATATTCGGTCGGCTCCGGAAAGCCCTCGCCGCAGGCCTCGTACATGTCGAGCTCGCGCAAGAGTTCGTCGGGCACGCGCAGGTGAAAGAGTTCGCCGTGGGCGCGGTCGGACGGCACATCGGAGAGCAGCAGCCCCGGATAATGCGTCACCAGAACGAGCCGGCCGCGGCAGGTCGCTTCACCCAGAAAATCCGCGTGGCCCGCAAGCAACCGCGCCATCGGATGGTCGAAGCCGCGCATCAGCGTGCCGTAGACGAAGAGACGATTGGAGGTCATGGCCTTCTATAACCATCAATCGGCAGCGTGCAAATCGCAGCGGATCTACAAAACCTCCGCCTCGAGTGTCTCGCCGCTGCATTGCTCGTCCGACACCACCCTGATGGTCACGTCCATGGCGTCGAACGCGCCGGCAGGGCCGATATAGACGCCGTGCAGCGGGATTGCCTGGCGCGGATCGCGGGCGACCGCGACGCGGATGAGGTCGCGGGTGCCGACGATGCCGTTGGTCGGATCGAACTCGATCCAGCCCGCGCTGGGCAGGTAGACCTGGACCCAGGCATGCGTCGAACCGCCGCCGACATGGCGCTGCTCGATATCCTCCGGCAGGAAGATGTAGCCGGAGACGAATCGTGCGGCGATTCCGAGATGACGCAGCGCCTCGATCATGAACAGAGCGTAGTCGCGGCAGGTTCCGCTACCGGACTGCAAGGTGTCGAGCGGATGCTGCGTGCCCAGCTCGTGGCGCTTGCGGTACTTGAACCGCTCGCGGATACCGTGGGTCATGCCGCTCAGGATCTTGAAGGTCGGCGTCGGCGCGTCCTCGTCGAGAAAGCCGCGCGCCCATTCCGCGATCTCGCCATCGGGATCGGTATATTGCGGCGTGATGTAGTGGACGAGGTCGGGAAACTCCTCATCGTCATACGCGAAAGGATAGAAATAGGCCGAGTCGTCCGGCGTCAGCGCGAACTCCTCGACCGGATTGTGCTCGACGGTGACGTGCCAGTCGAAGATCAGCGCGTCCGCGCGCTCGTCGAAATTCGCGATCGCGACGGAATTGCCGAACACGTCGTGGATCCAGTGCAGCGACATCGGCTCGGGCGATATCTCGAGCCTGGAGTCGAGCACGCGCAGATCATGCCCGTCGCGCGGCCGCAGCATGATCCTGTGTTCGCCGAACGCCACGGGGCGGGTGTAGCGATATTCGGTCTTGTGATGAATCGTCAGCAACGGCATCGTCAGGCAATCATGGTGATGTCGGGCGGACCAATCTATAGCAATCCCGCCCGATTCTTCGGGGTGACTGCTGTTTCATTAGGCAATCAGGATGGCTTTAGACACAATCGGGGCGACCAATCAACTCCTCAGCGAGGGTGACGTCCCCCCGGTGCACGAGGTGAATGCGCAAGGGACATCGCCTTTTTTGCTCACCTCGGACCACTACGGAAGGGTCCTGCCGGCTGCGCTTGGCGATCTTGGCGTCGCCGAGAACGAGCTGACGCGGCATATCGCCTGGGACATCGGCATTGGGGGCGTCGCCGACCGGCTGGCAGAGATGCTGGGCGCACATCTGATCGCCCAGCGCTATTCGCGGCTGGTGATCGACTGCAACCGCCCGCCCGCCGCCGTGAGCTCGATTCCCCTGATTTCCGAAGCAACCGCGATCCCGCGCAACGAGGGAATTTCGGAGCAGGAGCGCAAAGCGCGCCGCCGCGAGATTTTCGAGCCCTATCACCGGCATATCCATGCCGCGATCGACCGCCGCGTGCACGACAAGCGGCCGACGGTGCTGGTGTCGCTGCACAGCTTCACGCCCGTTTACGCCGGCGTCGCGCGTCCCTGGCACATCGGCGCGCTCTACAATCGCGACACCGTGCTGCCGCAGCTGCTGCTCAGGCATCTCCGCAGCGAGAGCGATCTCGTCGTGGGCGACAACGAGCCCTATGCGGTGAACGACCTCACCGACTACACCATCCCCGTGCACGGCGAAGCTCGCGGCCTCGTCAATACCGGCATTGAGATCCGCCAGGATCTGATCGCCGACCAGTCTGGCCAGCAACAATGGGCCGAGCGGCTGGCGCGGATTTTTGCAGAGATCGAGGTTGAACTGCGGGCGGAAAGGCTGGTCGATTAGCCCGACGGCGGTTATTTCGCCCTGGTCAGCGCCAGCCAGATGCCGCCGCCGATCATGAAGCCGCCGGAGATGCGCGACATCATGCGGGTGCGGCGAGCCGAGAAGAACTTCCGGGCCCGCCCCGCGGCGATGGCGTAGAGCGCGTCCGTCATCACCGCAGTGACCATGAAGGTGGCTCCCAGCAGCGCGACCTGCGGGAAGTGGTCGCGGTTCATGTCCATGAACTGCGGGATGAAGGCGCCGAAGAACACCAGCACCTTCGGGTTCGACAGCAGCACCAGGAAACCTTGCAGGAAGAATCCGCCGCGCGGCGGCGCCGGCGGCTCATCCACATTGACGCCCTCGACCGGCGCCCAGATCAGCTTGATGCCGAGCCAGACCAGATAGGCGGCGCCGGCAAAGCGCACCCAGTCGAACCAATACCCCATGGTCGCCATCAGCGAGGTCAGTCCGACCGCGACGATGCCGATGACGATGGCGAGGCCGGCCTGCGCACCGGCCACATTGGTCAGCGCCGCGCGCGTGCCGTGGCGCAGCCCGTTGGCGATAACGAGGGTGACGATCGGCCCCGGCAACAGCGCGAGCGCGATGCAGGCGGCAAGGAAGGCGAGATAGGCTTGCAGAGACATCATGGGGAGGACTCGCTGGGAGCGGTTTGCGGCATTAATGCATGGCGAGGGCGGGAACGGAAGTCACGACCTTGCGCTTGACATGCAATCATTTGGTTGCCTATTACCGCCGCCATGGATGAGGTCTTCAAAGCGCTCGCCGATGCGTCACGACGGTCGCTGCTCGACAGACTTCACGCCAGGAACGGCCAGACGCTGAACGAACTCTGTGAAGGCCTCGCGATGACGCGCCAGGCCGTGACCAAGCACCTTGCCATTCTGGAAGAGGCCAATCTGGTCACGACCATCAGGCACGGCCGCGAGAAGCTGCACTATCTCAATCCGGTTCCGATCCATCAGATCGGCGAACGCTGGATCAAGAAATTCGAGCGCGGCAAGCTCGCCGCACTCGGCGAGTTGAAACGCCAGTTGGAGAAGCGTGATGAGTAAGCCGCAATTCGTCTATGTCACCTACATCGAGACAACGCCAACGAGGCTGTGGGAGGCGCTGACATCGAGCGAGTTCACCAAGCAATACTGGTTCGGCGCCGAGGTCAGGTCCGACTGGAAAATCGGCTCCCCTTTCGCGCTGCTGCTGGACGGCGAGACCACCGATTCCGGCGAGATCCTCGAAGCCGATCCGCCGCGGCGGCTGTCTTACAGCTTCAAGCACCAAAAATACGAGGAGCTGCGCGGTGAGCCGATCTCGCGGGTGGTCTTTACCATCGAACCGTTCGGCTCGCTCGTGCGTTTGACGGTGCTGCATGACGGCTTCGTCGAAGGCGGCAAATATTTCGGCGCCGTTTCCAACGGGTGGCCGGCGATCCTGTCCGGGCTCAAGAGCCTGCTGGAAAGCGGCAAGGTGCTGGCCATTCCGCACGCAGCCCTCAACAAGGGATTCGATGCAAGATGAACCTCGATCGGTTCAAGCCGCTCACCGTCTACACGATTTACATCGCCGCGACGCCGGACCAGGTGTGGGAGGCGCTGACCTCCGCCGAGTTCAGCCGCCAATATTTTTCCGGCTTTGCGGTCGAGATGGAGCCAAGACTCGGCGGCAAATTCGTCGTGCGCGCGCCTGATGGCTCGGAACACATTTCGGGCGATGTGTTCGAATACGATCCGCCGAACAAGCTGACGGTGACGTGGAACGTCAACTGGCCCGACCTCGTCGCAAAGCTCGGCGCGACGCTTGTCACTTACGAGATTGAACAAGCCGGCGAGGCCGTCCGCCTCACCGTGAGCGAACGCCACGACCGCCCGCTCAGCGACGACATCCTTTCCGGCGGCCGCACCGGCTGGCCCGCAATCCTGTCGGGGCTGAAGAGCCTGCTGGAAACGGGCAAGGCGCCGCAGATCAAGATGGCGCCGCCGGCGCAGATGCTGGAAGCGTTGAAGGCGATGGGTATCAAGACGCCGTAGCGGGCGAACTCCGTGTCGTCATCGCTTCTTCTTCACCGGAGGCGGATTGATTTCGTCGATCTTGCGACTGCAATCCGCTTCCGAGTCGTGCGGGCCCGAGACAAAGGTCCCACTGACCTTGATCGCGTACCAGCCCGACTCGACGCCGAGCCGGAGCGCTTCTTCTGTCTTGACGTGCCGTGGCGAGAGAGCTTGCATCGGTTGAGTTTGCATCGGGTGCTTTCGGTTGGCGTTCGATCTCATGATCGATCGCGGTGAAACCTTCAGGTGTCCGCGGCACGCGCCTGCCGCGTCCAACTCACCGCTGGAGTGGGCAATATGCGCGACGACCGCTGTTACGACGTCGCTACGAGTCGGCTCCGCCGCTGCGAGGGAATGAGGCGCTTCACGTCGCGCGAATAGTCGTGGCGCTGCATAGGCGCAGAAACGACAGATCTTTCGACATTCCCGCACCGTGCGCGCAATCGCCGCAATTAGCTATCATTTTCTCGCCCGTGCCGCACTTTTGAGGCGCCAATTGCCGCCCGCGACCGAATAAGCCGTCAAAGCCTTGTGATCGGCCGCTTCGTAGCCATGTTACGAGCTTAGCCAAGGGAAAATCGTATGAAGCTCCGCGTCGGGTTTGAGATGCTGTACGAATTCCCGCAGCCCACGCCTATGATCATGGTGCTGGGCACGCACTTCACCCGCGCCTCCGATGTCATCGTGCCCGACCTGCTGACCACCAGACCCTCGGTGCCGATCACTCCCTATCGCGACCTCTTCGGCAATTGGTGCAGCCGCATCGTGGCGCCGGCTGGCGCCTTTCGCCTTGCCGGCGACGGCGTCGTGAGCGACAGCGGCCTGCCCGATCCAGTGTTCCCGAACGCGGCTCAGCACGCCGTCGAGGCGCTGCCGACCGACACGCTCGTCTATCTGCTCGGCAGTCGCTACTGCGAGACCGATCGCCTGTCGGATATCGCATGGAAGTTGTTCGAGCACACGCCGCCCGGCTGGGCGCGGGTCCAGGCCATCTGCGATTTCGTTCATCGTCACATCGCCTTCGGCTATGAGCACGCGCGCGCGACCAAGACGGCGCGGGAAGCCTACGACGAAGGCAAGGGCGTGTGCCGCGACTATGCTCATCTTGCCATCGCGTTCTGCCGCTGCATGAACATCCCGGCGCGTTACTGCACCGGTTATCTCAGTGACATCGGCACGCCGAAGCCCTGGGCCGTGGGAGATTTCGCCGGCTGGTTTGAGGCTTATCTCGGCGGAAGCTGGCACATGTTCGATCCGCGCAACAACACGCCGCGGATCGGTCGCGTGTTGATCGCACAAGGACGCGATGCCGCGGACGTCCCGATCACCCAAACCTTCGGTCCGAATACCCTTGTCAATTTCAAGGTATGGACCGACGAGGTTGCCTGATGACAGACAGCAGCGTTGCACTCAGCGCCGATGAATTTGCGTCCTTGGCCGAGATCGGCAAGGGCAAGGCGCAAGGCGAAATCCCGCAAGCGCACGGCGAGCGCCTGACCAACCTCGGTTATGCAATCAGGCGCCTCGGCGAACTCGAACTGACCTCATCCGGCGAACGCCGGCTGGCAACCGGCGAATAGCTCGCTGCCGTTGCGTCCGGCTTCCCGCTACGCCACCGGCACCACAATCCGCCGATAAAGATGCCAGGTCGCGTGCCCGAGCACGGGCAGCGTCACCACCAGCCCCAGAAAATACGGCAGCGCCGAGACGATCAGGACCATCACGATCACCGCGGCCCAGCCAATCATCGGCAGCGGGCTGACCACGACCGCGCGCACGCTTGTCACCATCGCCGTGACGAAATCGACCTCGCGGTCGAGCAGCAGCGGAAACGACACGACCGTCAGCGAAAACAGGATCAGCGACAGCACCGCGCCGACCGCGTTGCCGATGCCGAGGAACAGCAGGCCCTCGTTCGTGGTCAGCACCACCGTCATGAACTCCTGCAGGCTCGAGAACGAGGCATGCAGGCCAAGCAGCAGCGCGATCAGAAGCCGCACCTGATACATCCAGACCACGAACACGAACAGCGTGACGAAGGCCATCCAGCCGATCTCGCTGCGCGCGCGCACAGCCGACCAGATCGCGCCGAGCGAGACGGGCTCGCCGCGCTCGCGACGGCGGCTGACTTCATAGAGCCCGATCGCCACGAATGGCCCGAGCAGCGCGAAGCCGGCGGCCAGCGGATAGACCAGATAGACCATGCCGAACGCAGTGAAGCACAGCATGATGGCGATGCCGCCGGCGGCGTAGAGCGTACCGAAGCAGAGGCCGTAAAGCGGCAGCGCCTGGAAATCCCGCAGGCCTTCGACCAGCGCCTCGGCGATGTCGGTCGCCGCGACGGGACGCACCACCGGGTCGACCTTGCCCGAAATGGACATCAGCTTCCTCCTCGTTCGCCGGCGCGATCTCCGTCGCACGCGGATTGACTCGATCTTAGCGTCCCCGCGGCAGGTGCGCACGCGCGAGTTGTTGGCTGGACGACAGTATCCCGAAGCCGCCGGCGCAGACCCGGGAAAACCACCGCGCCGACGGCGCGCGTCCTTCGGGAAGCTCATCCGTCCTGCCCGCGGCTCGAAATCTTTCCCCGTCGGGGACTTTTTCGACCCGATGCCTATGGACTGAGCGGCGGGTGGTGCCGCAAATTGAGTCTTTGAACGAGCGCGATGACTCGAATGGACCGTCCGACCGATGAGCTTGCGTACCCGACTACTGATACTCGTCATCGCGGCCATGCTGGTGCCGGCGAGCCTCGTCGGGCTGCGTTTCGTGCAGAACCGGAGCAGTGAAGTCAACGCCGCCCTGGCCAATCTGTCGGCCTCGGCCGACGACATTGCGAGCGATCTGGGTGGGAAGATTCAGGGCACCGCTCAGCTTCACTATGGTCTGGCCCGCGCGCGCGACCTCGACACGCGCGACAAGGCGGCGTGCTCGGCGTTTCTGTCGGACGTGCGCGAGGAATACCCTCAGTTCACGGGAATCCTGACCATCGATCCGGACGGCAGCCTGTTCTGCGACTCGCTGCGGACCAACCGCACCCTCGATCTGAGGGATCGCGCCTATTTCAAGCAGGCCCTGGTCTCGCGCAACGTCGTGGTTGAGCCGGTATTCGGCCGGCTGACCGGAATATCGGTGCTCCAGATCGCATATCCGGTGCGATCGGAGGCGGGCGCGCTGAAGCTGGTGCTGCTTGCCTCGTTCAACCTGCGCAAATTCGCCGAGTATCACCACAAGCGGCTGCTCGCCGAGAAGGATATTCTGCTCATCGACGGCAAGGGCACCGTTCTCGTCGCTCCCTCGGGAGCCGGCTGGACCGCGCCCGTGGGCGCGTCGATCGCGGGATCCGACCTGCTCGGCTTCGCGACGGCTCCCGATCAAAAGGCATTTCAGGAAGTGACCGATCGCGACGGCCGCACGCAGGTCTGGGCCGTCGCCCACTCACCTTCGATCCGTGATGCCGGCCTCTACATCCTGGTCGGACGGTCCAAGGACGGATTGGTCGCGGCGGCGAATCGCCGGCTCTATGAGGATATGGCGATCCTCGCGGTGGCCTTGCTGCTGCTGCTGGCCGGCGTATGGATCCTCGCGACCGTGAGCGTCGGGCGCCAGGTCGGGCGGCTCGCCAACATGGCGAAGAGACTCGGGCTCGGCGATCTCAACGCGCGAATTCCTCCTCCCCATCCGCGCGGCGAGCTGGGCGGATTGATGACCCTGCTCAACGACACTGCCGAATCGCTTGAGCAGCAACGGGCGGCCATCGCGGACCTCAACCAGAAGCTCAGCCAATCCCAGAAGATGGAGGCCATGGGTCAGCTCACCGGCGGTGTGGCGCATGACTTCAACAATCTCCTCACCGTCATTCTCGGCAATTCGGAGCACCTTGCCGACAGGCTGGCGGGGAACAAGGAGTTGCACCGGATCGCCGGCGACATCGCGACAGCTGCCGAACGCGGCTCCGACCTGACGCGGAGCCTGCTCGCCTTCGCGCGCAAGCAGCCCCTGAGGCCGCGAGACATCGACATCGGCGAAAAGATTAAGGAGGTGGAGCACTTGTTGCGCCGCCCCTTGGGCGAGCACATCGAATGCACCTTCGCGCTCGCACCGGACCTGTGGTTGATCAGCGTCGATCCCGGCCAGCTCACGACTGCGCTGCTCAATCTCGTGCTCAACGCGCGCGATGTCATGCAGTTGGGCGGCAGGCTGACCATCGAGGCGCGCAACGTCTCGCTCGGTGAATCCGACTTGGACATCAATGGCGAACCGCGACCAGGCGACTATGTCATGGTGGCCGTGATCGACACCGGCAGCGGCATGACCGCCGAGGTGGCGAGCCGGGCGTTCGAGCCGTTCTTCACCACCAAGGAGGTCGGCAAGGGGACCGGGCTCGGCCTGAGCATGGTCTACGGTTTTGTGCGGCAGTCCGGCGGGCTGGTGCAGATGCAGTCCGCACCGAGACAAGGCAGCATTGTCAGGCTGTTCTTTCCCGCCTGGCAACACCGCCAAACGAGGACGCCTCACCCGCCGAAGGGATCGTCACGCGCGAAGGAAGCGAGACCATTCTCGTCGTCGAAGACAACGACATGGTTCGGACTTATGTCGAAAGCGAGCTGAAGACGCTCGGCTATCGCGTCATCACGGCCGCGAGCGGCCCGGCGGCGCTCGACTTGTTGCGCCAGTCCGGGGATATCGACCTGCTGTTCACCGACGTCGTGATGCCCGGCGGCATGTTCGGGCCGGAGCTTGCCCGGCAAGCAATCCAGCTGCGACCCGGGCTCAAGGTGCTCTTCACCTCCGGCTACAGCCAAAATCCGGTCTCGGCGCCCGACGCAATCGGCGATGCCCGCATCCTGACCAAGCCGTTCCGGCGGCGAGACCTCGCCGCCATGCTGCGATCTGCGCTGTCGACGCCGTCGCGGTAGTCAGGAGCGCGACGCGAGGAGAAGCGCCGCACCCAGATTGGCCACGAACAAGGCCGCGTCGATGACGAAGATCCTGAGCATCGGGCCTTTCAACACGGGCCAATAAGCGACCCCGACGCGTCCTCCGCGCAGCAGGACCGGAAGGTTGTAGGCGAACTGGCTGAAATGGCAGGCGGCAAAGAACAGGAACAGCACCAGCTGCGCTTCGACCGGCTGGAAGAAGACCGGACGGGCTGCCAGAAGGTAGAGCGACAGAAGGCCGATCGGCAGATTGATGCCGCCAAGGAATGCCACGCTGGCCGACAATGTCGGCGCGATCGGATTGGTGCGCTCTTCCCGCGGCAGGAGAATCTTCAGTGTATTGGCTTGCGCAATGCTGAACTGGATGAAGGCGCCGCCGAACCAGAGCGCGTTGAGGAGCAGCACGATATCCGAAAGACGCATGGCGGAGCCCTCCCACGGCTCGTTGGCCAGGAAAGTGGCAAAGCCCGCTCCTCATGTCAACCATGTTGACTTCAGGAATCGTCAGTTGGTGTCGGCGATCGCCTCCATCACGCCCATCCACGCAGCCGCACCTGTCGCTCCGACGCGATCGAACGCCTCGCGCAGCACCTTGCGCTCGTGGTCCGATGCGCGCTGCTCGATGCGCTGCCCCGCGGCCGTCAGGCGCAGCAGCTTCGAGCGATGCTGCTCGGGCGAGCGTTTTGAGGTCAGGAGCTTGCGCTCAAGCAACAAATTGAGCGGCCGGTTCAGGGCCTGCTTGGAAATGCCGAGGATCTCGATCAGCGAGCCGATCGCGATATCGGGCCGGCGCGCCACCACGTAGAGGATGCGATGGTGCGGGCGCGACAGTCCTTGCTTGGCGAGATATGCGTCGGCTTCGAGTGTCATGCCGCGCCAGCCGTAATACATGAGCTCCAGCGCCGCATCGAGTTCGCTCAGCTTCGCAAGTGAAGCGCGGTGAAGCCCCGCGGCTTGAGACGTCTTTGCCATTGCAGGAAGCTAACCCCTCGTCCGCAGCTCGCGCCGCAGCACCTTTCCGGTGGCGGTCATTGGAAGTGTCTCCGCGAACTCCACGAACCGTGGGTATTCGTGGGCGGCGAGTTGCACCTTGACGAACTCCTGGATCTCGCGCGCGAGTGCGTCGCTGGCGGCAAAGCCCGGGCGCAGCACGATCCAGGCCTTGATCGATTCAGTGCGGATCGGATCGGGAATGCCGACCACCGCCGCCATCGCCACCGCCGGGTGCTTCATCAGCGTGTGCTCGATTTCGGACGGGCCGACACGATAGCCGGCGGTGGTGATGACGTCGTCCTCGCGGCTGACGTACCAGAAGTAACCGTCCTCGTCCTGCACCCCGAGATCGCCGGTGAGCAGGAACTCGCCGGCATATTTCTTCGACGTTGCCTCCGGATTGCGCCAGTATTCGAGCATCGTGCAAGGACAGGGTTGGCGCACCCCGATGATGCCGCGCTGGCCACGTGGCTGCTCCTCGCCTCTGTCATTGACGATGCGGACGTCGAAACCCGGCGTCGCCTTGCCCATCGAACCGGGGCGGATCGGAAACAGATTCGCGTTGCTGCCGATCACGAGATTGCATTCGGTCTGGCCAAACACTTCGTGCGCGTCGACGCCGAAGGTCTCGCGCACCCAGCCGAGCAGCTCGCCGCCGAGGGACTCGCCGCCGGTAAAGATGCTGCGCAGCTTGATGCCGGAATGCGTCACGCCGGCCTGCCGCATCAGCTTCAGCGCGGTCGGCGGCAGGAACACATTACGCACGCCGAGATCGGCCATCATCTGCATCGCCGCTTGCGGCTCGAACTTTCGCGCGCGGTGACCGACCAGGGGAATGCCGTGGTACCAGAACGCGAACAGGCCGTTGATGAGGCCGCCGATCCAGGCCCAGTCCGCCGGCGTCCACATCAGATCGCCGGGGCGCGGCAGGAAGTTGTGGCACATCTCGACATTGGGGAGATGTCCGAGCACGACGCGGTGGGCGTGCAGCGCGCCCTTCGGATTGCCCGTCGTGCCCGAGGTGTAGATGATCAGCGCGGGATCGTCAGCAGACGTGTCCACCAGCCTGAAGTCGGGCGATGCAGCCTTGACCGAATTCCAGAACGATGTCGTACCCGCCGGCGTTCGTTCGCCAACGATGTAGACCTTCTTCAGCTCCGGCAGACGGTCGCGAATCTTCGAAAGCTTCTCCCAGCCACCCTCGTCGGTGACGATCGCCCTCGCTTGCGAGTTCGACAGGCGGAATTCCAGCGCGTCTTCGCCGAACAATGCGAACAGCGGAATGGAGATCATCGCCGAACGGAACGCGGCCATGTGCGCGATCGGCAGCTCCAGCGACTGCGACAGGAACACCGCGACGCGGTCGCCGCGGACAAGGCCATCCGCCCTCAGCACATTGGCGAAGCGGCGCGACATCTCCGCGACATCGTCGAAGGATGTGCGCGTGATGGCGCCGTTCTCATCGAGATAGACCAGCGCCAGCCGGCCGGTGCCGTCGGCGTGGCGATCGCAGCAGGCCTCCGCCAGGTTGAAGCGCGCCGGGATCTCCCAGCGGAAATTGCCGTAGAGTTCGTCATAGGTGCTGGCTTCGGTGAGCATGGTCGTTTCCCGGCAGCGTCGTCTGACCGGACTTGTCCCGGCCATCCACGTTCTTGTTTGACCTGAGTTTAAGGGCGCGGATGCCCGGGACAAGTCCGGGCCTGACGGAGAATGCGTCTCAGCGCACCGTCCGGAAGAACTTTCTGACCTCGCCGACATACAGCTCCGGCTGCTCGAATGCGGCGAAATGGCCGCCCTTCTCCATCTCGCTCCAATGCGTGATGTTGCGGAAGTTCGGCTCCATCCAGCGCCGCACCGGCGTGATGATCTCCCTGGGAAAGACAGCCACGCCCGTCGGCACCTTGACGACCGGCGTGGTCCGGCGCTTGCCAAAGCTTTCCCAATAGAGCCGCGCCGACGAGGTCGCGGTCTCCGTCGCCCAGTAGAGCATGACGTGGTCGAGCAGCTCGTCCTTGGTGAAGATGTTCTCGGGATGACCGTTGCAATCGGTCCAGGCCCAGAATTTTTCCAGAATCCAGGCCGCCTGCCCGCTCGGCGAATCCGTCAAGCCGTAGCCGAGTGTCTGCGGCCGCGTCGATTGCTGCTTCGAATAGCCGGAGTCGAGGTCGACGTAATGCTTGAGGCCGGCGAGCGCGCGCTTCTCTTCCGGCGTCGGTTCGCCCTCGACTTTCGGCGCGGCGTTGAAGGCGAGCGTGACGTGAATGCCGGCGCAATGCTCGGCGTCCTGCATGCCAAGCGAGGTCGTCACTGCCGAGCCCCAGTCGCCGCCCTGCGCGCCGTATCTGGTATAGCCGAGCCGGTCCATCAGCTGGGCCCAGGTCGCGGCGATACGATCGACGCCCCAGCCGGTGGTCTTGGGTTTGCCGGAAAAGCCAAAGCCCGGCAGCGACGGGCAGACAACGTGGAAGGCATCGGCAGGATTGCCGCCATGCGCGACAGGATCGACCAAGGGCGCGATCACCTTCTGGAATTCGACGATCGAGCCGGGCCAGCCATGGGTGATGATCAGCGGCAGTGCCGACGGCTCCTTCGAGCGCACACACAGGAAGTGGATGTCGAGCCCGTCGATCTCGGTGGTGAACTGCTCGAAGCAGTTGAGTTTTGCTTCGCGCGCGCGCCAGTCGTAGCCATCAGCCCAATAGGTGCAGATTTCCTGGATCCATGCCAGCGGCGCGCCCTGGCTCCAATCATCGACCAGCTCCGCCTCCGGCCAGCGCGTGCGGGCGAGGCGCGATTTGAGGTCGGTGAGGACGTCGTCGCTGATGGCGATGCGGAACGGCTTGATGGCGGTCATGGGAGAGGCCCTGCTCATCGGAGGTTCTCGTCATGGCCGGGCTCGTCCCGGCCATCCACGTTCTTTCTCTCCATTTTGAAGAACGTGGATGCCCGGCACAAGGCCGGGCGTGACCAGGATGATAGCCTGTCAGCTCCTGGCAAACCTTCGGCGCGGCCGCCTAGCCCGTCAGAGCAGCCTTCACCAAACCAGAGGCCTTGCCGAAATCCATCTGGCCGGCGTACTTGGTCTTCAACACGGCGATCACCTTGCCCATGTCCTTCATGCCGGCGGCGCCGGTCTCGGCGATCGCGTCCGAGATCACCTTCTTGACTTCGTCATCCGACATCTGCTTCGGCAAGTACGCGGAGATCACCGCGATCTCGTCGCGCTCCTGCGCGGCGAGTTCGGCACGGCCGCCCTTCTCGTAGAGCTCAACCGATTCCTGGCGCTGCTTGATCATCTTCTGAAACACGCCGAGCAAGTCCGCGTCCGAGAGCGGCGGCTTGCCGTTGCCGCGCGCCTCGATGTCGGCGTTCTTGATGGTCGAGTTGACCATGCGCAGCGTGGACAGCTTGCGCTCTTCCTTGGCCTTCATGGCCTCCTTGACCGCATTGTTGATGTCGTCGCGCAGCATGATCGTGATCCCCTAGACTATCCGACGCCTGATCTAGGCCGTTCGCAGCCCGGAGACAACCGGGGTTCCCAGCCATTCGACCAGCGCCTGCACCGTCGCCGCAGGCTGCTCCGGTTGCGGCAGGTGTCCGCAATTCTCCAGAACGACGAGCCTTGCGCCGGCAATGCCCTCCGCCATCTCCTTCGAGAATGCGTTGGGAATCGTGTTGTCCTGATCGCCCGTCAGCACCAATGTCGGGCATTTGATCGTCGCAAGCGTCGGCCGTGAATCCACCCGCGCGATGATCGCGGTCTGCTGCCGCAGATAGCCTTCGACGCCGACGTCATCGCCCTGCTCGTGTACGAGCTGGCGAATGCCTGCATCGTCGCGGCGCGACGGATGCACCAGTTCGGGAAACATCTCCTCGCGCGCGGCACGCAGCTCCCCGCGCCGGGCCAGCTCCATCAGGCCGCGGCGGCGTGCGGTCGCCTCCTCCGTGTCGGGCCGCGCCTGAGTGTTGATCAGCGCGAGCCTGGCCACCCGCTCGGGCGCCTGGCGCATGATCTCGAGGGCGATGTAGCCGCCCATGGAATGGCCGGCGAGCGCGAAGCGCGGCGGCGCCTCGCTCAGCACCCGCCGGGCGATCGCCGCCATGCTGTCATCGCGAATATGGTTGGCGACCATCACCGGGCCGAACTGCCACAGCGACGGGATCACCGGTGCATAGATCCGGGCCGAGGAGGCTAATCCCGGAACCAGCAGAATCGGCGTCGTCTGGTCCATTATTGCCTCCCGAGCCCCGGAATTTGCCGGAAATTATGCTGCGGAGCTTAGGGGCCCAAGCCGACCTGTCAAATATGCAAAAACGCATGTGAATCGGCGCATCTCCGCTTTGACGGCAGCGCCCGCGGGGACTATGAACCGGGCTCATGACACAACATGATAACGATCACGCTTGGCCGGACCACAAACCGACCGCGCTGTTGGTGCTTGCCGACGGCACGGTGCTCGAAGGCTTTGGCCTCGGCGCCGAAGGCCAAGCCGTCGGCGAGGTCTGCTTCAACACCGCGATGACCGGCTATGAGGAGATCCTCACCGATCCCTCCTATGCCGGCCAGCTCATCACCTTCACGTTCCCGCATATCGGCAATGTCGGCACTAACGACGACGACATCGAGACGGTGAACATGGCCGCGACGCCCGGCGCGCGCGGCGTGATCCTGCGCACCGCGATCACCGATCCCTCGAACTATCGCGCCACCAAGCACCTCGACCAGTGGCTGAAGGCGCGCGGCATCATCGGCCTCTCCGGCATCGACACCCGTGCGCTGACCGCGCTGATCCGCAACAAGGGCATGCCCAACGCCGTAATCGCGCACGCCAGGGACGGCGAGTTCGACCTGCACGGCTTGAAGGAAGAAGCGCGCGAATGGCCCGGCCTCGAGGGCATGGACCTGGTGCCAATGGTCACCTCAGGCCAGCGCTTCACCTGGGACGAGACGCCCTGGCTCTGGGACAAGGGCTTTGGCCGCCAGGACAAGCCTGAGTTCAACGTGGTCGCCATCGATTACGGCATCAAGCGCAACATTCTGCGCCTGCTCGCCGGCGTCGGCTGCAAGGTAACGGTGGTGCCGGCAACGACGTCGTCCGAGGATATCCTGGCGATGAAGCCGGATGGCGTGTTCCTGTCGAACGGTCCCGGCGATCCGGCCGCGACCGGCAAATATGCCGTGCCCGTGATCCAGGACGTGATCAAGTCGGGCACGCCGACATTCGGAATTTGCCTTGGCCATCAGATGCTCGGCCTCGCCGTCGGCGCCAAGACCAAGAAGATGCACCAGGGCCATCACGGCGCCAATCATCCCGTGAAGGACGAGACCACCGGCAAGGTCGAGATCACCTCGATGAACCACGGCTTTGCCGTCGACGAGAGCACCCTGCCGACGGGCGCGACGCAGACCCACATCTCGCTGTTCGACGGCTCCAATTGCGGCATCCAGCTCGACGGCAAGCCGGTGTTCTCGGTGCAGTACCACCCCGAGGCCTCACCGGGTCCGCGCGACTCGCACTATCTGTTCCAGCGCTTTGCCGATCTGATGCGGCAGAACAAGAGCGTGTAGGGCGCGCGCTCTCCTGCAACTGCTTTGACGACATCGAGCCCGGGCCTTCGCCCGGGCTCTTGTCGTTCCGGGCGCAGCGCAGCGCGAACCCGGAATGACAGCGGAACGAGGAACGCCGCTTAACTCCCTTCGTTGATCACTGCTACGCTCACGCAGGAGCCTCTTATGTCTGTCGTCCGCGACAATGCCGAGCCGCTCGCCATCGTATTTGAGGATGACGGGCTCGTGCCCAACAATATCCTCCCCTTCCTGGTCTACCAGGCCGCGGTGAAGCTCGATTCCAGACAGCCGGAAGAGACGATCGAACGCTTGTTCGAAGCGAACGGCTGGGGCGGCACGTGGCGCAATGGCGTGTTCGATTATCTGCATTATCACGCAACGGTGCACGAGGTGCTCGGCGTTGCGCGTGGCAGCGCGCGCGTCCGCTTCGGCGGCGACCACGGCCAGGAGCTGGAGATCAAGGCCGGCGACGTCGCGATCCTGCCCGCCGGCACAGGTCACCAACGCATCAAGGCCAGCGCGGATTTCTGCGTGATCGGCGCCTATCCGCCGGGCGTGAAGATGGAGGTCACCCGCGCAACACCGGAGAACCACGCCAAGGCGCTGAAGACGATTCCAAACGTCGCGCGGCCGCCGGCCGATCCGGTGACGGGCAAGAACGGGGCGTTGATGCGGTTGTGGCGGTAGCTACAAAGACGGTGCAGTAGGGTGGGCAAAGCGAAGCCTGCCCACCAAACAGTTTGAACTGCGGAGAGATAGTGGGCACGGCGCGCGAAGAGCGCGCCTTTGGCCACCCTACGACAGTGTGCCCCTACGCCTCGTTCGCGCCTTCCTGTCTTGTGGCTTCGAACAGGAACCAGGTGCGGCGCTCGGTCTCGTCGATGAAGTTCTCGAGGATGCTGGCGCTGGCGACGTCGCCGGCGTCGTCGCAGACCTCGTGCGCCTTGCGCATTGCGGCGGCGACATGCTTGTTGTCCTGCATCAGCTCGCGCAGCATCTCGCGCGGCGGGACATAGTCTTCGTTGTTGTCCTTGATGGTCTGGAGCTTGGCGATCTGCCCGATCGATTTCAGCGTGGTGCCGCCGATCTTGCGGACGCGCTCGGCGAGCTGGTCGGTGGTGGCGAAGATCTGGTCGGACTGCTCGTCGAGCAGCAGATGATAGTCGCGGAAATGCCGGCCGCTGATGTGCCAGTGGAAATTCTTGGTCTTCAGATACAGCGCGAACGCGTCGGCCAGAAGCACGTTGAGTGCCTCCGAAACCTTGTTGACCGCCTGGGACGACAGATCGGTGGGCGTGTCGAGGTCGGGCGAGACCTTTTGTGGAGCTTTGCTCACGGGAAACCTTCCTGTTAGGACGCAGACATTGACGGCGCGCCGCCGCACCCCTAACGCAGGCGGGCAGCGCCGGTTCCTGCAACGGAACCGTTTGGCCGGGGCCCTCGACGACCATGGACGATTGGATCGATTATTACGACTCGACGCACACGATCTATGTCAGCAAGCTGCATCGCGACTTGCACTTCCAGATCATCGCGCGGGACATCATCGGCTACATCTCTTCGCCCGAGGCGACCGTGCTCGACTATGCCTGCGGCGAGGCGCTGTCGGCGAGCCAGGTCGCGGCGGCCTGCGGCAAGCTGATCCTCGCCGAGCCTGCGCCCGGCGTGCGCGGCCGGTTGATCGCGCGGTTTGCCCCGAACACGAAAATTCGCGTCCGCTCGCTCGACGATGTGCGCAAGATGCAGGAGCAGTCGATCGATCTCGTCGTAATGAACTCGGTCGCGCAATACATGACGCCGGACGAGCTCGACGCCGCGCTCCTCAACTTCTCCCGTATCCTGAAGCCCTCGGGCAAGCTCGTGCTGGGCGATATCCTCCAGCCCAATGTCGGCATGTTCAGGGACGTCACAGCGCTGCTCAGCTTCGGCCTGCGTCACGGCTTTTTGAAAGATGCGCTGATCGGGCTGATCAGCACCGCACTGTCGGATTACCGCCAGCTGCGCACGCGCATCGGGCTACAGCGCTACAGTGAGGAGGAGATCACCGCCAAGCTCAAGGCAGCCGGCTTCGCGGTCCAGCGCGCTCACCGCAATATCGGCCACAATAGCTGGCGCATGACGTTCGTCGCGCGGCCGCCGCTGGTCCGTTGAGCTTGGTGGATCCGTTAAGCATAACGTCTGCCTGAGGTGGCTTGTCGCACCCCGATCGGTAATGATCGCCGCGGCCCGGTGGCGGAAGTGTCTACGCGAGGGCGATGCATCGCTCTTTATCCTGGTTCAAATCCAGGCCGGGTCTCCACGCTTCGCCCCTCACGGGGCTACGCATGGCGCAGCCACGCGAGACCCGCAGGGGCGAAGCGTGTCCGGCGCAGCTGGAGCGAAGCGCAAGCGTAGAGGGACTGGCCGCCCAATCCTCAATCAGCCTCAACCACTTCACATTCCGACACAAGCCGCAGCCGGTCGGCATCCTTTGCCGCGGAGGTGATGACGGCATCGAGCAGGCCCGGAAAGCGTGCGTCCAGATCCTCGCGGCGCAGACGCACGAAGCGGTTGGTGCCGGCGACGCGGGTCTGCATCAGGCCGCATTCGCGCAGCTTGGCGAAGTGATAGGCAAGATTCGACTTGCCGCTGAGCCCGTTGAAATCGCCACAGCACAGCTCGCCGCTGACACGTTCCTGCTGCGCGAGCTGGTACACGATCGCCAATCTGATCGGATCGCTCAGGCAATCCAGAACCATCGGCAGTTCGATCTGCTCGCGGGTGGGGTGGGGTGGGGTGCGGCTCATGGTCCAAAGATCATAGCGAAATGGCCTGGATGTTCAATAGTTCTTGAACCAATTGACTCCTGACCCGGTCCCATCAATAGTTCAATAAACGTTGAACATAGGGATTTCTCGGATGAGCGTATTCTGGTTGGCCCTGGCAGCCTTTGCGATCGGCACGGAAGGCTTTGTCATTGCTGGGCTTTTGCCGTCGATCGCCACGGACCTGGCGATTTCCGTCCCCGCCGCCGGCCAGTTGGTCACAGCCTACGCCCTCACCTATGCGGTCGGCTCGCCGATCCTGGCGGTGACACTGAACAATATCGACCGCCGCACCGTGCTGGCCCTGGCGCTATCGACCTTCATCGCCGGAAACCTCGCGGCGATGGTGGCGTCGAATTACGCCCTGCTGCTGGCCTCGCGCATGCTGATGGCGCTGGGCTCCGGGCTGTGCATGCCGACCGCGCTGGCCGTATCCGTGGCCGTCGCCGCGCCGGAGCGACGCGGCCGCGCGGTGGCGCTGGTCACCTCGGGCCTCACGGTTGCGACCGTCATCGGCGTTCCCCTCGGCAATCTCGTCGGCAGCCTGCTCGGCTGGCGCGCGACCTTTGCCATGGTCGCCCTGATCGGCGCCGTTGCGCTCGCCGGCCTCCTGCTCGGTCTGCCCCGCGGCCTGCCACGCAACACGGCCTCGCTCAGCGATCGGCTGGCAGTGGCGCGTCACCGCAATGTCCTGACGGCGCTTCTGATCACGATTTTATGGGCGCTCGGTGGCTTCACCGTCTTCACCTATTTCGCGGTCCCGCTGCGCGGCCTTGGATTCGATGCGTCGCAGATCAGCCTCGCGCTGCTGGTGTTCGGCGGCGCCGCCGCGATCGGGAACATGCTCGGTGGCGTCATGGCCGACCGGCTCGGCACGCTCGCCACAGCAGGTCTCGGACTTGCCGGCATGGCCAGCGCGCTGATCCTGCATTCGCTGATCCTGAAGCTGATGCCGGGACAGGCGCATTATGCGGTGCTGGGCGCGATCTTCCTCTGGGGCATCTCGGGATGGGCGTTCTACCCGGCCCAGGTCGCCAGCATCATCCGGATCGAGCCACAGGCCTCGATGATCGCGCTCTCGCTCAACGCCTCGGCCATGTATCTCGGCTTTGCGATCGGCGGTGCCTTGGGCGGCGCCGTGCTTGCGGCGTGGAGCCCCGCCGATCTCGGCTGGGTCGGCGGATTAAGCGTTTCGGCGGCTCTTCTGGTCCATCTCGCCCGCGGTTGGCAGGCCCGGCCAAAACCGGTCAAAATTGCCGGTTGATGGGCGTTTTTCGGGGTTTCGCCGCCCGGAAAACTGGTCTAAGACCCACCCCGCGCGCGAGGGGGGACCACCGCGCTCTCGGCCAAAGGGACGCGCAGCAGGCGCGCCCTTTTTTTGTGCCCAAATTCCACTTCGGCGAGAGTTGATGCCCAAACGTACAGACATCACCACCATCCTGATCATCGGCGCCGGTCCCATCGTGATCGGCCAGGCCTGCGAGTTCGACTATTCGGGCACCCAGGCGGTGAAGACGCTGAAGGAAGAGGGCTATCGCATCGTCCTCGTCAATTCCAATCCGGCCACCATCATGACCGATCCGGAATTGGCTGATGCGACCTATATCGAGCCGATCACGCCAGAGATCGTCGCGAAAATCATCGAGAAGGAACGTCACGTCATTCCCGGCGGCTTCGCGCTGCTGCCGACCATGGGCGGACAGACCGCGCTGAACTGCGCGCTGTCGCTGCGCCAGCAAGGCACGCTCGACAAGTTCGACGTCGAGATGATCGGGGCCACCGCGGACGCGATCGACAAGGCCGAGGACCGCCAGCTGTTCCGCGAGGCCATGACCAAGATCGGGCTCGAGACGCCTAAGTCGCGGCTCGCCAACGCCTCCGCCCTGAAGAAGTCCTTCCGCGACAAGTACCAGGCCGAACGCGCCAAGGCATCGGGCGCTGCACTCGAAGAGCTCGAGCGGCAATGGACACTCGGCGAAAGCGACCGCCGCAAGCGCTACCAGGAATATGCGCTTGGCCAGGCGCTGATGGCGCTGTCCGAGATCGGCCTGCCCGCGATCATCCGCCCCTCCTTCACCATGGGCGGCACCGGCGGTGGCATTGCCTACAACAAGGAAGAGTTCCTCGACATCATCGAGCGCGGCCTGGATGCGTCTCCCACCAACGAAGTGCTGATCGAAGAATCCGTGCTCGGCTGGAAAGAGTACGAGATGGAGGTGGTGCGCGACAAGAACGACAATTGCATCATCGTCTGCTCGATCGAGAACCTCGATCCGATGGGCGTTCACACCGGCGATTCCATCACGGTGGCGCCGGCGCTGACGCTGACCGACAAGGAATACCAGATCATGCGCGACGCCTCGCTGGCGGTGCTGCGCGAGATCGGCGTCGAGACCGGCGGCTCCAACGTGCAGTTCGGCGTCAATCCCGAGGACGGCCGCATGGTCGTCATCGAGATGAACCCGCGCGTGTCGCGTTCCTCCGCCCTGGCTTCGAAAGCCACCGGCTTTCCGATCGCAAAGGTCGCCGCCAAGCTTGCGGTCGGCTACACGCTCGACGAAATCGCCAACGACATCACCGGCGGCGCCACGCCGGCCTCGTTCGAGCCGACGATCGACTATGTCGTCACCAAGGTGCCGCGTTTCGCTTTCGAGAAATTCCCCGGTGCCTCCACCACGCTGACTACGTCGATGAAGTCGGTCGGCGAAGTCATGGCGATCGGCCGCACCTTCCAGGAAAGCCTTCAGAAAGCATTGCGCGGGCTCGAGACCGGCCTCACCGGACTTGACGAGATCGAGATCGAAGGCCTCGGCCGCGACGACGACAAGAATGCGATCCGCGCTGCGCTGGGCACGCCGACACCGAACCGGCTGCTCCAGGTCGCGCAGGCGATGCGGCTCGGCTGGTCGGACGAGGAGATCTTCAATTCCTGCAAGATCGATCCGTGGTTCCTCAGCGAGATG